>DASXGQ010000029.1:0-27053 GCA_036488995.1 Caulobacteraceae bacterium
CGGCCGACATCATCAGCCAGATCCTGAACTTCGGCGCGCCGGCCCCGATTGACGTCGGCGAGAGCTCCGAGGATCTGGTTGGACCCGTTGGCGGATGTGATCGGGACGTTGTCGAGGTCGTTGAGCGTGTCCACCCGGTACTGCGGCTCCTGGGTGACGATGGGATAGGAGACGCCGTTGCGGGGATTGAGCCAGAAGGCCGGCGCCGTCTGGAGGCTGCCGGCCAGGGTGGTCGAGAGGCTGTTGGTCACGTCCTTCTCGGTGATGTTCAGGCGATCGGCGAGGGTGCGGTCCACGTTGACCTTCAGCTCGGGATAGTTCGTCGCCTGCTGCAGTCGCACGTCGGCGATCCCGGTGACGTGGGTCATGCGCTCCATGACCTTCTCGATGTAGGCCTCGTTCTCCGCAGCGTTCGGGCCCGTGATCTGCACATCGATCGGGGCGGGCGCGCCGAAGTTCAGGATCTGGCTGATGATGTCGGCCGGCAGGAAGGCGAAGGTGGTCCCGGGGAAATCCCGGGGCAGGACCTGCCGCAGTTCCTTGACGTACTGCGCCGTGGGCGCGTGGCCTTCCTTCAGGGTGACGTAGATGTCGCCGTCCTGCGGGCCGATCGTGCCGGTGTTCTGGAAGGCGAGGTTCAGCCCGCTGAACGGCAGGCCGATGTTGTCGACGATGTCGCCGGTCTGATCGGGGGGGATGTTGTTGCGGATCGCCTGCTCGATGTCGTCGAACTTGGACGCCGTCTCCTCGATGCGGGTGCCCGTGGGGACCCGCACGTGGATGACCATCTGGCCAGCGTCGACGCTGGGGAAGAAGTTCTTGCCAAGGAACCCGACCAGGCCGAACGACGCCAGCACCACGGCCATGAAGCCGATCAGGAACACCTTGCGGTTCTCCAGGGCCATGGCCAGCAGTCCGCGGTAGCGCAGGCGGACCCACTCGAAACGTTTCTCGAAGCCATGCTGAAACAGGGCGAAGGGATTGCGCGTGCGAGGCCGTCCCGCCGTCGCGTCATGCTCCTCCAACGTCTCCCGCTCGTGCGCGCCGTGCTGGCCGCTCAGCAGATAACCGGCCAGGGTCGGCACCAGCGTCCGCGAGAGGATGAACGACCCGATCATCGCGAACACCACGGCCTCGGCCAGCGGAACGAACAGGAAGCCCGACACGCCCGGCAGGAAGAACATCGGCACGAAGACGATGCAGATGCACAGCAGGCTGACGAACGCCGGCGTCACGATCTGGCGCGCGCCATCCATGATCGCCTCGCGGATCGGCTTTCCCTGCTCGAGGTGGAAGTTGATGTTCTCGATCGTGACGGTCGCGTCGTCGACGAGGATGCCGACCGCGAGGGCCAGGCCGCCGAGGGTCATGACGTTGAGGGTCTGGCCAAGCGCCGAGAGGGCGGTGATTGAGATCAGGATCGCCAGCGGGATCGAGATCGTGATGATCAGGGATGAACGCCACGAGCCGAGGAACAGCAGGATCATCAGGCTGGTCAGGGCCGCGGCGATCACGCCCTCGCGGACCACGCCCGACACCGCCGCTTTCACGAAGATCGACTGATCGCCGAGCAGGTGGACCTGGAACGAAGGCGGCAGGGTCTGCTCCAGCCGCGGCAGGATGTCCTTCACGCCCTGGACGATGGAAAGCGTCGAGACCGCGCCGCTCTTGAGCACGGTCATCAGGACCGAGCGGCCTCCGTTCACGCGCACCACGTTGGTTTGTGGCGGCGAGCCGTCACGAACGAAGGCGACGTCGCGGACATAGACGGTCGCGCCGTTCACGGTCTTGATCGGCAGGTTGTTGAGTTCCTGGAAAGCTTCCGGACTGTCGTTCAGCTCGACGTCATATTCGAACTGGCCGATCTTGGCCGTGCCTGCCGGGATGATCAGGTTCTGGTTTGCGATAGCCGTCTCGACATCCTGGGCCGAGAGCCCCTTGGACTGCAGCGCCATCGGATTGAGGTCGATCTGGATCTGGCGGATCTTGCCCCCATAGGGCGAGGGCGTGGCCGCTCCGTTCACGGTAGCCAGGGCGGGACGGATGAAGTTCTGCGCCGTATCGTAGATTTTCTGCTCGCCGAGCGATGGGCTCGAGAAGGCGAGCTGCAGGATCGGAACGGTCGAGGCGCTGTAGTTGAGGATCTCAGGCGGCGTGATCCCCGGCGGCAGCTGCTTCAACACCGTCTGGGAGATCGACGTGATCTGTGCGGTCGCTGTCCGGATATCGGTCCCTGGCTGGAAGTAGACCTTGACGACGCCGACACCGGTCACCGAGTTGCTCTCGATGTGCTCGATGTTGTTGACCGTCGAGGTCATCGTCCGTTCGTAGTAGTAGATGATGCGCCCTGCCATGTCCGGCGCGGGCAGGCCGTTGTACTGCCAGACCACCACGACCACCGGGATATTGATGTCGGGCAGGATGTCGATGGGCGTGCGCAGCGCCGTCAGCGGGCCGATCAGAGCGATCAGCACGGCCATGACGATGAACGTCAGGGGTCGCGCCAGGGCGATCCGGACGAGGGCGAGCATGGGACGTCGTCTGCCTCGGCGTTAGCGGCCCGCAGGACGCAGGCGCGCATGCCGCGTTGCCGCGGCCGGCGACTCTTCATCGCTATACCGCCTACAAAGCCAATGAAAACTCTTTCATCTGAGCAATCAAAGGCAAGGAAGTTCCAAAAGGGCGTGGTCGGCTACTCGACGGCGAGGATGACGTGAGGCGCTTTGACCAGAGCGGTGGCCCGGTCGCCGACCTTGAAGCCCAGGGACTGTGCGCTGCGCCGGGTGACGATCGCGGTCAGCGTCTTGCCGTCAGCCAGTTCGAGGGCGACCTCACTGTTCACGGCGCCCTCATCAACCGATACGACCGTGCCCGACAGGGCGTTGCGGGCCGAGGTCCGACATAACCCGTCTCCTTCGGCGAGGATGACGAAGCTCGCCTTGATCAGGGCGATGGCCTCCACCCCGGGAGCGAGGCGAAGGTCCTCGGCGCTACGTTTGCTGACGATTGCCACGATCGACACGCCGTCATGGATCTTGAGCGTGACCTCGGTGTCCACCGCGCCGTGGGTGACATCCGAGACGACCCCCCGAAGGGCGTTGCGCGCACTGGTCCTCATCACCAGCCTCCAAGGATCGGCCAGGAGGGTCCCGGCCTCGTCGCCCAACCTTCGCTCCAGGCGCTGCAGGGTCAAGGCGATCTCGGCCTGGACATGACGCAGGGTCTTCAGCGCAGCCACGCCCTCAGCGGTCAACTCGGCCGCGCCTCCGGACCGGCCGCCGGCCCGGGCGACGACGAGAGGCTTGGGGAACAGGTTGTTCAGCGCCTGCACCGCGTCCCAGGCGGCGCGATAGCTGAGGCCCACCTCATGGCCGGCGGCGGTGATCGAACCTAACCGGTCGATCGCCTCGAGCAGGCGAAGGCGATCCTCGCCGGCCCTTGCCCCTCCGAAGCGGAGGCTGAGCGCGGGGGGTGTGTCCGACATCGCATGTCCTTGGGTTGGCGGAAACGATTCGTTATGCATCATATCTGCATAACGAATGTGACTATCGTCACGGCGGAGGGGCATGATCATGACGCAAAGGACTCTCAGCAAGTGCGCCTGGGCGGGGCTCACCGGGGCGGCGCTCCTGCTGACCGGTCCGCTCGCCCAGGCCCAGGTCGTGGCCAGCGCGCAGGGCGACTCGACGAGCGACGGCGCCGCCAGCGGCGCGAGCGATACGGCGGCGTCGGACTCACCCGCTGCGGGGACCGATCAGTCCGGGCCTGCGCCCTCGAACATTCAGGTCCCGGCCCCGGCTCCGGGTCCCTGCAACAGCTTCTTCTCCTGCTGGAAGGCCCGGTCGGACGCCGCCAAGGCCAGCCAGCCTCACTGGATCACGCCGCTGGCGACGGTCACTCCCCGACTTGAGCAGGAGTACCGGTTCGACGCGCTCGGCGAGAACATGGGCAACGGCGCCCATCTGAACAATTACGACGGGGGAAAGGGCATAGAGTTGATCCCCGATGAGACCAACGAGGTCCTGATCAACCTGCCGCCCTACGAGGTGCGGAGCAGAAAGAAGGTTGCGGAAGGCTTCGGCGACTGGGGATTCCTCACGGTCAAGCAGCGCTTCCTCAGCGCCAACGAGGAGAACGGCAACTACATCGTCACCGGTTTCTTCGGCGTATCTGCGCCGACCGGGGTCACGGCATTCACCCAGAACGCCTGGGTGGTGACCCCCACCCTCGCGGCCGGCAAGGGGTGGGGCGCCTTCGACATCCAGGCAACTGTCGGCGTGCCGATACCGCTCTCGAACGTGCACGAGATCGGGGTGCAGATCGTCAACAACGTCACGTTCCAGCTTCACGTCGATCAGTATTTCTGGCCCGAAGTGGAGTTCAACACGACCCACTGGACCAGCGGTCCGCGTTCCGGAAAGACGCAGCTCTTCTTCACGCCAGGCATCGTCATCGGGCGACTGCCGCTGACGAAGAACAACAACCTCATCATCGGCGTCGGCTATCAGACCGCACTCACGCCCAAGGTGGTCCTGACGCCGGCCCTGACACCCACCTACAGCAACGCCTGGCTGGTGAGCTCGCGCGTCACGTTCTGACGCTCCCTTGTCCGGCGGGTTTGCGTATCGTCCGGAGACGTGTACCAGCGGGGGCGCGACAGGGGGACCTCCGACTATGAGACTGATCCTGGCTGCGGGCGCGCTGGCGCTCGCGCTCGGTGCGAGCGGAACCGGCGCGGCCCAGACGCCGCCGCCAGCCGGCGGCGATATTCCCGCGACATTCCATGAAGTTACGGCGCCCTTCGACTTCGAAGTCCGGCGCGTCGACATCCCGATGCGAGACGGCGTCAAGCTGCACACGGTGATCATCGTCCCCAAGGGGGCGCACGGCTATCCGATCCTGCTCGACCGGACGCCATACGACGCGGAGAAGGGGATCAAGACCGGCACCCCGCACCTGGCCGATGCGGTCCACTCCACATACGACGTCGCCATCCAGCACGGCTACATCCTTGCTTTCCAGGACGTCCGCGGAAAGCATGGCTCCCAGGGCGACTACGTGATGAACCGCCCGGTCATCGGGCCGCTCAACCCGACCAATGTCGACCACACGACAGACACCTGGGACACCATCGACTGGCTGGTGAAGAACGTGCCGGAATCCAACGGCCGGGTCGGCATGATCGGCACCAGCTACGACGGCTTCACCGTGCTGATGGGCCTGATCCACCCGCACCCGGCGCTGAAGGCGGCCGTTCCGATCAACCCGATGGTCGACACCTGGAAGGGCGACGACTGGTTCCACAACGGCGCGTTCCGCCAGGAGATGATGGACTACGTCTACAGCCAGGAAGCCACGCGCAAGAGCGAGCAGGACTGGTTTACCCCGGCCTTCGACGACTACGACAACTATCTGCGCGACGGCTCGGCGGGCGCGTTGGGTGGGGACATGGGCATGGAGCAGCTGGGCTTCTGGCGGAAGCTCGAGGCGCACCCCGCCTATGACACCTTCTGGCAGGGTCAGGCGGTGGACAAGCTGCTCGCGGCCGAGCCCCTGAAGGTGCCGACCCTCTATGTCGGCGGCCTGTGGGACCAGGAGGACATCTACGGCGCGGTGGCCGCCTATGAGGCGACCGAGCCGAAGGACGTCCACAACGACATGAACTACCTGGTGTTGGGACCCTGGTTCCACGGCCAGGCCAACGGCGACGGGTCCAAGCTCGGCCCGCTCGTGTGGGACGGCGACACCGGCTACTGGTTCCGCCTCAACGTCCTTCAGCCCTTCCTCGACGAACACCTGAAGGATGGTCCCAAGGCCGATATCGCCCCGGTGACGGCCTACGAGACGGGGACCCGCACCTGGCGGCGCTACCAGAGCTGGCCGCTCAGTTGCGAGAGCGGCTGCGCCTCGAAGCCGCAGAAGCTCTACCTCCAGCCCAGGGGAAAGCTGGCCTTCGCCGCGCCCGCGGCATCCGACGGCGCCTTCGACGAGTATGTCTCGGATCCGGCCAAGCCTGTCCCCTATCGGATCCGGCCGATCCGGCCGACCTACGCGCAAGGATCGACCTGGCGCTACTGGCTCGAGGACGACCAGCGCGAATTTGGGAGCCGCACGGACGTGCTCGTCTACGAGACCGACGTGCTCACCACGCCGGTGCAGATCTCCGGTCAGCCGGTGGCGAACATTCTCGCCTCCACCACCGGGACCGACGGCGATTTCGTCGTCAAGCTCATCGACGTCTATCCGGACGAAGTGCCTGAGCAGGCGGAGATGGGCGGCTACCAGCTGGCGGTCGCCATGGACATTCTGCGCGGCCGGTACAGGAAGGATCCATCGCACCCCACCCCGATCCCGGCCGGCAAGATGGACAGCTTCCGCTTCGCCCTGCCCACGACCAACCACGTCTTCCTGCCGGGGCATCGGATCATGGTGCAGATCCAGTCGAGCTGGTTCCCGCTCTACGACCGCAATCCCCAGACCTATGTGGACAACATCTTCGCCGCCAAACCTGAGGACTACCGGAAGGCGACGGTGAAGGTGTTCCGCGCGCCGCAGGAAGCCAGCTTCGTTGAGCTGCCTGTGGTCGAGGCGAAACGCGCCTCGTTCGCCGGCATGACCTATCGCGAATTCATCGAACGAGTGAGCCAGCTGCAGCGTCTGAAGGATTCGAAAACCGCCAGCAGCGAAGAGCGGAATCAGGCAGATCGCGAACTCAAGGAGATTGAGCTCTACATAAAGCGCACTGCTACTACGCAGTGATCGGTGTCAGGCGAGCCGCTACTCCCAGCTGCCCCGCTACGTTTGTCGCTCCGACCACCCCGCGCTAAGAACCCACGCCATGCAACTCGAGTGCTTCCCGACCACCTCCCGTCCGCCCGAGATCGTGCCCGGGCGTCAGCAGCGCGCCTGGATGGAGACCTTCGGCGACCGGCACGCCTATCGCTGCCTGCCGATGGTGATGGCGAACTGCACCGGCTGGGAGATCCTGTGCCCGGTGAGCTTCACCGCGGAGTGGAACGGCGGGCCCAACCAGCGCGACATCACCATCCAGGCCGATCACCCGTTTCCGGAATTCGACGACTTCGTGAAGAGCCACTTCTCGCAGGGCGTCCTCACCTTCCACCCGGGCTACCTGTTCCGCACGCCGGAGGGCTGGTCGATGTGGGCGATGGGCGCGCCCAACCACGTCAAGGACGGCATCCAGCCTCTCATGGGCCTGGTCGAGACGGACTGGCTGCCCTTTCCCTTCACCATGAACTGGATGTTCACGCGCCCCGGCCGCGTGCGCTTCGCCAAGGGCGAGCCCTTCTGTTTCCTCACCCTCGTGCAGGACAAGGTGCTCGAGACCGTCGAGGTGGTGCAGAAGCCGCTCGAGCGCGACTTCGATCTGCATGGCCAGTACGAGGCCTGGCGCGACCGCCGGGAGGACTTCAATTCGCGACTCCGCAAGGGCGATCCGGCGACGGTCAAGGAGGCCTGGCAGCGCTACTACTTCAAGGGGGAGATGCCCGCCGAGACGGGCCCCGCGCCCAAGGCGCACGTGAACAAGCGCCGCCTCAAGTCGCCGCGCTTCGGCGGCTGATCCGGTCCGCTGGAGGCGCTTGCCAAGGCCGGGACCCTCTGCAATAAGCGCCTCCTTCGTTTCCGGGGCCAGTCCCCGGAGGAGCGGGCGGGCGTAGCTCAGGGGTAGAGCACAACCTTGCCAAGGTTGGGGTCGAGGGTTCGAATCCCTTCGCCCGCTCCAGTTTTTCTCGTGGAAAATCGGAATGTTAAGGCGGCCCCGCGGGGGCCGTTTTCTGTTGCGCCTCCGCTTGGCGCGCACGGCGCCCCACGGGTTGGGTTGGCTGACCCGGCCAAATCGTTTATAACTGATGCATCACTTATAAATCACCGGGAGGCTCGTCCGACATGACCCCGGAACGCGCGCCGCTCGCTGGGCAGGTCGCTCTCGTCGCCGGCGCCACGCGCGGCGCGGGACGGGGCATAGCCAGGGCGCTCGCCGAGGCGGGCGCCCAGGTCTATTGCACCGGGCGCAGCGTCGCCGGGCGCGCTGGGGGAATGGATCGCCCGGAGACCATCGACGAGACCGCGGACCTCATCGCCAAGGCGGGCGGTCACGCAGTCGCGGTGCGAGTCGATCACACCAGCGAGGACGAAGTGGCGAGCCTCGCCGAGCGCGTTCGAAGCGAAGCGGGCCGGCTCGACTTGCTCGTGAACAGCATCTGGGGCGCCGACTCCATGATCGACTGGGCGAAGTCCTTCTGGGAGGACGACCTCGCCAATGTGCGCGCCTACCTCGACCAGACCCTCGTCAGCCACCTGATCACGAACCGGCATTTCGCGCCCATGATGGTCGAGGCGGACCGGGGCCTGATCGTCGAGGTGATCGACGGCCACTTCGCCGGCTACCGGGGTCACCTCCTCTACGACCTCGTCAAGTCGTCCCTGGCGCGCATCGCCTATGGCATGGCGATGGAATTGGCGCGCACAGGCGTCACGGCGCTCGCTTTGTCACCCGGCTTTCTGCGGTCGGAAGCGGTGCTCGGATACTTCGGCGTTGATGAGGAAACCTGGCAGGACGCAATCGCGAAGGACCCCTACTTCGCCGAGTCCGAGTCGCCGACCCTGGTCGGCCGTGCGGCGGCCACCCTGGCCGCAGATCCAGACGTGAAGCGCAAGGCCGGCCTGATCCTCTTCGCCTCCGACCTGGCCCGCGAATACGGCTTTACCGATGTCGACGGCCGGACGCCTGATTTCCCCAGCCTGTTCGATGCGCGTGTGAGAGCCGCCGCCTCAAAGCCGCCGCTCGACGACCGCGCGAAGACGCTGGCATGGGCGCGGTATATGCAAATCCACCAGGACCCCGCCCGAAGGGACCTGTCCGAGCTGCTCGCCGTCGCGCTTGGCCTTGAAAAGCTTGGTCCCGGCCTTGCGCCGGCTCGCGCCCCCCGCTCGCACTGATAGCGCCCCCTGGGGATGCCGAGACGCAAGACGATCAGTGACGAGGAGATCCTGACGCGCGCCCTCCCCGTAATGGCGGCCTCCGGCCCGGCGGGGTTCACGCTCGGCGCCCTCGCCAGGGAAGTCGGCGTCTCGCCAGCCACGCTCTTCCAGCGGTTCGGCGACAAGCAGACACTGATCGAGCGCGCCTTCGCCCTCGACAACGAGCGCTTTGTCCAATGGCTTGCGAGCCTGCCCACAGGCGTCGGCGCGGGCCTCGTGATCCGGATCTACGCCGACGCGACAAAGCTGTTTGGCGACAATCCGAACATGGCCGACCACCTGCTCTGGCTGCGCGAGGACATCCGCGATCCCGCCCTCAATCGCCTGGCTCGCCACAGGTTCAGGCTATTTCGTGAGGAGATCCTGACGCGCCTTCCGCCCCTGCCGATCCCGCCTGACAGGGCCGCCGACCTCCTCGACGCCCAGTATCATGGCGCCGTGGTTCAGTGGGCTCTCGATCCTCGGGGCTCCCTCTCCGAGTTCGTCGCCCGCAGCCTGCGAGACTGGTTCGCCCTCAGCGGCCTGTAGCGCCGACGCGCGGGCGCCCAATCCCGCCGGCGGCTGGGCCGTCCAGAAGCGCATTGCTGCGCTAACGCCGGGTGTCGCTTGCCAGGGCATGCGACGTCGATCGCCGCCCCCACGCAGCCTCCACGACGAACTCGCGACCTCCCCGCCCTGCGGGGCGACGGCGCGCTCGCGCCTTCAACCTGGCTCGCCATCTCCCGCACCATCGTTGGCGCCGGCAGAATCTCTAGCCGACCCGTTTCTCCGCTGTAACCGCAGATCGGTCCCGGTCGTACTCCGAGCCGATCAGCCCGGTCAGTCGGGAGGAACGGACACACAGATGCGCAGAGTCGAAGTGAGCAAACTTCCGACCGTTATCGGCTCCATCGTGGCGGCGGCAGGCCTTGCCGCCGGCGCCATGCCCGCCATGGCGGCTGACGCCGCCCACCCCACGGTGGTCGAGCTGTTCCAGAGCCAGGGCTGCTCGTCCTGCCCGCCGGCCAACGCCAACGTCATGGCGCTCGCCGACCGCCCGGACGTGCTGACGCTTTCCTGGCAGGTGACCTACTGGGACCAGCTCGGCTGGAAGGACACCTTCGGCAGCCCGGCCTACACGGCGCGCCAGTGGGACTACGCCCACGCCTTCCACCGCAGCGATGTCGCCACGCCCGAGGTTGTGGTGAACGGCCGCGCCGACGTCATCGGCAATCGCCGCGATGAACTGGACGCCCTCATCCACCGCGAGGATCGGGGCGAGGGCGGCCCGAAGGTCAGCATCGTTGGCGATCGCGTGACCGTTGCCGGGGTGGGCGCGCACGGCGTGGTGCTCCTGGTCCGCTACGATCCGAACATCATCCAGGTCCCGATCCAGAGGGGCGAGAACGGCGGCCGCACGCTCCCTCACCGCAACGTGGTGCGTCAGGTGGCGCGGCTGGGCGACTGGTCCGGCGGCTCCAGGACATTCACTCTGCCCGCGGCCCAGCGGCCCGGCCTGAAGACGGCCGTGCTGGTGCAGGCCGGGCCAGGCGGACCGATCCTCGCGGCGGCCCGCTCGTAACCCCCTTTCGTCGCAGCACCGACGATCAACAATCCCGCATCGCACGGGATGCCTGGTCGCAAGACCTCACTTGAAAGGACCTATTTGTGAAGACGATCCTCCCGGTCGCCCTGGTGGCCGGCCTCGCCCTCGCGACGGCTGGCGCCGCCAGCGCGCAAACCACCAAGAGCACAGGACAGATGAGCTCGGACCACATGAGCTCCGACCACATGAGCTCAGGTCACATGAACGCGGACCACATGAGCGCGGGCCACGCCAAGGGCCACAAGAACGCCCATGCCTCCCACGACGCGATGTCGTCGGACCACATGAAAGCCGGCAATTGAGCCGGAAGCCTGTTCGCTGATCAGCATGGCCAGCCTGCAACCGCAGGCTGGCCAAGATCCGCCGTCAGGTCGGCAGGGCAGCCCCGCAACGCGGCCTTCACTGTGGCGCCTCAGCGCTTCCCTAACGAGCCACACGAAAAGGACTGACCGCGCGTCTCACGCCAGGGCACGGCGATGCGTCCCTTCACGCGTCCTGCAAGGCCTCCTCGAGATAGGCGACGAAGGCGCGCGCGGACGGCTTGGCTGCGCGGCCGCCGGCAAACAGGGCGTGCATATCGACCGAGCCCAGGTCCCAGTCCGGCAGGATCTGGACCAGGGAGCCAGTCTGGAGCTCCCGCCGAACGGCGCCGGCCATCACCAGGACGATCCCCATGCCGCTCATGGCGGCCGTCAGCGCACCCTCCATGGCAGGAATTCTCAGGCGCCCCTCGATACGCACGGACGTCGCAGTTCCATCCTTGCGGAACGACCAGTCGCTGACGCCCTGGGGACCGATGATCACTGCGTGGGAGGCCAGATCCGCCGGCGTATCGAGCGCCGGGGCGCCTTCCAGATAGGCCGGCGAGGCGGCGAGCAGGCGCGGCCAGGCCTTGAGCTTGCGGATCGTTGCAGTGGAATCGGTCAACGCCCCGAACCGCAGCGCCACGTCGACGCCCTCGGTGACCAGATTCTGGCGCTGATCATCCAGCATCAGCTCGACCTGCAGCGCCGGATGGCGATCGACGAATAGCTTTAGCCGCGGGATCACCAGCCGCACGCCCAGGCTCGTCCCGAGCCCCACACGCAGCAGACCCCTCAGTTCTCCAGTTCCACGCGCCGCGTGCTCAGCCTCGTCCAGATCAGCCAGAATCGGCTCGATCCGGGCCAGTAAATCGGCGCCCGTGTCGGTGAGGGTGACCGCGCGCGTGGTGCGGACCAGCAGCGACGCGCCGATCTCGCGCTCCAGCGCTGCGATGGTGCGCGACGCCGTTGACTGCGGGACGCCAAGCTCCGCGCCAGCCGCGGAGAAACTGCCGCGCCGAGCAACGCGAGCGAACAGTCGCAAAGCGCTAAGATGATCACTCATAGCAAAATTGGATAATTCAAACCCACGTAGCCTGGCTATTGAGGCGGAGTGGAAAGATCGATCCTGCAGCCACGACGCTCGTCGCGCTCTACCCACCCAGGAGAAGGTCGATGTCCCTTCAGGAAACCCTCGCCTCGATCGCCAGGTCCGGCCTGCCCTTGCAAGGCAAGCTCGACGCGCTGAAGGTCGAATTCGAAACCAACCTCGCCCCCAAGCCCGTGGTCGAGGCGTTTCACCGCGCCATCGACGAACTGATCGCCGCGGGGGCTCCGGAGAGGGCGTTGAAGGCTGGGGATGTCGCCCCCGAATTCAATCTGCCGGACGCCGACGGCAAGCCTGTGTCGTCGAAGGCGCTCCTCGCCAAGGGGCCCCTGGTGGTCACCTTCTACCGCGGCGTGTGGTGCCCCTACTGCAACTTCGATCTGGCCGCCTTGGAAGAAGCCCGGGCGGAGATCGAGGCGCGCGGCGCGAGCCTGGTCGCCATCTCGCAGCAGACGCTGGCCAACAGCCGCAAGTCGCAGCGTCAGAATGGTCTCGGCTTTCCGATCCTCGGCGACCTGGGCGGCGAGGTCGGCGCGGCGTTTGGCGTCCGCTGGACCCTCCCGGAATATCTTCGTGAGATCCAACGGGCGCTCGGCGCCGACGTGGCGCAGTTCAACGGCGAAGATAGCTGGACCCTGCCGATGCCGGCCCGCTACGTCATCGGCAAGGACGGCGTGATCGCCTACGCCGAGGTCAACGCGGACTACACCCGCCGGCCGGAACCGTCGGCTATCTTCCCGATCCTCGACCAGCTCCGCCAGCGACTGGTCGCCTGACCTTACCGCACTCCTGTCGTCTCGCCGGGCTGACGCCGCGCGCGGAGCCCGGCGCATTTCCCGATTCACCCCTGGCCCTCCGCAAGCTGGGCCAGGTGGGGTCGAACTTGAGTCGACTCCATACCGACTAGTTGGTATGGTCGTGGCCATGACGACCTCAGCCCCGGCAGCGATCTCCACGCCTGCGCGATCGAAGTTGCTGGACGCCGCCCTGCGTCTCCTGCGGGAGAAGGGATACAGTGCGACGACGGTCGATGACCTCTGCGCCGCCGCCGATGTGACGAAGGGCGCGTTCTTTCATCACTTCAAATCCAAGGAAGACATGGCGGTCGCCGCTGTCGATCACTGGTCGGCCACGACCGGAGAGATGTTCGCCCAGTCGGCCTACCACGACGGTTCCGATCCGCTCGATCGCATACTCGCCTATGTCGATCTTCGGGTTTCGCTCATTCGCGGGGCGCCTGCCGAGTTCTCCTGCGTCGCCGGAACGATGGCGCAGGAGACATTCCTGAGCCATCCGGCGATCCGCCGGGCGTGCTCCGCGAGCATCATCGGCCATGTCGGGACTCTGGAGGAGGACCTGGCTGAGGCTATCGACAGATATCAACCCCTGAGCGGCCTGACGGCGCACGGCCTGGCGATCCACACCCAGGCCGTTCTGCAGGGCGCCTTCATCCTCGCCAAGGCCACTGACGATCCACAGGTCGCGGTCGACAGCGTCCTACACCTACGGCGTTACTTCGAGCTGCTTTTCACGTCCAAATCAGCAGAGAGTCACAGTCATGCGACATGAAGTTGTCTCCCGTGAAGACTGGCGCGCCGCGCGCGCCGACCTGATCGCCAAGGAAAAGGCGTTCACCCGCGCCGGTGACGCCTTGAGCGCCGAACAGAGGGCGCTGCCTTGGGTCGAGGTCGAGAAGACTTACGTTTTTCAAAACACCTCCGGGGCGCGAACTTTGTCGGACCTCTTCGACGGCCGAAGCCAACTGTTCGTCAAACTCTTCATGCTCAACTCGGGGCAAAAGCTTCAATGCACCGGCTGCTCGCTCGAAGTCGACCATGTCGCAGGCTTGCTCGAGCACCTGAATGGCAATGATGTGAGCTATGTGGTCATCGCCCCGGCGCCAATCGACGAGATCGAAGATCTTCGGCGGCGCATGGGTTGGCGGTTTCCGTGGGTGTCATGCTTCGGCAGCGATTTTCACCACGACGCCCATGTCACCTTCAATCCCGAGGGCGTGACGGACACAGGTAATCTTATTTTCTACAAAGACGAAGAGGGACGGATCTTCCATACCTACTCGGCTTATAGCCGAGGCGCCGAAGGTTTCCTCGGTATTTACCGGATCTTCGACCTGATGCCGAAGGGGCGCAACGAGAACGGCCCCTATCACACGATGGCCGACTGGGTGCGACCGCGGAACATGTACGGCAAGGGAGGCATGGTCGAACGTAACGGCCGCTATCATCCGAAGGATTGCGGGTGCGGCGTCCATGCCGAGGCTGGTTGAGGCGGTCGCCCGGAGAACCGCGCCATGATGTGTTGCGCCATTGCGGGCCTGTTCATGGCGGCGCTCGCCGCTTCGCGTGGCCTTGCAAAAGGCTCCCTTGCGCGACTGCTTCCGGCGCGATGGGCGAGCATCGCGCTCGTGGCAGGCCTGGCGCTGGCCGGCGGCGCGGCCTTGGCCGCGAACTCCCTCGATCGCGCCCACACGGGGCAAGCCGGACTCACCGCAATGCTTCTGGCGCACATCTGCGGCGAACATTCTGTTTCGCACGGCCGCTAGAAAATCGGGGAACGCGCGTGAAACTCTACTACTCCATGAATCTCAATCCCCGGGTCGCCGTCGCTGTCGCCCGACATCTCGGTTCGCCTGTGGAATACATTCGGGCCAGCCCGCGCCACCCGGACCATGAGGAGGCGTTTCGGCCGATCAACCCGAACACGCTCGTGCCCGTGCTGGTCGAGGGCGACAAGACGTTGTGGGAAACCGACGCCATCGCCTGTCGGCTGTCGCAGATCGCGGGCTCCGACTTTTGGCCGGCTGGCGACTCCTTGCCCGAGACGGTCAGATGGCTGAGCTGGAGCAAACGTCATCTGACGCTTGCGGGCGAGGCCTACTATTTCGAAAACCTCGTCAAGCCGAAGTATCTCGATCTGCCGCCCGATCCGCGGGTCATCGACGAGGCAGAAGGTGAATTTCACCGCTACGCCCGGGTGCTCGACGATATTCTGGCCTCGCGCCGCTGGCTGATCGAAGATCGGTTGACCTATGCCGACTTTCGCACAGCGTCGATCATGCCTTTCGCAGGCGAGGCGAAGATGCCGTTCGATCGCTACAAATACATCCTCGGCTGGGCGAGCCGGCTCGATGAAGTGGAAGCCTGGCGCGCGCCATTCAACGGATTGATCTGACGAACCGTGGCGGCCCTCACGCGAGACGCGTCCAGGGGATGGCCCCGCACGTCGTACGCGAGTCCTTCGGTCCGCTGTTCTTCGGACCCAGCCAAGTGGGCGTCGGAGAGGCGAGCGCGAGGTTTTGCAGAAGCTTGACCGCGCCCGTCTACCACCTGTGTTGCGATCCGGCCCAGGCCGACCGCATGCGGCCGTGGTTCTCGCACCCGAAGTCGAAAGTCGACGTCTGGTCCAACGCAGGTCATTGGATCATGCAGGACCGCAAGGACGAGGTGAACGCCGCGGTGACCGCGTGGATCGACGCGCTCTAGCCGGGTCGTCGACTAGCAAGAGGAGGACGTCGCGATCGGAGGCGGTGCGCCGCGCAGGGACGGGAGAGGTCCCGGCCGGGCGGCGCTATCGATGATGTCGTCCCAGCCTTTGCCTTGGGCTCGAAGCCACTCGATCGTGGGCCCGATGGGGTCGCCATAAACGGTCAGGGTCCGCTGATAGATCTGCGAGCGCACGGGCTCGGGTGTCTGTTCCTTGAAGCGTGAGCCCAACTTACGACGCTCCGCGTACACGGCGCGTGCGATGGATTCGGCCGACACGCCTGCGTCACGCATTGCCGCGACCTGCTCTCGCAAAGCCAGCACGGCCGTTTCGTATCGAGACCGCAGATCATCACTGGTCACGGGGTGGTGGCCGCCAGGACGCGAATTCCCAAGAGCACACGCAAGGGATGATGGGCGAACGGCCCGACCGCGTAACCAACGTGTGGACCCCACCGAAGAGCAAACCGCCTGCATGCAGGCCGGGACGCCCCGGCCCAAGAGGAGACGTCATGATCCGGTTCTATTTCCACCCGACGCCCAATCCCGCGAAGGTCGCGCTTTTCCTGGAAGAGATCAGCCTGCCCTATGAGGTCGTCCCGGTCGACACCAGCAAGGGCGAGCAGCACGAGCCCGCCTTCCGCGCCATCAATCCGAACGGCAAGACGCCTGCGATCGTCGACACGGACGGGCCGGGCGGCAAGGAGGCGCGGGTCTTCGATTCCACGGCGATCCTGCTCTACCTCGCCGAGAAGACAGGGAAGTTCCTCGGCCGGCCGGCCGACCGTCCGGAGCTCCTGTCCTGGCTGCTCTTCATCGCTTCCGGCCTTGGGCCGTTCTCGGGCCAGTCCGTGCACTTCCAGTACGTCGCACCGGAAGGCAACGACTACGGAGCGAACCGCTACCGCCGGGAGGCGGAACGCCACTACCAGGTGCTGAACGATCACCTGCAGGGGCGGCAGTTTATCGTCGGCGACACCTACACGATCGCCGATATCTCGGCCTGGGGCTGGCTCGATTTCGCGTCGCGCGTCCGCAAAGGCGCCGAGGATCCTCTGGCTCCCTTCCCCAACCTCAAGCGCCTGTTCGAGACGGTCGACGCGCGTCCGGCGGTCGCCCGGGCGCGGGCCGTCGGCAAGGCGCATCCGTTCAAGAGGGACTTCGACGAGGAGACCCGGCGCGCGCTCTTCCCGTCCAACTATCCGTCAGCCGCCTGAGGAGATGGAGCGTGGCTGAGTCCCCCGAATACACGCCCCCGCAAGTCTGGACCTGGAACACACCGAGCGGGGGTACATTCGCGAGCATCAACCGGCCGATCGCCGGCCCGACGCATGAGAAGGAGCTGCCGGTCGGACGCCATCCGCTGCAGCTCTATTCGCTGGGCACGCCGAACGGCGTGAAGGTCACCATCATGCTCGAGGAACTGCTGGCCCTCGGCCACGCCGGCGCCGAGTATGACGCCTGGCTGATCAGGATCGGCGACGGCGACCAGTTCGGCAGCGGCTTCGTGGCGGTGAACCCGAACTCGAAGATCCCGGCGCTCCTCGACCGCAGCGGTCCGGAACCGGTCCGAGTCTTCGAATCCGGCTCGATCCTGCTCTATCTGGCGGAGAAGTTCGGCGCCTTCCTGCCGAAGGACGTCCGGGCCCGCACCGAGACGCTCAACTGGCTCTTCTGGCAGATGGGCAGCGCACCCTATCTCGGCGGCGGCTTCGGGCATTTCTATGCCTACGCGCCGAGCAAGATCGAATATGCGATCGACCGCTTCGCGATGGAGGTGAAGCGCCAGCTCGACGTGCTCGACCGCCGCTTGGCCGAGAGCGAATACCTCGCCGGCCCCGATTACACGATCGCCGACATCGCAGTCTTCCCCTGGTACGGCGGGCTCGCCAAGGGGTGGGCCTACGGCGCGGCCGAGTTCCTGTCGGTGCAGGACTACGGCAACGTGCAACGCTGGGCCAACGCCATCCTCGCGCGGCCGACAGTAAAGCGCGGCCGGATGGTCAACCGCGTGAGCGGAGACCCCTTGGAGCAGTTACGCGAGCGCCATGAGGCCGGCGATTTCGAAACCAGGGCCCAGGACAAGATCGCGGGGACGCAATCTTGAACATCGCAGGCAAGCGCGTCTCAGCGCTCTGACTAAATCCGGTCACAAGCCTAAATCCATCTCAACTCTCAGGAGAGATACCATGACTACTGTTTCGCTCTACGTCGAACTCAAGGCAAAGCCGGGGAAGGAAGAAGAGGTTGCGGCTTTCCTGGCGAGCGCCCAAAGCTTGGTTGCGGCCGAGCCCGGTACGGTGGCCTGGTTTGCTGCGCGCTACGACAAGGACACGTTCGCGATCTTCGACGCTTTCAATGATGAGGCAGGCCGCGAGGCGCATCTCGCCGGCCAGGTCGCTGCAGCGCTCATGGCGCATGCCGACGAACTCCTCGCCACGGCGCCTCACATCCGCAAGGCCCACGTGCTCGCAGATAAACTTCCGTCGTGATCGTCGTATGACTTTGCTGCCCGCTTGGGCTCGCGCCATCGCCAACAACCACTCGCTCAAGACCACCTTCGACGAGGAGACCCGGCGCGCGCTCTTCCCATCCAACTACCCGTCGGCTGCCTAATGGAGCGAACACTATGAACCTGAAAGACAAGCGCGTCCTTATCACCGGCGGTTCGAGCGGCATCGGCCTCGCCCTCGCCCACGCTCTTCTCGCCAAGGGCGCCAAGGTCGTGGTGACCGGCCGACGCCAAGATATCCTGTCTGCCGCGGTGGCCGACCTCGAGGCCAGCGGCGGCGAGGTCTGGGGCGTCACCGCCGATGTCAGCACTACCGAAGGTCGCGCGGCATCCCTGCGGCAGACGCTCGACGCGTTGGGCGGCCTCGACATCCTCGTCAACAATGCCGGGGGCGTCCGTGCCGGCCGGCTCGAAGCCATCTCGGAAGCCGAGATCGAGGCCATGGTGGCGGTCGACCTGCTAGCGCCGATCCTGCTCACCCGCGCGGCCCTGCCGGCGCTTCGCGCCAGCGGCGAGGCCGTGATCGTCAATGTCACGTCCGGCATCGCCCTGGTCGGCGCGCCCTTCTACACGACCTATGCGGGGGTGAAGGCCGGCCTTTCCCGGTTCGGCGAGGCGCTGCGGCGCGAGCTCAAGGGCGAGGGCGTCCACGTTCTGACCGCCTATCCCCGCGGCACCGACACGCCGATGATGAAGTCGAACCGGGCGGGGCCGGAACTCGGTTTCGGGCGCGAACCGGCGTCCGACGTAGCCGATGCGATCGTCGAGGGCATCGAGGCCGGCGCGTTCGAAGTGACCCGGGGCGGCGAAGCCCAGGCCAAGATGGTCGCCATGAACCGCGACAATCCGCAAGCGATCGACGAGCGGTTCCTCGGGCTGAAGCCGGCGCTGGAAGCCGCGGTCAGGGACCATGTGGCGCTCTGACAGCGGATGGAATCCCGGCCAAGTGTTCCTGGCGATCCTCGCCGCGTCTTTCGGCGCGTCGGGGCTGATGGTCGCGAAGGTCGACCCGGTGACCTACCGGGTCGACGGCCGCTCCCCGCCGACGCCCGGGCTGTTCAGAAGCGCTCCTTCTTCATCCGGGCGGCAAAGAACTCGATAAAGAGTTGCGTCTTGGCCGGCAGCAGCCGCGTGGCCGGCCACACCGCGTGCATCGGCAGGCGCGGCGGCTCGAAAGCCTCCAGGACCAGTTCGATCGCGCCGCGGTCGACGAGCGAAAGCACCTGCCACAGAGGCGCGTTGGCTATCCCCAGCCCTTCGACCGCCGCCTCGATGGTCGCGGGCGAACCACTCGCGCGAAACCGCCCGGCGACCTTCACGACCGTTGGCCGCCCATCGACGAGGAACGACCACGCGTCGCCTTCCTGCGCCGCCGTGCGGACAATGCATTCGTGCGTCGCGAGATCATCCGGCGTCTCCGGCCGCCCGCGTCTTGCGAGATAGCTCGGGGCCGCAAAGACGACGCGGCGGAAGTTGGCGACGCGTTTTGCCTTGAGACTTGAGTCCGGGAGTTCGCCCGTGCGGATTGCTAGATCAAATCCGCGATCGATGAGATCGACGTAGCCGTCCGAGAGGTCGAGCTCGACATCGACCTTGGGGTGCAGCTCCAGGAATGCGCTGACCGCGGGCACGATGTGGAGCGGCCCCAATCCGGTCGAGCTGGTGATGCGCAGAAGGCCGCTCGGTTCGGAGTGGCGGTTCAACGCCTCGCGTTTCGCAGCCTCGATCTCCGAGAGCGCCGCGCCGACACGGCGATAGAAGACAAGGCCTGCTTCAGTGGCGACCGAGCGACGCGTCGTGCGCGCGATGAGCTCCACTCCGAGATCATTCTCCAGCGCCGCTAGCGAGCGGCTGACCGATGGCAGTGACCGTCCGAGGTGGCGCGCGGCAGCCGTGAGGCTGCCCTTGTCGGCGATGGCGATGAAGGCCTCCAGATCCTCGAGCCGCGGCATGCTCATTCTCTCGTTTCCCGAAAGAATATGTTGGGGGCGGCCCTGGTTCTCTCAAGCCCTGCATGGACCTACCTTCCGCCTATCAAATCGAAGCCCCGAAGGAGGGCATCATGAGCGTCGAAATGAAGGTTGCAGTTATCACCGGCGCCTCGCAAGGTATCGGCGAAGCTCTCGTGAAGGCGTATCGCGCGCTTAACTATCGCGTGGTCGCCACATCACGTTCGATCAAGCCGTCTGACGACGAAAACATACTGACCGTTGCCGGCGACATTGCCGACCGGGCGACGGCCGAGCGCGTCGTCTCTGAAGCTGTGGCGCGGTTCGGGCGCATCGATACGCTCGTCAACAATGCCGGCATCTTCATCGCCAAGCCGTTCACACAATACGCGCAAGCTGACTACGCGGCGCTCATCGGCGTGAACCTCACTGGTTTTTTCAACATCACCCAGTTGGCCATCGCCGAGATGGAGAAGCGTAAGAGCGGCCATGTCGTGCAGATCACGACGAGCCTGCTCGATCACGCGAACTCCAACGTCCCCTCGGTCCTCGCATCGCTGACCAAGGGCGGCCTCGCTTCGGCGACGAAATCTCTGGCGATCGAATACGCCAGACAGGGCATCCGCGTGAACGCGGTCGCCCCTGGCGTCATCAAGACGCCCATGCATCCGGTCGAGACGCACGCGCAGTTAGCGGCCCTGCATCCGCTCGGGCGCATGGGCGAGGTCTCCGACATCGTCGGAGCGATCCTCTACCTCGAGTCCGCCGGGTTCGTGACGGGCGAGACCATCCACGTGGATGGCGGCCAGGCGGCCGGCCACTGACGCCCCCAACATTCTTGGAAAGGAACGAACCATGTCCCACGCCGGGAAGGTCATCTACACCGCCAAGGTCCACACGACCGGGGGCCGTGAAGGAGCCTCGCGCAGCAGCGACGGACGACTCGAAGTCAAGCTTTCGCGGCCGGGTGCGCCAGGAACCGGCTCCAATCCGGAACAATTGTTCGCGGCCGGCTGGTCGGCGTGCTTCGAGAGCGTGATGGCGATTATCGCGCAAAGAATGAAGATCACCCTTCCCCCCGATCTCGCGATCGACGCCGAAGTGGATCTGAATAATGCCGACGGCGCTTATTCCATCGGAGCGCGACTATACGTGAGCTTGCCGGGCCTTGAGCATAAAATTGCCGAGGCGCTTGTGGACGAAGCGCATGTGCAGTGTCCCTATTCCAAAGCCACTCGCGGGAATATCGACGTCGAAGTCAAGCTGGTCTGACAGCAGGGCGGAACGGTCATGATCTACGAACTACGGATCTACCGTTGCACGCCGGGGCGTATGCCGGCGCTGCTCTCGCGGTTCGAGCACGAGACGCTGCGAATCTGGGAGAAGCACGGCATACGCCAGGCCGGTTTCTGGACCACGGTGATCGGCGAAAGCAGCCAGGAGGTCACCTACATGCTCGCCTGGGACAGCCTGGCGGAGCGGGAGAGGCGATGGGAGGCCTTTCTGGCCGATCCGGAATGGGCTGCGGTGGTCGCCAGCTCAGAACGGGACGGCCAACTCGTCGAGAACATCCGCAGCCAGTTGTTGGCGCCGACGGCATTTTCCGCCGTGAGGTGAGCCATTCCTGGGGGGCGGCGGGGGCTACGTCCTCCGCCGCCAACGGAGAGCGCAATGACCGAGCATGCCACGCCCGCCACCTGCGGTGTCGATCACGTCGGTCTGAGCGTCCGCGATCTCGAGACCACGCGCCGCTTCTTCTGCGATTGCCTGGGATGGCGCGTCGTCGGCGAGCGCCCGGACTATCCCGCGGTGTTCGTCTCTGACGGCTACCAGACGCTCACCCTATGGCAGGTCGAGGCGCCGGACCGCGCGATTGCCTTCGACCGGCGCCCCAATGTCGGACTTCATCATCTAGCCCTCGCCGTCGCCGATCGGGAAGGATTGGACGCCTTGCATGGGCTCGTCGCCAGTTGGCCCGGCGTCGCCGTCGAATTTGCCCCGGAGCTCGTGGGCAAGGGGCCGAAGGTCCATTTCATGATGCGCGAGCCGGGCGGGATCCGGATCGAATTCGCCTTCGACCCGCGCATAGAACGTCCCCGTTAGACTAGGATCGGCACGCCGCAACGAGGATGCCCGAGCCATGGTAGTCCCGGTCGACCCCAAGCCGATGTCGCGAGGCGTCGCGCTGGCCTATGGCATCGGGACTCCTCTCTTGTTCGGCACGTCGGTGTTCGTTCCAGCGGGCGACATCGGCTGGATTTCGGGCTGGGTGTTCCTGGCCGTCCTCGTCGCATCATTCGGCGCCTCGGCGCTGGTGATCGCGAAGGTGAACCCGGTGATCTACAGGGCCCGCAGCCGCTTCCAGCAGGGCACGGAAAAGTGGGACGTCGTGCTCGTGACGCTGATCCTTTCAGCGATGGCGGCGGAAATCCTCGTGGCGAGTCTCGACGCCGGGCGCATGCATTGGTCCCACGTTTCGTCGTGGGCAGTGCTGTTCGGATACGCGCTCCTCTTGGCCGGCATCGCGGTCACGGCCTGGGCTCAGGCGGTGAATCCATTCTTCGAACCTGGCGTGCGCATTCAAAGCGAGCGGGGCCAGCGTCCAATTTCAAATGGACCGTACCGGTTCATTCGCCATCCCGGTTACGCCGCGGCGATCGGCATGTTCCTGGGCATTCCCCTCGCCCTCGCTTCCTGGTGGGGTCTGATCCCGGGGGCCCTGGCCAGCGCCCTGCTGGTCGTCCGCACGTCGCTCGAAGACCGCCTGCTCGCCGCGCAGCTTCCTGGCTACGCGGAGTATGCGAGGAAGACCCGCTACAGGCTGGCGCCCGGCGTCTGGTGAGAAATCAGCCGGGGGTGAGCCCGGCGGCGAGGTTGAAGCTCGCAGCCGGGTCGCGTTGCTAGGCGGCGATAGCAGACACCTTGTCCAGGGCGCCGCGGACCGCTCGGTCGGCTGCATCTGGCCCGAAGGCGACGCCTTCTATCGTGATCACCTCGATGTCAGTGACGCCCATCAATGAGAGGGCTGCACGCAGATAGGTGTCCTGGAAGTTGAACTGCTGCATCGGGCCCTCGCTGTAGACGCCGCCGCGCGCCAGGACGAGATAGACCTTCTTGCCCTTGATCAGTCCTTCCGGTCCCTTTTCCGTATATCTGAACGCCACGCCGGGACGGGCGATGTAGTCGATGTACGCCTTGAGGTTTGAAGGAATGCCGAAGTTGATCATGCCGGCGGCGATGACGATGGTGTCGGCCGCAAATAGTTCCTCCAGAAGCTTGTCGGAAAGCTCCAGTACGTCCCTCTGCGCGGGGCTACGTTTGTCGATGGGCAGGTCGCGCCCTGTTGCGAAACTGTCGTCGATGTGAGGGAGGGGCTCGCGCGTGAGATCCCGGACCGTCACCGTCGAGTTCGGCAAACGCGAAATCAGTCGTTCGACCAGGGTGCGCGCGACTTTCGTCGAATGGGACTCCAGGCGTGGGCTGGACGTGATCAGCAGTATTTTGCTCATGTCAGTTCCCTTCAGATTTCTGGTATCAGGTTGTAACTCGCGCTATATCAGTGACCATGCCAAGCCCCCGCAAGAACGCACAAACTCCAAACTGGAGCACATCGGGGGAACCCGAGAACATCGATGTGCCTGCCCGATCGCCGGTCCCCAATCACCGTGATGGCGACTGCCGGGGCGTGGCGTCGGTGCTGTCGCGGATCGGCGACAAGTGGAGCGTGCTCGTGATCATGCAGCTGGCCGACGGCCCGCGGCGGTTCAACGAGTTGAAGCGAATGATCGGCGGCATCTCGCAGCGGATGTTGACGCTCACCCTGCGCGGCCTTGAACGCGACGGGCACGTCACACGGACGGTATTTCCGACCATTCCTCCCCGCGTCGATTACGAACTCACTGAGCTTGGCCGAGGTTTGATCGAGCCGACGCGGGCCCTAGGGCAATGGGCCCAGGCGCACATCCCGGAGATCGAGAAAGCGCGCGCCAGGTTCGACGCGGGCAACGAACGAGACTGAGACGGACCGGTAGGCTCTGAAAAATCAGGGTGTTAGGTGGACGCTCCGGGGCCCTGCGGCGCGTTCCATCGTCCCGAGCCGGTGGGCTATGCTAGCTTCATGTGTTGAATACATTAATCAGCGCCGCCGGGCAGGCGACAGGGCGGCGCATCGGATGTCATGAAGGATATCTTTTCCCTCAGGCTCTATACGCGGGTCGCCCGCCTGGGCAGCTTCTCGGCGGCGGCGCGGGAGTGCGGCCTCTCCCAGCCCCAGGCTTCGCGCGTTGTCGCCGACCTCGAAGCCGAGCTCGGCGTCAGGCTGCTGTCGCGCACGACGCGCGCCGTGGTGCTCACCGAGGCGGGCGGCGAGTTCCTGGCCCGGATCGAGCCCATCCTGGCGGCGCTGGAGGAAGCGGAGCACAGCGTCCGTGAGGGCGGCGAGCTGCGCGGGCTGGTCAGGATGAGCATGCCGACCAGCTTCGGCATCCGCGATGTCATCCCTCGCCTTGCCGCGTTCGCCGAGCGCCACCCGACCCTGCGTCTCCAGCTTCAGCTTGGCGACAGGCGGCAGGACCTCATCAGGGACGCGGTGGACGTCGCCATCAGGCTCGGCCGACTGCCCGACTCCACGGCCACCGCGAAGCTCATCGCGACGATCCCGCGCGTCGTCGTCGCCTCGCCCGACTATCTGGCCCGGCACGGCGCTCCGCTGACGCCCGAAGACCTTGTCCGGCACCGGATTGTCGGAGGGACGGCGGCCGCCGTCCCGGAGGCATGGAAGTTCCGCAAGGACGGTCAGGAGCGTGACATCAAGCTGGAGCCGCATTTCTCGACCGACGAGAACGAGGGCGCCATCGCGGCTGCTACGGCAGGTCTCGGCGTCACCTCGACGAGCGGTTGGGCCTGCCGCCGTGAGCTCGAGAGCGGGGCCCTGGTCCGGTTGCTTCGCGACTGGACGTTGGCCGGCATTCCGGTCCACGCCTATTTCCCGATGGGACGGGCGACCCGCGCCGCGGCGCGCGCGGTCATCGACCACCTCACAGCCGCCTTTGAACGCGAGCCGAACGCCGAGCCGATCTGAGGGGCGCAGCCGTCGACGCGCCTGGATTGATGCGTTTCATGCATAGGAATTAGCGGGAGCCTGCCGCTACCGACCTCGGCGGACGCGAACGATCTTCGCCCTCACCAGACACAGAGGTGAGGGCTTTCCGCCATGTCCCGCTCCGTCCGTATCCACGAATTCGGCGACGCCGAGGTTTTGCGCATCGAGGACGTCGAAGTTGGAGCGCCCGCTTCGGGCGAGATCCGCCTGCGCATCCACGCCATTGGGCTCAATCGCACGGAGATCACGCTGCGCTCGGGCCGCTCGCCTGCAAGACCGGCGCTGCCGACGGGGATCGGCTTCGAGGCGGCGGGAGTCGTCGAGGCGCTCGGCCCCGACGTCGCCGGCGTCTCGGTCGGCGACCGGATCGCCCTCGTGCCGGCTTACGGCGCCGCGCAATACGCCCTCTACGGAGAGGTCGCCTTCGCGCCGGCGCGCTCCGTGGTTTCGATCCCCGATCACGTGAGCTTCGCCGAGGCGGCAGCCACCTGGGCGGCCTATGGCACGGCCTGGGGCGGCCTGGTCGCGGTCGGAGCCCTCCAGCCCGGCCAGACGGCGCTCATCCCCGCCGCCTCGAGCAGCGTGGGCCTTGCTGCGATCCAGATCGCCAACCGGCTCGGCGCGCGTCCGGTGGCGCTGACCCGCACATCGTCGAAGGCCGATGAGCTCCGCCGCCTGGGCGCCTCCGCCGTTGTCGCGACCACCGAGCAGGACGCCGTCGCCGAGGTCAAAGGCCTCACCGGCGGCAAGGGCGCCGAACTGGTCTTCGACCCGGTCGGCGGCCCGGAGTTCGCGACGCTCGCCAGGGCGACGGCGTCCGGGGGCTTGCTTGTTCTTTACGGCGCCCTCGATCCCGGGCCCACGGTCGTGCCGACGTTCGACATCTTCGCGCGCGACCTGACCGTCCGCGGTCTCTCGCTCCCCGCCCTCGCCCGGGACGACGCCAGGCTCGCCGCGCTCAAGCAGTTCGTCGGCGAGGGCCTCGCCGACGGCGCTTTTCGTCCGACGATCGCGCGGACCTTCCCCTTCGACCAGATCGCCGACGCCCACCGCTTCATCGAGGCGGGCGAGCAGGTCGGCAAGGTCGTCATCACCCTCTGATCCTTCCGTTCGAGAGACACCTTTATGTCCAAGCAGCCCCTGTTCACGCCCCATCGGTTGGGTGATCTCGACCTGCCCAACCGGATCGTCATGGCGCCGCTCACGCGGATGCGGGCGCGCTCGCACGATCACGTCCCGACCTCCCTTCAGGCCGAGTACTACGCCCAGCGCGCCGCGGCGGGCCTGATCGTGACGGAGGCGACCGCGATCAGCCCGGACGGGTTCGGCTGGGCCGACACGCCGGGTCTGTGGACGCAGGAACAGGTTCGTGGCTGGCGGCGCGTCACCGACGCCGTCCACGCGGCCGGGGGGCGCATCATCGCGCAGCTCTGGCACATGGGCGCCATGTCCCACCCCGATCTGCGGGACGGCGCGGCGCCGCTTTCGGCCTCCGATGTCGATCCGCAACAGCAGTCCGTGACGGCCGCGGGGCGCGTTCCGACCGTGACGCCGCGTCCGATGACCCGGGTCGAGATCCGCCAGACCGCCGCCGACTATGCCCGCGCCGCGCGCAATGCGATGGAGGCCGGTTTCGACGGCGTGCAGATCCTGGCCAACTACCTCTATCTGCTGGCGCAGTTCCTCAACAAAGCGACCAACCGCCGAACCGACGACTACGGTGGCGGGATCGAGCAGCGCGCGCGGATCCTGTTCGAAGTGGTCGAGGCCGTCCTCCACGAGGTCGAGCCCTCGCGCGTCGGCGTGAAGATCAGCCCGATGCACGAGACCGGGCCATTCGCCGCCAATGACGAAACCCTGCCGATGGCCGAATACGCCGTCCGCGAGCTGAGCGGTTATGGCCTGTCGCACCTCCTACTGATGGGGACCACCACCGATTTCACCGGCACGCCGCTGGTGCCGCTGACGGGTGACGGCATGTTCCGCCACT
>DASXGQ010000037.1:0-14594 GCA_036488995.1 Caulobacteraceae bacterium
CCCCTGCACTCAGTGGGCTCGATCGTCGCCGTCTTCGTTGCGCCACGGCTCGCCAGCCGTTTCGGCAAGAAGCCGACGATGATCTCGCTGTTCGTCGGCGCGGTGGCCATGCAGGCCGGACCGCTCTTTCTTCGGCTCATCGGCGTCATGCCGCCAAATGGCTCGCCCTGGATAATGCCGATCCTGGGCTTGGACGGGTTCCTCACCTCGACCCTCGGTGTGATGGGCTACATCATCGCCGGCTCGATGGTCGCGGACATTGTCGAGGACGCCGCCGTGAAGAGCGGGACACGCTCCGAGGGTCTTCTCTATGCGGCCTATGGACTGCTGCCGAAGTTCACCGGCGGTTTTGGCGCCTTCCTGACCGGCGTCCTCCTGCAGATCGTGCACTTCCCCGTCCACGCCGCCCGAGGGACGGTCGATCCGCAGATCATGCGCCATCTCGTCATGATCTTCCTGCCGGGAACGGTGCTGTTGAACATTTGCGCGGTCTCGGCGCTCGGCCTCTACCGCATCGATCGACGGACCCACGAACGTAACCTGGCGACGCTTCAGCAGGCCGCCGCGACCGCCGAAGCCATGCATGGCGTGGAGGGGATCGAAGCCGGGGACCTCCCGGCTCCGGCAGTGTGAGCTGCGTAGGAGTCCGGACTGGGCTCAGTCCTGGATCGCCTGAAGTCCCTGCGCGAGATCGTCGATCAAGTCGGAAGGATCCTCGAGTCCGATGTTCAGGCGAACGAGCGGCCCGCGCCGGGCCGGCTCGTGTTGGCGCACGCTGAGCTGAGGATCGCACGCTAGAGCCAGGCTCTCGAAGCCACCCCAGGAAAAGCCCAGGCCGAACAGCTCCAGGCGATCGAGGAACCGGTCGACAGCCTCGGGCGGGCAGGGTTCGAGCACGAACGAGAAGAGCCCGGCTGCGCCGGCAAAGTCCCGCTTCCACAAGGCGTGATCCGGGGCGCCGGGGAAGGCGGGGTGGAGGACCTCGGCGACCCGAGGGTGTCCGGCGAGCCAGGCGGCGACCTGCAAACCGCTCTCGCCGCACCGCGCGATCCGCGCGGGCAAGGTGCGCAGTCCACGGAGCATCAAATAGGCGTCTTCTGCCGAAACCGACCAGCCAAAGTCCCAGACGGTATCGTCGATCGCCTTTCCAAGAGCAGGGTCGCGAGTGGCCACGCTGCCCATGAAGACGTCGGAATGGCCGCCGACGTATTTGGTGAGCGATTGGGCCGACAGGTCGACTCCATGATCGAGCGGCTTGAACAACAGCCCGGCCGCCCAGGTGTTGTCGACCAGGGTGAGGATTCCGCGAGCTCGGGCGAGATGGGCGATCGCCGGCACGTCCTGCATCTCGAGGCTGAGGGAGCCTGGAGATTCCATGACGATCAGTTTCGTGTGGGGACCGGCGAGGCCAAGCAGGGCCTCGGGCTCCAGGCGCGACGGGTGATAGCGCACCGAGACGCCGAACCGTCGCAGGACACGCTCACTGAAGCGCCGTGTGGGCTTGTAGATGGCGTCCGTGACGAGAACCTCGTCCCCGGTCCGAAGCACAGCGGTCATGGCGGCGGTCATCGCCGCGAGACCGGAGGGAAATAGCCGCACGTGCTCTGCCGACTCGAGCTCGCACAGGGCGCGGGCGAGCGCCGCCTGGGTCGCTAGACCGCCCCGGCCGTAGGTGGGCCGCGATTCGTCGTAGAGGTCCGCGGCGCGATCCAGCAGAACGGTGGAGCCCTTCTGCACGGGAGGACCGACGGTCCGCACGGGGGCGTCGGTCCCGTGACCCCCATGGATGAGTTCCGTGGACGGGCTGCGCGCGCGCGTCATGCTGCGGCGCCGGTGGCGACCGGAGTATCGGTCCGGCCGCCCCATTCGGTCCACGACCCGTCGTAGACCGCGACGTCGGGCCGGCCGGCGCGAGCGAGGGCAAGCGCGAGGACGGAGGCGCTAACCCCCGAGCCGCAGGTCGTGACCAAAGGCCCTGACAGGTCTACCGCCGCGGATCGGAAGATCTCACGTATGCGATCGGCCGGTACGAGGCGCCCATCCTGGATCAGCTCGCCGAACGGTACGTTGCGCGAGCCAGGCATGTGCCCCGAGCGCAGTCCCGCTCGCGGTTCCGGCGCCTCTCCGGCGAACCGCGCCGCCGGACGGGCGTCGACCAGCTGTTCGCTGCGGCCCTCGAGGGCCGCGCGCACCTGCTCGATGTCGCGCACGAGTTCAGGCCTGTACCGGGCGCGGAAGTCTCCCATCGCCGGCGACGGCGAGCCCCGTTCGAGCGGCCGGCCCTCGGCGATCCAGGCGGGGAGCCCGCCATCCAGCACGAACGCGGATTCGCAACCCATGACCCGCAGGTTCCACCAGACCCGCGGCGCGGAGAAGAGACCCTGGCTGTCGTAGGCGACGACCGACTGATCCTGGCAAACGCCAAGATCCTGCAGCGCGCGCTCGAAGTCCGCCGCGGAAGCCAGCATGTGAGGCAGGTTCGAGGTGCGGTCGCAGACCTCATCGATGCCGAAGAAGACGGCTCCTGGGACGTGCCCCTCGATGAATTCCGACCTCGCATCGCGCGGCGTCCCCGGCATGAACCAGGAGGCGTCGATGATCGCGACCCCTGGATTGGCGAGCTGGTCGGCCAGCCACTGTGTCGAAACGATGGGATCGGTCATGCGAGCCACGGCGGCGTCGGCAGGCCGCGCTCCTGCAGAAATTCCCGATTGAAAAGCTTGCTCTGGTAGCGAGAGCCGTAGTCGCACAGCACGGTGACGATGGTGTGCCCAGGGCCAAGGTCCCGCGCCAGGCGAACGGCCCCGGCGACGTTGATGCCTGTCGAGCCGCCCATCACCATGCCCTCGTTCTGGGCGAGGTCGAAGATCACCCGCATCATCTCGTCATCAGACACCCGATAGGGGAAGTCGACCTTGAGACCCTCGAGGTTCGCGGTGATCCGACCCTGACCAATGCCTTCCGATATGGAATTTCCTTCGGCCTTGAGCTCGCCGTGGGCGTACCAGTTGTACAGCGCCGCGCCTCCTGGGTCGGCCAGGCCGATAGCGACATCGGCTTTGCGCTCCCGCAAGGCCTGGGCGACGCCGGCCAGGGTTCCCCCGGTGCCGACGGCGCAGATGAAGCCGTCGACCTTGCCTTCCGTCTGCTCCCAGATCTCCGGGCCGGTGGTCTCGACGTGCGCCTGACGGTTGGCGGTGTTGTCGAACTGATTGGCCCAGATCACCCCATTGGGCTCTTCCTTCGCCATCTCCTCGGCGAGGCGACCCGAATAGCGGACGTAGTTGTCCGGATTGGAGTACGGGACGGCGTCCACCTCGATCAGGCGGGCGCCCGCCAGCCTCAACGCGTCCTTCTTTTCCTCGCTCTGGGTTCGAGGGATGACGATCGTTGTGTGATAGCCGAGGGCTGACGCCACCATGGCGAGACCGATGCCCGTATTGCCGGCCGTCCCCTCGACGATGTGCCCGCCGGGCTTGAGCGCGCCCCGCCGCTCGGCGTCGCGAACGATGTAGAGCGCGGCGCGGTCCTTGACCGACTGGCCAGGGTTCATGAATTCGGCCTTGCCAAGGATTTCGCATCCAGTGGCGTCGCTGGCCTCCCTGAGGCGGATGAGAGGCGTATTCCCGATCGCGTCCACGACGCTGGGATGGATTTCTCGACGGGGCATGGGCCTCTTCTTCGGGATCGGCAGGGTCGGCGCAAGAGTCTCCTCGCGGCCGGCGTCAGGCGCGCCCCAGACTGAGCTGGACGACGTCCGTCCGCCCGGTGCGAAAGGCGGCCTCGCAATAGCTTAGATAGAAACGCCACAGGCGACGGAAACGCTCGTCGAAGCCAAGGGTCCGAATTTCGTCCCAGGCCCCCTCGAATTGCGACCCCCATTCGGCGAGCGTGCGCGCGTAGTTCTGGCCGAAGCGGCTGATGGACTCCCACTCCAGTCCGGCGTTCGCGGTCTCCTGCCGGAGCCTCGCTTCGCTCGGGAGCATCCCGCCGGGGAAGATATACTTGCGCATGAAGTCGGAGCGCTGGCGGTAGACGCGGAACAGTTCGTCGCGGATGGTGATGATCTGCAGACCCGCCCGCCCGCCTGGCGACAGCACGTCCCGGACCTTGTGGAAGAAACGCGGCCAATAGGCCTCGCCCACGGCTTCGAACATCTCGATCGAGGCGACACGGTCGAACGAGCCCTCGACGTCGCGGTAGTCGAGCAGCCTGACGTCGGCGCGCTCGGCCAGGCCGGCCAGGAAGAGCCGCTCGCGCGCGAATTCGTACTGCGCTGGCGAGATCGTCAGGGCTGTCACCTTGGCGCCGACCTCGCCGGCGGCGAACTCCGCAAACCCGCCCCAGCCGCAGCCGATCTCGAGCACGCTATGGCCCTGATGCAGGTCGATCTGGCGCGCCAGGGCCGCGTACTTCGCCTTTTGCGCTTCCCCCAAGGTCTGGTCCGCCCGCTCGTACCGCGCCGATGAATAGGTCATCGTGGGGTCCAGCCACCGGGAATAGAAGGCGTTGCCCAGGTCGTAGTGCGCGCGGATGTTTCGGCGCGATCCCTTCCTCGAGTTGCGATTGAAGGCGTGGGCCAGGACGTTGAGCGTCCGGACCCAGGGATTACCGCTCACCAGTCGTCCGAGACGATCGAAGTTCAAGGTGAAGACCTCGAGCAGGGCCGAAAGGTCCGGCGTATCCCATTCCCCGGCCATGTAGCCTTCGCCGAAGCCGATATCGCCGCCGGCCAGCACGCGCGCGACGAAGCGAAAGTCCTTTATGACGAGCCGTCCGGCGGGACCCGGCTCAGCGCCACGGACAATCAGCTCCCGTCCTGATGGAAGTACGAAGGTCAGGGAACCGGCCTGCCAGTTCTCGCGCGCGATAGTGACTACTGCGCGGAACGCGGGGGGCGCGCTTCTGAGCTCGGCGTCGCCGACCGGTTCGATCGTGGCGGCTGGCTGGTCGTTCATGGTGGCCCCTCGTAGGTCGCAAACGCACGGGCACGGGCCGACGTATGATCAACGATGGGGCTAGGGTAGGTGTCGCCGAGGCGAACGCCCGCCCTGGTCAGCGCCGTTGCATCGGCGGTCCACGCTTTGTGAATACAGTCATTGCCAAGCTGCGCAAGTTCCCGAACCCTCCTGCAAGCGTATTTGCGCTCAGGATCGAGCCTGTCGCCATGCAAAACGAGGCTGAACATCCGGAAACAGGGCGCCCCGTCGGCATCCGATCCTGAGTTCCGTCGCCGGGCGCGAAGTCGCACAACCGCCCGCGCGCCTCCGGGAGCCGCTCGCAAAGCTCGATTGTCGGCGCGGCTCAGGTCGTTGCGAGATCGCGTGATGGCGGAGGAGGGGCTTGACACCGATCTCTTAGCGATAGCCACACCTTTACCCCGATCGCAGCCTTGCCCGACTCGAACGCTGGAGGGTTTGCGGCGGATCAAGGAGTTGTCGGTCTTGGACGGTGTGAACGCGGAGGTGAGGGTCGGGGGATCGGTCAGGACCGCTGCATTCAGCGCGACGGGACGACTGGCTGTGATCGCCGGGCCCTGTCAGATGGAGAGTCGGTCACACGCTCTTGAGACCGCCGCCGCTCTGCGTGAGATTGCCGATCGGCTGGCGATCGGACTCGTCTACAAGACGTCCTTTGACAAGGCGAACCGGACTTCCGGAACCGCCGCCCGCGGCCTCGGACTCGCCCAGGCTGCCCCCGTCTTCGCGGAGATCCGCGAGACCACTGGGCTTCCGGTGCTGACCGACATCCACGAGATCGATCAATGCGCGCCGGTCGCTGAGGTCGTGGACGTGCTGCAGATTCCAGCCTTCCTCTGTCGCCAGACGGACCTGATCGTAGCGGCGGCGCGCACTGGACGCGCGCTCAACATCAAGAAGGGGCAGTTCCTCGCCCCGTGGGACATGCGCCACGTGATCGCGAAGGCGGCCGAGGCCGGCAATCCCAACGTGATGGCGTGCGAGCGTGGCGTCTCGTTTGGCTACAACACCCTGGTGTCCGATATGCGCGCCCTTCCGGTGCTCGCGGAGATCGGCTGTCCGGTCATCTTCGACGCCACCCACTCCGTCCAGCAGCCAGGAGGGCAGGGGTCCGCTTCGGGCGGTGAGCGGCGCTTCGTGCCGGTGCTCGCTCGCGCTGCGGTGGCTGTGGGAGTCGCAGGTGTCTTCCTGGAGACCCATCCGGACCCGGACAAGGCGCCGTCGGACGGACCGAACATGGTCCCCCTGGCTGGACTCGAGGCGCTGCTTCGCGAACTGCTCGAACTGGACGCCATAGCGAAACGGCGCGTCGCCTGATGGATCTGCAGACCCTCCAGCATCTCCTGCATGGCCTGACCGACGCCCGGGTGCTGGTCGTTGGGGACGTGATGCTCGACCGCTTCGTCTATGGCGATGTGAGCCGCGTGTCCGCCGAGGCGCCGATCCCGGTTCTCGCCCACACGCGTGAAAGCCGGATGCTCGGCGGCGCGGGCAACGTGGCGCGGAACATCGTGGCCCTCGGCGGACGCGCAGAGCTGGTGGGGCTGGTTGGATCGGACGCTCCGGCGCAGGAGATCGAGACCCTGCTGGCCGAAGACGAGATCCGGAACGGCCTGGTGGTCGACGCGGGCCGCTGCTCGACGGTCAAGATGCGGTTCGCCTCGGCCGGACAGCAACTGCTGCGGGTCGACACCGAGGTCATCTCCCAGGCGCCCGCCCTGGCGGAACGGGTCCTGGTGAGCCGGATCCGCGAGCGCGTCTTCGGGTGCGGGGCGATCCTCCTGTCTGACTATGGCAAGGGCGTCGTCACCCCGGCAGTCATCGAAGCTTGTCTTGCGGCGGCGCAGGAGACCGGCGCTCGGTTCGTGGTCGACTCCAAGGCCAGGCGGTTCGGCCGCTATGGCGCGGTCGATCTCGTCAAGCCGAATGCGGCCGAACTGGCGAGGGCCACGGACCTGCCGGCGGACACCGACGCTGAGGTGGAGGTCGCGCTCTCCAGGGCGCTGGAAGCCTGTGAGGCGAAGGCCATCCTCGTGACGAGATCGGCAAAGGGGATGTCCCTGGCCGTCCGGGGCGAACCGGTGCGGCACTTCTCTCGTCCGCCTCCGGAGGTCTACGATACGGCCGGTGCGGGCGACACGGCCCTGGCCGCGGTCGGCCTCGCTCTGGCCTCAGGAGCGCCGGTGGAAGCTGGGGTCGAGCTTGGGCTCGTCGCCTCGAGCCTGGTCGTCCAAAAGGCGGGCGTGGCCGTTGTTTCGCCTGACGAAATTCTGGAAGCGGAGCTCGCAGCGTCGCGGTCGCCCCTGGACGCCAAGATCGCAACGCCCGAGCGGACGGCGCGGGAGGCCGCCCGCTGGCGGGAGCGGGGCCTGAGGGTCGGGTTCACCAATGGCTGTTTCGACGTTCTCCACGCCGGCCACATCGCCTATCTGACACAGGCGAGGTCCTGGTGCGACAGGCTGATCGTGGGCCTCAACACCGACGATTCCATTCGTGCGGCCAAGGGGCCTGGCCGGCCAGTGAACGGGCTGGAGGCGCGCGCGCGCGTGCTGTCGGCCCTGGCGGCTGTCGATCTGGTGACGCCCTTCGAGGAGGAGACTCCGCTGGAGCTCATCCGCGCCGCGCGACCCGATCTGCTGGTCAAGGGCGGCGACTATGCGCCCGACGCCATCGTCGGCCGGGACCTTGTCCTGAGCTGGGGGGGAGAGGTGCGCGTGGCCGACTTCGTCGAGGGGCATTCCAGCACTGGCGTCATCGGGCGAATGGCGGGAGGCCGGACGAGTTGAGCCGGCATATCGTCCTCGTCACGGGCGGGGCAGGGTTCATCGGCTCGAACGTCGTTGCACGCCTGTGCGAGGATGGCGGGGCAGACGTGGTCGTCTGCGACCGCCTTCGGCAGACCGATCTGGGCAAGTGGCGGAACATCGCCAAGCATCCGATCGCCGACCTGGTCGCGCCCGAAACGCTCTGGCCCTGGCTGGAGGCCCATGGCGAAAAGGTGGACCTTATCATCCACATGGGGGCGATCTCCTCGACCACCGAGCCTGATGCGGATCTGATCGCAGGGGTGAATTTCGGTCTGTCGCGGGACCTCTTCCGGTGGTGCGCCGAGCGCCGCAGGAGACTGATCTACGCGTCCTCGGCCGCCACCTACGGCGATGGGCGGTTGGGCTTCGACGACCGGGACGATCTCGACCACCTCATGGCGCTGCGACCCCTGAACGCCTACGGCTGGTCCAAGGCCCTTTTCGACATTTTCGCCATGCGGCAGGCGGCGCGCGGGGAGGCCCCGTCGCAATGGACCGGGCTGAAGTTCTTCAATGTCTTTGGGCCCAACGAGGCCCACAAGGGTGCGATGCGCTCAGTCGTGGCGCAAATCTGGCCGATGGTCGCGGCGGGGGAGCCCGTGAGGCTCTTCAGGTCCGACAACCCGGCCTACCCGGACGGGGGCCAGCTGCGGGACTTTGTCTACGTCCGGGATGCTGCCGACTGCATCGCGTGGCTGGCGCGCTCGGGCGGTCCGAGCGGCGTGTTCAATCTCGGATCGGGCACGGCTCGGACGTTCGGGGACCTCGCGCGCGCAGTCTTCGCCGCTGCGGGACGCGAGCCGCACATCGAGTTCGTCGACATGCCTGCTAACCTCCGCGGGAAGTATCAGTACTTCACCGAGGCGCGCATGGACCGGTTGCGAGAGGCCGGGTGGAACGCCCCATCCACCAAACTGGAGGCGGGCGTGGCCGACTATGTCTCGCGCTTCCTCGCCACAGATGACCCCTACCTTTAGATCCGAGGCGCCTGCCAGGACCCGGCGTGATGTCAGGTTCTGGGCTGCAATCGCGGTCGGGACGCTCGTGGTCCTGGTAATCACCGCGCTGCTCGTCTGGCGCGACGATATCCTCCAGGCCCTGCTCGATCCGAAGATCCCGTACGCAGTCTACCAGCCGCCACCTGCGCCGGACTATCGATCCCCGGCGGCTTGGGCGCTTCTGCCGGCGGCGCCTGCGCCCGGCGATCCGGCCACAGACGTCTTCTTCATCCACTCCACGACTTTCGACGGAGGCAAGGACTGGAACGGCCCCATCGGCGTCCGGACGGCCGCCCGAAGACTCTCCCGCTCGGTTCTCCCCAACTACGCCGCGCCCTTTGCGACCGTCGGGCGGGTGTTCGCGCCGCGTTATCGCCAGGCGAGCCTCTACACCTCGCTCACCTTGTTTGACGACGCGCTGCAGGCTCGGCAGTTCGCCTATGGCGATGTGAGGGCCGCCTTCCTCTCATTCCTGTCCCGCGTCGGATCGCGGCCGTTCATCATCGTCGGCGTCGAACAGGGGGGCGGACTTGGCGCGCGCCTGCTCGCCGACGTGGTGGAGCCCAACGCCGCCTTGCGAAGCCGAATGGTCGCGGCCTACCTGATCGACACGGTAACCCCGGCGGACGATCACGCCACCGGAACTGCCCTGCCAGCCTGCCAGTCACGCCGCCAGTCTGGGTGCGTCGTGGCGTGGATCTCCGCGCGACGATACGATTTCGTCCGGGCACAGAAGATCATGAGCCGCAGCGTCGTCTGGACGCCCGACGGCCGGCTCGTTGGCCTCGAGGGACGAGAGCCGCTGTGCGTCAATCCTCTGCTCGGCGCTCAGAGCGAGGCGGACGCGCCGCCGAGACTCAATCTCGGCGCAGCGAACGCCACGGGGCTGGAGTGGGGCGCGCGCCCCGGATTCATGGCCCGTCAGGTGGGAGCCCGCTGCGATGGCGGGATCTTGCGGGTGACCCGTCCGCGGTCAGCCCTCCTAAGGCCCTCGGGCGACTGGGCCGACCGGCTGCGGGCCCCCGGATACAACCTCTTCTGGGCTGATCTTGAAGCCGACGCCCAGGCCCGCTCGGCCCTCTGGCTGGCTGACCCTGGTCACGTCCTTAGCCGGCCGAGCTGATCGCGCCGTCGGCGCGCCAGTCGAACAGGGCTCGAAGCAGGCGAAGGGCTTGTCCTCGCGTCGAGGAGAGGTCGGGGTCGCGCGCGAGCACCAGACGGGCGTCATCCGCCGCGGCGGCGACGAGATCGCGGTGAGCGATCGGATCCGCCAGGACATAAGCGGGAAAACCGCTCTGGGCGAGGCCGAGCGGATCGCCGCCCCCCCGCAGCTCCAGGTCGCGCTCGGCGATGACGAACCCGTCATCGGTCCGGCGCAGGACGTCCAGCCGCGTGCGGGCAATCTCCGAGAGAGGTGGCTCGTACAGCAAGATGCAGCTCGACGCCGCCATGCCGCGACCAACGCGCCCTCGAAGCTGGTGCAACTGGGCTAGGCCGAACCGCTCGGCCTGCTCGATGACCATGATGGTTGCAGCGGGAACGTCGACGCCGACCTCCACGACGGTCGTGGCGACGAGCACCGAGAGCTCCCCGGACAGGTACCGAGCCATGGTCGCGTCGCGCTCCGCCGGCGGCAGGCGGCCATGCACGAGGCCCACGCGCGGTCCGAACACCATCGAGAGGGCGGCGGCGCGAGACTCTGCGGCCGCCAGATCTGCAACCTCGGACTCCGCCACCAGAGGACAGATCCAGAAAGCCTGAGCCCCGGCGGCGACAGCGGCGCGAAGGCGAGTAACGATATCGGGCAGCCGCGTGGTCGGGGCGGCCCGGGTCTCCACAGGCGTTCGGCCCGGCGGCTTCTCGTCCAGTCGCGAAACGTCGAGGTCCCCGAAGACGGTGAGTTCGAGCGTCCGCGGAATGGGGGTGGCGGACATCGCCAGGAGATGAGTTCCCTCACCCTTCGCCTGCAGCCGTAACCGTTCCGAAACACCGAAACGGTGCTGCTCATCGACGATGGCCAAGCCCAGCCGTCGGAACGATACGTCGTCCTGAAAGAGGGCGTGAGTCCCCACCGCGACGTGTGCCTCGCCCGAGACGAGGGCCTCCAGGCGCTCGGCCCGCGCCGCTCCCTTGTGGCGTCCGGTGAGCAGCACGCAGCGGAATCCAGCCTGCGAAAGGGCTGGCTCGATCGAGGCGAAATGCTGCCGAGCGAGAAGTTCGGTCGGCGCCATGAACGCAGCCTGCCAACCTGCCTGCGCCGCATCGGCGGCCGCGATCATGGCCACGGCCGTCTTTCCCGATCCCACGTCGCCCTGCAGAAGGCGGGACATGCGCTCGCCCGAGCGGATGTCGGCGCGGATCGCCTCGACGGCGCGCTTCTGCGCTCCCGTAAGGCTGAAGGGCAGGGCGGCGGCGGCACGATCTCCGCCCGCCGGCGCATCGATCACCGGCCCGCCGCCACGCCTCTGGATGCTGCGCCGCTCGCCAAGGGCGAGCTGGTGCGCCAGCAGCTCGTCGAAGGCCAGGCGTCGCCGATGAGGGGCCGCAAGTCCGAGGTCCGCCTCGCGACGGGGGGCGTGTAGGGCTTCGAGCGCCTGGCGCCAGGAGGGCCAGGCGTTGCGGGCGAGCCATGCGGAGTCCTGCCATTCGGCGAGTTCCGGCGCGCGCGACAACGCCTCGACCGCAAACCGCCGGATCGTGCGAGATGGCAACCCGGCTGTCGCCGGGTAGACCGCTTCGATCGTCGGCACGTCCTCCGCTCGCTCCACCGGCGCCAGGTAGTCGGGATGGACGATGTCCAGAGTGCTCCAGCTCGATTCGCGATCGATCCGTCCGCTGACGATACGACGGGAGCCTGCCGGGTGGCGCGCTTGCAGGTGGGGTCCGTGGCCCTTGAAGTAGACGAGGTTGACGAAACCGGCCTCGTCGAAGGCGCGGATTTTCCACGGAAGGCCTGGCCGCGGCGGCGGGTGGTGGGACTCGATCGTCACCTCCAGCGTCTGCACCTCTCCGTGGCGGGCGTCCGCGGTGTTTGTCCGCTGACGGTGGATCAGGCCTTGCGGCGCGAGGAACAGCACGTCGCGCACGCGTGGACCCGCCACCTTTTCGAGCAGAGGGGCGACGCGGGTCCCGACTCCCTTCAGCGAGGTGACGGGCGCGAACAGCGGGAAGAGATTCTCCGGACGCATGGCAGCGCCAGCATAGGCCAAAAGAGCGCGGGCATAGACCGCGCTCCCCGGCGGCGGTAAGGGGCCGCCATGAGTGAAGCACCTCCAGACCGTTTGGCGGTCGATCCGGACAGCCCCTTCTACGACGAAACCGTCCTGGCGCGCGGCGTGGGCGTGCGCTTCAAGGGCGTCGAGAAGACCAATGTCGACGAGTACTGCGTGAGCGAAGGCTGGGTGCGTCTCTCGGTCGGTTCGACCCTCGACCGCAGGGGCAAGTCGATGACGATCAAGCTCAGCGGTCCGGTCGAACCCTATTTCAAGGACGCCGCCGAATAGCCCGGCCCGCCAGTAGCTCTGGCGGGGTCATGCGCCGGGCCCTATATCGCCGCCTTCCCCCATGGACACACAGCGACTGAACAGGATCCGCTTCCGAGCCTGGCGCCGGGGGTTTCGCGAAGCCGACCTGATCCTGGGCGGCTTTGCCGACGCCTGTCTCCCCTCCTTGAGCGAGGAAGACGTCGCGCGCTTCGAACGCCTGCTCGAACAGCCAGACCATGATATCTATGCGTGGATCCTTGGGCGCGCCCCCGCACCGCCGGCGTTCGACGACGAGTTATTGCAGCGGATCCGCGCGTTCAGGCCCGGGGAGGGCCAGCAGGGTCCACAGGGAAGCTAGCGAAGAGTGAACCCCCCAGCCGACATGAAGCGCGTCATCGGCGCGCCAGGCCGCATCGACCTGACCGGCGCGCCCGAGGGCTTCGACGCCCTGGTGATGTCCGACATCGCCCGCGCTCGCGAAGGCCTGACGGTGTTCGTCGCACGCGACGGCTCGCGGGCCTCGGCCTTCGCCGACGCCATAGCTTTCTTTGCGCCGGAGATCGAACTCGTCTCGTTTCCTGCGTGGGACTGCCTGCCCTACGACCGTGTCGGTCCGTCGGCAGGGATCTCGGCTCAGCGGATGGCCGCGCTCACGCGCCTGGCGCGGGACGAGGCCGTCAAGACTCCGGCCCTGCTCGTCACCACCGCAGCGGCCCTGATGCAGAGGGTCCCGCCGCGCGCAGTCGTGTCCAAGGCGGGCTATTCGGCCCGCGTCGGCAATCGCGTCGACGTCGCCGATCTCGAGCGATACTTCGCGGTCAACGGCTATCAGCGCGCCTCGACGGTCTCCGAGCGCGGCGAGTTCGCCATCCGGGGCGGCGTCATCGACGTTTTCACGCCCAACGCGGACGAGCCGGTCCGGCTCGACCTCTTCGGCGACACCCTCGAGTCCATCCGCAGCTTCGATCCCGAGACCCAGCGGTCGACGAAGCAGATCAAGGACGTCGACCTTCCACCGGTGAGTGAGACGCTTCTCGACCAGGCGGCCATCGCCCGCTTCCGCAGTGGCTATCTCTCCGCCTTCGGCGCGCCAGGCGATGATCCGCTCTACGCCACTGTGAGCGAGGGCGGACGCCGGGCAGGCATGGAGCATTGGCTCCCGCTCTTCTACGAACAGCTGGAAACCCTGTTCGACTACCTCCCCGCCGGCGCCCTTATCGGTGTCGACCATCTCGCGCGAGAGGCGCGTGATGAGCGCATCGCGACCGTCACCGACGCGTTCGAGGCCCGCGAGCAGGCCGAGCGGAAGACCCACTATCGCGCGCTTCCGCCTGAGAAACTGTATGTCACGGCCGAAGAATGGGACGAGCGGATGTTGCGCCGGCCCACGCGACGGCTCAGTCCGTTCCACGCCGAGGCGACCGAAGGGGCGGTCGACATGGGCGCAAAGCTCGGTCGCAACTTCGCGGCCGAACGCGCCCAGGACAGCGTCAACCTGTTCGAGGCCACGGCCGACCATGCGCGGCGCCTGGCGGGGCAGGGCAAGCGGGTGATCTTCGCCTCGTGGACCGAGGGATCGTCCGAGCGCCTGAGCGCGATGCTGGCGGACCACGGCCTCAAGGGCGTGCTTCTCGCGCCGTACTGGCAGGCGGCCCGGGCCGCGGACCCCAAGAAGCCCCAGCGCGCCGTACTGCCGCTCGACCACGGGTTCGAGACGGACTCACTGGCCGTCATTTCCGAAACCGACATCCTTGGCGACCGCCTCGCCCGGCCGCGCCGCCGCCGCCGCGCCACCAACTTCCTGGCCGAGGCTTCCGCCCTTTCGCCAGGCGACCTCGTCGTCCACGTCGATCACGGGATCGGGCGCTACGAGGGTCTCAAGACGCTCGAGGTGATGGAGGCGCCGCACGACTGCCTCGAACTGCAGTACGCCGCGGAGGCCAAACTCTACCTTCCCGTCGAGAACATCGATCTGCTGACCCGCTATGGCTCCGAAGGGGAGGGCGTGCAGCTCGACCGCCTCGGCGGCGCCGCCTGGCAGGCGCGCCGCGCCAAGGCCAAGGAGCGGCTGCGCGAAATGGCCGAGGGCCTCATCGCCATCGCTGCGGCCCGCGCGACCCGTCACGTCGAAGCGACCGATCCGCCCCACGGCCTCTTCGACGAATTCTGCGCCCGCTTCCCCTACGAAGAGACCGACGATCAGCTGCACGCCATCGAGGATGTCCTGGCCGACCTCGCCTCGGGCAGACCCATGGACAGGCTGATCTGCGGGGATGTCGGCTTCGGTAAGACCGAGGTCGCCCTTCGCGCGGCCTTCGTCATGGC
>DASXGQ010000061.1:0-52711 GCA_036488995.1 Caulobacteraceae bacterium
ACGGCAGCTCCGTCTCGGTGACCTCGGCGCGGACGATGCGCTGGCCCGCGGGCTCGAGATCGAACATCGGCGTCACGTTGAGCGTCGAGGCGCCTGTGCCGGGATTGGCGTAGCGGCGCACGATCACGCCGTCGGCCGGGGCGCGGATGATGGTCTCCTCCAGCCGGTAGCGCGCCTCGCCGAGAGTCGCCGCCTGGACGGCGATGGTCGCCTGTTCGGAGGCCAGGGTCGCTTCAGCGCTCTCGACAGTGTCGTGGGCCTGGTCGACCTGCTGGCGCGAGACGACGTCGCCCAGCGCCTGCAGCCGGGCCAGTTCCCGCCTGGCCGCGGTGATCTGCACCTGCGTGGTGCCAAGCTGGGCCTTCGCCTGGGCGAGATTGGCCTCGGCGGTCGCCACCGCAAGGCGGGGCGCGTCATCCTGCTGGCGGGCCAGAACCTCGCCTTTTTTCACATGGTCCCCCTCGATGACCCTCACCTCCTGGACCACGCCCGCCGTGCGGGAGGCGACCTGGATGATGCCGCCCTCCACGTCGGCCTTTCCCGCCGAGACGGCGGCGAAGGGCGACTGGGCGGGCGCGGCGGGGGCGCTGGCGACCGTGGCTTTCTGCGCCTGCGTTAGAGCGATGCCGAGCGCCATGGCGACGATCGAGCCAAGCACGGCAAGCCAGAACACGGGACGGCGAAGGACGTCGGTCATCAAGACAAGTCTCCAGCGGCGAGGGCGGCCCGCGCCAGGATGCGCCCGTCCTCCATGTGGACGACGCGATCGGCGAAGGACTCCAGTCGGGTGTCGTGGGTGACGCAGATCACCGCCGCCTGATGTTCGACGGCGGCGCGGCGAAGCAGGCGAATGACGATCTGACCATTTTCGCCGTCGAGCGCCGAGGTGGGCTCGTCGGCGAATAGAAGCGCGGGTCTCTTGGCGATGGCGCGGGCGATGGCGATCCGTTGTTTCTCACCGCCGGAGAGCTCTCCGGGCCGCTGGCGGATGCGGGGCGTCAGGCCGACTTCGTCCAGGGCCTCCTCCGCTCTGCGACGCGCCTCCACTCGGGACAAGCCCTGGTGCCTGAGCACGAGCATGACCTGATCGAGGGCGTTCAAGGCCGGGAAGAGGTTGAAGCCCTGGAAGATGAAGCCGCAGTGCTGCAGGCGGAACCGGTCGATGCGTCCGGAGCTTCGGTTCCACAGGTCCTCGCCCAGGGCGCTCACCGCGCCTTCGTCCGGCCTGAGCAGGCCCGAGAGGGCGGCGATCAGGGTCGACTTGCCCGATCCCGACGGACCCATGACCATGGTCACCTGGCCATGCCGGGCCGAGAAGTCGACGTTCTTGAGCACCTCGACGAAGTTGCGGCCGGTCCGGAACCGCTTGACCAGGCCCCGGGCCGTCAGGGCCATCGAGATGTCGGGAATGACCTGCCGGTTCATCTCAGAAGGTCCGCGGGCTGGCTCTGCTTGAGCACGCCCATCGCCATCGCGCCCGAGGCGACCGCGATCACGGCCAGCATGGCGCACAGGAGGGCCGCCGGCTGCGGGCGAATGACCAGGGGCAGCCCGACCGCTCCGGCGGCCAGTGTCGTCAGCCAGGTGATCGCGAGGGCGGAAACAACGCCGGCCACGCCCACCCAGAAGGAGAGTTCGATGACGATCAAGCGCAGCGCGCCCATCGAGATCCCCAGGGCGCGAAGCGAAGCGAACTCGCGGATGTTTGAAAGGATCGCGCCGCGCAGCGTCTGGGAAGTGATGCCGACGCCGATCAGCGCCGCCATGAAGCTGAGGAAGACGAGCAGCACCCCGATGATCTGCTGCCCCATCACCGCGTTCTCGTTGGCCCGGTTGAACGCCTTGCGGGTCACCGCCTTCCACGCGCCGTGCGCGCTGGCGTTGAGCTGGGCCGCGACGAGGTCAGCTTGAGCCGGGTCGTCGATCCGCACCATCAGCGGGCCGGTGTCGCCATTGGGATTGGGCGTGCGGCGCAGCATCCTCACCGTGTCGCGCGAGGCGACGACCGTGGGCTGTTCCAGGCTCTGATAGTTGCGCAGGAGCACCCGTACGAAGACGGTGTGGCCGTTGATCGTCGCCTTGTCCCCGAGCTTCGCCCCCAGGCCGGCAATCGACGAGGCGTCCACAGCGATGGCCCCGGGCTCCATCAGGGCGATGCGCTGGGCGTCGGTATAGTCTGTCGGCAGGGTCACGGCGTTGGGGAACGGATCGACGCCCCAGATGTCGATGAACCTCTGCACCTGATGCCCGCTGGGACCGGGAATGTTGGTCCAGTTCCCGCCGGCGTCTTCGAGGCTGCGGACCTCGACGACGTGCGGGTTCATGAAGATCTGCGGCTGGATACGCGCCGGCATGCTGATGTTGGTGTTCACCATGCTGGCGACCTTCATCGGCAGGATGAAGATGTCGGCGCGCGAGCGCTCGGTGGTGGCGAAGTCGGCGTGGATGATCCCGGTGAAGAGCCCGAGCATGATCAGCACCAACATCCCCGACAAGGCGAGGGCCACCACGGCGGCCATGTAGCGCCGCCACTCGAAGATCAGGGTCGCAAGGGCGAGGGACATCAGCCGCGTCCTCCGCCAGCATAGTTCCAGCCGCCGCCGAGCGCCTTGTAGGTGCGCACCGCGTCCCGCAGGGTCTGGACACGCTCCGTGGTCAGAGCGAAGCGGATCCGCCGCCAGGCCTGCTCGGCGGTGAGGGTGGCCGTGAGGTCGTCCAGCCCCTCCCCGTAACGCTTGCGCGAAGCTTCGTACGCCAGGCGAGCATGGAACTCGCTCTGGACCAGGAGCTCCGTGGCGTGCTCGCCCGCCTGGAGGTCGGTCACGGCGTTCTGGGCTTCGCCGAATGCCGTGCGGACGGTCTTCTCATAGGCGATCGCCGCCTGCCGCGAACGGGCATCCTCGGCGTGCGCCTGGTCCAGCAGCTTTGGAATATCGAGCGTCGGAATGGTGACGCCGGCCGCAAGGCTCCAGAGGCCGGTCGTGAAGGTCTGCTGCTGGGTGATCAAGGTGGTGGGCGGGATGAATGACACCCCCGGCTCCGAGGTTTTGCTCAGCCCAAGAGACGGAAGCAGAGTGATGGTCGGGAAGATGGCGCGATGCGCCAGGCTGGCGGTCCCAATCTGGGCGCGTAGCCGGTATTCAGCCTCCTTCACGTCAGGCCGGCGGGTAAGCAGCTCGGCCGGCATCGCGACCGGCGTGGGCGGGACAGACGGAGGGTCGCCGGTTAGCGGGAGATTGGAAAGGTCCCGCAGGTCGCGGCCGACAAGGATCAGCAGTTCGCGGCGCGCGCCTTCGAGCTGGGCCTGGATGTCCGCAGCCAGGGCCTCCGAGTGCTCGGCCTCCGCGGCGACGCGGTCCACCTCGTCACGCGGGCCCGCCCCCGCATCAGCTTTCCGGCGTGCGATGTTGAGCAGGTCCCGCTCGATCCGAACGGTGGCCAGGGCGTCGTCCAGCTGGTTCGCGAGGCCCCTCATCTGGAAGTAGGCGTCGGCCACGTTGGCGGCGAGAGACGCCTTCATGCCTTCGACCGCGAACGCGGCCTCGGTGTCGGTCGCCCGGGCGATCCTGCGCTGGGTCGCGAGGCGTCCAAACAGGTCCAGCTCCCACGAGACGTTGAAATTGCCGCTCGCAATGTTGGTGACGCCGGTCGTCGAGGTGAGGTTGCTGCCCGGCAAGCCCAGCGTGTATTCGGTCTGGTGACTGGCGGTCCCATTGATCTCGCCCTGGGGCCAGGTCGCCTCGATCTGGGCCGCTCGACTGGCCTGCGCCTCACGGAGGCGCGCCGCGGCAGTAAGGATGTCGGGAGAGACGCGGAACGCCTCCTCCTCGAGCGCGTCCAAGGTCGGATCGTTGAACAGTCGCCAAAACCGATCCAAGGTCCAAACCGGCAGGGCCTGCAGAGGCGCTTGCGCCTCATATTGATCGGGCATGGGAACGCCTGGAGGCGTGGCGTCCTTCGCCGCAGCCGGTATCGCTCCCGCCAGCACGATCGCCGCGCCCAGGAGCACCGAGGCTGGATGATATGGGCGGACGTTGGTCACGGCGCTCTTCAAGGCTGAATCGGGCCGAACAGCCGGGACCCGAACACCGCATAAACTGCCGAGATACGTGTGATTTGCGCCAGTTAAATTTCGGTCAGAATATGTCGTTTTGCGCAGTTACTGTTACGATAATTTAATTTTCCGAGCCGCATCCAGCTATCCGTGACGGCTGAACGCCGTTGCATCGAGCGCTAACCATCGAGTGTTTCACCTCAACCTTCCCGCTTTGACTTTCTCTCGGAAAGATCTTGTTGCGCATTCGGGTCGCGCCTTACGGATATCCAGAGGAGCTAAAGTACATATTTGTACTTCTGACTAGGTCGTCCGCCGGAAGGCGATGGAAAAAAAGGCGGGGCGGAGTTCCGCCGGGGATTTGGCTCGGCCTGTCGTCCGGTTGACCCGCGTCAATGGCGCGCGATCGCCATTGGCCTACGGCGCCAGGGTCCCGCCCAAGACGCCGAAGGTCATGTCCAGCACATCCCCCTCCCCTTTCGAGACGCCGGATGAAGAGCGCGCTGCGGTCATGGCGTTCCTTGACGCACACGACCTGATGAGCGTCGCCACGAACCGCCCAGACGGCTGGCCGCAGGTGACGAGTGTCGGCTTCCTGGCCCGATGGCCTGGCGTGTTCTTCGTCGTGGCCCGCGAAAGTCAGAAGTTCCAGAACATGGTCCGAGACCCGCGGATCTCGATCTGCATCGCGACCTCGGAGCCCTCCGCCGGAGGCCTCGATGGCCTCTCAATGGCCGCGCTCGCGGAGGAGGTCACGGAAACGGCGTACATCGTCCAGTTCGACGACGCCATGCTCAAGCGCCACCCGCACGGTCGGCCGTACAACCCGGTCGGCGAGGCGATGGCGCTGATCCGCGCCAGGCCGCAGGTGATCTCCCTCATTCACCTCAGTGGCGGTCGCAGTCACGCCGAACTGAGGCGCGTGCAGGACGGGCGCCTGGAGCCGGTTTGAGGGGATCGCGCCGTCAGGCGGCGGCCAGACCCACGTCTGGCGGGCGACGCTCGGGCGGGGCCATGAACGCAGGCGACACGGGATCGGAGATGGCCAAGGCGAGGATGGCGTCGATGTCGCGCATGGTCGCCTCGTCGATCCGCCAGCCATCGATATCGCCGATCGGATCCAGTTGGCCCTGGCTCCGCGCGCCCCACAAGGCGATCGTCGGGCCGCGGTCCAGGACCCAGCGCACGGCCAGGGCGAGCACCGACTTGCCAAAGCGCTCCCGGGCCAGGACGTCGAGCGCGTGAACCGCCGCCAGGTACTGCGGATACCGCCTTCCCTGGAACTTCGGATCGACCTTGCGCAGGTCGTCGCCCTCGAACTTCGTGTTGAGGTTCATCCGTCCCGACAGCAAGCCGCGGCAGATGGCGCCGTAGCTGAGGATGGTCAGACCGGCGCGCGCCGCATACGGCGCCACATCCGCTTCGATCTCGCGTTCGAAGAGGTTGTACGGAGGCTGCACGCAGTCGAGGCGCGCGATCTTCCGGAACTGCTCCATCTGCGCCGGCGAATAGTTACTAACCCCGACCGCCCTGATCTTGCCTTCCCGGCGCAGATCTTCCATCACCTCGGCGGTCTCGGCGATCGGCGTCTCCAGATCAGGCCAGTGCACCTGATAGATGTCGATTACATCGGTCCGCAGCCGCCGCAGGGAGTCCTCGACCTCCTTGCGGATGCGAGCGGGAGAAGAGTTGCGGAAGACCTTCCCATCCTTCCAGTCCAGGCCGGCCTTGGTGGCGATAAGCACCTTGTCCCGCATGCCAGCAACGGCGAGCGCCTCGCCGACGATCTCCTCGGATCTGCCGAAGCCATAGGCGGGGGCGGTGTCGATCAGGGTAATCCCGCGCTCAACGGCTGCCCGGACGGTGGCGATCGACTCCGCCTCGTCCGCGCCGCCCCACATCCAGCCGCCCATCGCCCAGGTTCCAAGACCGACCCTCGACGCCTTGAGGCCCGAAGCCCCGATCGCAATCTCTTCCATCGCTCTCACCGTTCCGCGTCGCGCCGCGTAGCGGAGGCTTCTGCCAGGGCGGGCCGCCCGGCGCTTGACCGATCCCGGGTCCGGTTGGGCGTTAGTGCCATGCATCCGACGCCTCTGACTGGCCCTCGACCTACCCCACGGTGCGCCCCGCGCTTCTGAGGAAACGGGGGATCAAAATGGCCAATCAATCTCAATACGGATGGGCGATAACCGTTTCGGCTCTTCCGCTCCCCCAATGAGAGCCAGGACGCCGGCCCGTATATTGCCCCACCGGCGGCCAGGGGCGGTGCGCAATCCCCCAAATGCCACCGCCCCATCCCGCCCACTGGGCGGACGCAGCCACTCCCAGCCAACGTTCCAGAATTCGCAACGATAGGTTCCGCTCTCTGCGACTACCGGATCACTCCAGCGTGAGTACGTAACAGTCCGACGACGCTGAGCGGGAGCCCTGGAGATGAACTTCCACGCTGTGATCTTTCGGACCGTGAGCGACGTGGCGGCAGTGCTCGCCGCCTCCTTCTGCGAGGCGAAGACGTGGAGCGAGGCGCTGGACACGGCGCAGGCCTGGGTGATGGTCGCGTTCCTGTGGTCAGGCTTCCAGGCGATGAAGATCGCCGCGATGCCGGTCCAGATGTAAGCGTTGGAGCCAGCGCGTCAGAGAACTTCGAACAGATTGTAGATGGGCCCGTCAACGAGACGATGGCCCGTCCCGACCGCGACGATACGGTTCAACCAACCATAGCGGTCCGACGCGGTCTCGAAGGCCGCAGTAATTCGGAAATAATAACTGGCCGGATCCACGGTTTCGCCCGCCGCCAGACGCTCGATCACCTCGCGCGGGCCGTGACGCAGGCCCTGGTAGGTCATCGCGATCAGGACGCCATCGTCGGTCCGCAAATGGAGGCGCACGTCCAGCGAGACGCTTCCGTCCGACCTCAAGGCCTGCCAGTCGGCGCCGCTCCCCAGGACCGAGCCTGACAGGCGCTCGCCCTCGAACCTGCCGCCAGAAATCAATCCGATGCGGCGGTTGACGGAAGGCGTCTCTCCTATGGGCAGCACCTCATCGACCCTGAGCCGTAGGGCGAACAGCGGACGCGTGCGCAGCTCGAGCATGGTTTCGGGGACTGCCGTCGAGAAGGTCGTCTCGGTCATCGCCGTCTCCATCCGCTGGTTTGCACGCGGGGACGCGGCCCAGCCGTCAAAGAGCGGGAAGTCCCATGACGCTCGCCGCCGCCCGCAGGGTATTGGCCGTCATACCGGTATGACCTCCCGACTTTTGCTGTCCATAGTCGGGAGCGACAAGTCGCGCAGCGCCAAGGCAAAGCCGCCGACTGCCAGAATGTGGCGCCCTTCTAACCCAGGATACGGCCATGCCCCTTCCAACCCTCAAAGATCAGCGCGTCGCCGTCATCGGCGGCAGCTCCGGCATAGGTTACGCCGTCGCCGAATGCGCCTTGGCGGAGGGAGCGCGGGTCGTGATCGGCTCGAGTTCCGCGAACAAGGTCGACGCCGCCGTCGCGCGCCTGGGCCAGGGCGCTTCAGGGAGCGCCGTGGATATCCGGGAGGAAGCCAGCGTCGCGGCCTTCTTCGAGCGGGTCGGCGAGATCGACCATCTTGTCTTCACCGCAGGCGACTGGGGTCGACACCTCACGCCCAGTCCGCTCGACAGGCTGAGCGCCTCTCTGGCGACCGAGGGTCTGAAAGTGAGGTTCTTTGGTCCGCTTCTGGGGATCCAGCACGCGCAGTCGCGACTGTCGCCCAATGGTTCGATCACGCTCACGGACGGTCTGCTGGCCCATCACCCGCAGAAGGGGGCCCCACTCAATGCTGCCCTTGCCGGCGCGATCGAACACCTGGCGCGGGGTCTGGCGGCGGATCTCGCGCCGATCCGCGTGAACGCGGTCTGTCCGGGACTGATCCTTACCGACCACGTCGTCACCCAATGGCCGGCCGAGATGATCAAGATCGCGACAGAGCGCCAGCCCCTGCCCCGAGCCGGGGATCCCGCTGAAGTGGCGCAGGCTTATCTCTATCTGATGCGCGGTGGGTATACGACGGGCCAGGTGATCATCGTCGATGGAGGGGCGATGCTCGTCTGAGGGCGGATCAGTCCGGCCCGCTGCGTCACCAGCTCGCGCTCCTCGGGTCCCATCCCCTGGGGCGAACTCTATATTTTTGTTCAAAATCGTCCTAGGTTGGCAAGGCGGAACCGGGGAGCGGTACCATGCAGCTGGCGCGACGGATGATCGCCGAGGCGATCGGCACCTTCTGGCTCGTGTTCGGAGGATGCGGCGCAGCCGTCATATCGGCGCACTTCCCCGAGGTCGGGATCGGCCTACTCGGGGTCGCCCTCGCCTTCGGCCTCACCCTTCTCACCATGGCCTATTCGATCGGCCACATCTCGGGGTGCCACATCAACCCGGCGGTGACCGTGGGACTATGGGCGGGCGGACGCTTTCCCGCGCGCGACATCGTTCCCTACGTCGTCGCCCAGGTCGTGGGGGCGATCGTTGCGGCATATGTCCTGATGATCATCGCCGTCGGCAAGCCGGGCTTCGACCTTGCCACGTCAGGCCTGGCGCAGAACGGATTTGGCGCAGGATCCCCAGGCGGCTACGGGCTGGGTCCCGCCCTGCTGATCGAGGCCGTTCTCACGGCCGGGTTCCTCGTGGTGATCCTGGGATCCACAGACACGCGCGCGCCCCGGGGTTTCGCGCCGATCGCAATTGGCCTGTCGCTCACCCTGATCCACCTGATCAGCATCCCGGTCACCAACACCTCGGTGAATCCGGCCCGCAGCACCGGCCCCGCTCTCATCGTTGGAGGTCTCGCCCTGCATCAGCTGTGGCTGTTCTGGGTGGCACCATTGATCGGCGGCCTGATCGGTGGCGTCGCCTATCGACTGTTGTTCATTGAAGCGCCCACGAAGCCCGAGATCGTCGGCGAGGTCGGCGCACAATCCAGCCCCGCCCCTTGATGGTCTTCGCCGCCGGATCTGCGTCTTGATCTGGATCGATTCCTTTCCTCGGAGCTGAGGGCAAGGTTGCTCCTGTAGGGAGCCTGACGGCCCATAATGTTCCCCGCCATGGAGGAAACGATGGCCGACTACGATCCTGTCGCCCGTACCCGCACACTCGCCCGCATCGTGGGGCCCTATCTCGTCGTGATGGGCGTGATGCTGTTCGAACTTCGCGGCGCGCTGCCCACGCTGCTCCCCGCATTCATGCAAGACGGCCCGCTGGTCCTGGCCTCGGGCGCATTCACCTTGATGGCGGGATTGGCGATCATCTGCGCCCATCACCACTGGACCGGCGCGAGCGCGGTCGTCATTTCGCTGATCGGCGTCGGCGCGTCGCTCAAGGGAGCCACGCTCATGATCGCCCCCGGCCTCGGCTCGGACCTGACGGCCGCCGTAGTGCGGACGCCCTCCATTCTCATCGTCGCCGCCACGGTGGCGTTGCTTGTGGGGCTTTGGCTGAGCTTCGTCGGTTGGATCCGTCCCCCGACAGAGCGCGCGAACGCCCGGCCGTGAGACGGGCGATCCCGCATTTGTATGGCCGTGGCTGCGAGATCTGCGGGCGCGACCCTGCCCGTTCCACGCATGCCAGGCCACGCGGGAACCCATCTCCGCCCCCAAGGTGAGAGGTAATCTGGATTCGCCCCGAGTTGTCGACACTACGTCTGGAAGTGGACGTAGCATTGCTCCGCTTGAAGAGAATAACCCGGCCGACCGTTCGGTGCAGTTTACTTTACTGTTCCCCTCGCGGCATCGCCTTGCGGACTTCAGGATCGAAGCCGGAGGCTGCCCACTCGCCCATGGCGGAGTTCCAGTGGGAGAAGAACAGGCGTGTCGCCGGGTCAGGATGCATCGCCAGCCGCTCTGGAAACAGATTCCAGTCGGTGAGCGTAGGACTGGGCGCGCGCATGTAGCGGTTCGTTGTGGGGAGGCTGCTGCGCAGCCATCCGCCTCGCGCGTAATACTGGTGCCAGGTGCGCCGCATCTTCTGGCCATCGCCATCGAGGCGAGTGTGGAAGGTCGCGGTGTCGTAGAGAACGCAAGTCCCTGCGGGGCCGTAGAGAGGAACTTCACGGTACGAGTCGCCGAGGGTCTCGAACGCCTCCTTGAGGGTGGCGAAACGATTGCTGTCGGGCACGACGGAAAAACAGGGCGCGCCCAGTTCCACGTCCGTCAGATAGTGGATCGCGCAGAGATAGTCGCACGGATTGTACGGCGCGCGGGTCAGGCGATCCTCGTTCACGGCGTCGTGGTGGAAGTTCATCGCCCGCTGGCCTGCGCCTTCGGGCGCTTCGCGGAAGTTGAACTCCGCGAACCTCGGCCTGTCCTCGCCGCCGAGGAGACGGGCGACCACTGGATACGAACGGGGATGGCGCGTGAACGGATCGAGCTCGGGGTAGTCGAGCAGGGGCTGCGAGTAGATCAGACCCTGGTTGCGGTGGTGGGGCTTGCGCTTGTCCCCCAGGCCCCATGCCTCCGGCCTATCGGCCTGGGTGCGATCGCAGAACGCGTTGAGCCACGTCAGCTCGCTCGCATCGAGGCACCCGGCAAGGAACACATAGCCGTGGCGCTCGAAGAAATCGCAGGCGTCATCGATCTGACGGTTCGGATCGAACGCGGGAACGGCTTCCCGGCTCACGCGGCCAAACCCTTGCGTGGCGAGAGCCGGATCGCCGCTCTCATTCGGCTGGGGTTCGAAAACCACCTTTGGGCGCGCCGTCGCGTCAGAAACCGTTGTCACGCCCAAGTCTTCCTGTGCCCAGCCACTATTGCGCCCGATGTTCTCCGGCCGCAGTCGTCTTGGCAATCGGCTCCAAACGCCGCACGCGTAGTCCTATCGGGGCGCCCGCCAACGTTCCAGATTCCGGAACGCTAGGTTGCGGAAAAGATGCCTACAGGCCCCGCAGTCGCAAACCCATGTCGCGCTCCAGGCAACCCGAGGCACGGAGCCATGATTCCTCTGCGTTCCATCCCCATTCTGGCGATCGCCATGGCGGCGCTCGCGGCCGCTGTATGGTTGGAAACCCTCGGCGACCGGCAGAACGCCCTCTACGCCGCGCCCGCGTCCCCCGCCGTGCACGCTCGCCACCATGCCCACGCATGGGCCTACTTCGCCGAGGCCGGATCGGTCAGAGCGCTTCTTCCCAGCCCGTCGCGCCAGGCTTGAGCACCACAGCGGCGAAGTCGATCACCGCGCGCACGCTGGGCAGCAAGCCCCTGCGCGAGGTGAACACCAGGTGCATGATCCCCGCCGGCCAGTTCCAGTCCGACAGCACTCGGACCAGTCGCCCGCTATCGAGAAGCTCGCGGCAACCGTATTCGGGGACCATCGCGATCCCGACGCCATCCACCGCCGCCTGACGGAGGATCGGGAAGGTGCTCGCCGAGAGGCGGGGCTCGTGGACGACTACCGCCTCCTCGCCTGCGTCGTTGAGCAGCGTCCAGCGATCGAGCCCTGTCTGGTCTGTCAGACTGATTGTCGGGAAGCGAGCCACGTCCTCGGGCGCGAGAGGCTCGCCGTGCTCCTTGATGAAGTCGGGACTGGCCACAAGCATCACCGCGGAGCGGCCGAGAATGCGGACCTGCAGATCCGCATCAGTATCGAGCCGACTGCGGACCCGGACGGCGACGTCCACGCTTTCCTCGATCAGATCGACGCGCCGGTTGCTCACGATCACCTGCACGCGCAGGCGTGGGTGCTTCGTGAGGAACGCTGGCAGCGCGTTGGCGAGGAGTCTGTCCACCCCCTGGGGGCAACTCATCCGCACCAGACCCTGTGGCTCCGCCTTGAGCCTTGTCACCACTTCATCGATCGCATCGGCCTCGCTGAGCGCCGCCCTGGCGTGGCGATAGACGTCCTGGCCCACTTCAGTGACTTTGAATCGGCGGCTGGACCGCTCGACCAGGCGCACGCCCAACTCGGACTCGAGGGAGGCGACGCGGCGGCTCAGACGCGACTTCGGACCCCCGGTGGCGCGCGCGGCGGCGGAGAAACCGCCGTTGGCGACCACGGCGACGAAAGCCTGCAGGTCATTCAGGTCGCGCATCAATATCGTTCCTCGATTGCAACGAGCCGTTTCGAAATGGCCGTCTGAACGGCGCGTCGTTCCGAATCTATATGGCTTGTGTCAAATCCCCTTACAGAGGCGCTACCATGAAACTCCTTCATATCGACAGCGGCATCACCGGTACGGCTTCGGTCAGCCGGCAGATTTCCGCCGCGGTCGTCCAAAACTTGAAAGCAGCCAATCCCTCGCTGGAAGTCGTCTATCGCGACCTCGAGGCCAACCCGCTGCCCCACCTCAACGGGGCCGGCCTGTCCGGCCTGGCGGAGAGCGACCCGCTCGCCGAGTTCCTGGCGGCTGACGTCGTGGTGATCGGCGCCCCGATGTACAATTTCGGCATCGCCAGCCAACTGAAGGCCTGGTTCGACCGTGTCCTCGTGGCGGGCAAGACCTTCCGCTACACGCAGAACGGCCCGGAAGGCTTGGCGGGCGGCAAGCGCGTGATCATCGCCTCTGCCCGCGGCGGGGCCTATGCCGACGGCGCCCCCGCCGCTGTCATGGACTTCCATGAGCCTTATCTGCGCGCGCTTTTCGGGTTCGTCGGGGTCCCGGACGTGGAGTTCATCCGCGCCGAAGGCGTGGTCTTCAGCCCGGAACATCGGACCAACGCGTTGAACGCAGCGCTCTCGAAGGCTGCTGATCTCAAGGGCGGCCTCAAGGTCGCCGTCGCGGCCTGAGGCGCTAGAGCAATCCCCGTTCAGACGGAGCCGTCGGGACGGGGATTATCTGCCTTAGATTCAAGAGTTTAGAGCCTGATTCAGCGTTCACGCCTATTCCGTGAACGCATCAGTCTCTAGGAGCCGGCGGTCCGGCCGAACCTCTCCGGACCGCCGGCTTTTGCATGTCTGGCTCGCGCCTCGCCGGCGGAGTTCCGCGAGGCGGCGCTCTGGCCTCGCTGTTCGCGCTCGGGCATGATCGACATCAAGGCGACCCGAACGGGCGCGCGGGATGAGGGGATCATGTTCCGAGCCTCCCGAATCGTGCAGACCACCGCCTGGAGCCTGGCGGCCGTCACGGTCATCCTGGCCACGCCTTCCCGCTCCTATCAAACAGGTCTGCCCTGGCTGGGCGCTCCCCTAAACGGACCAACCCTGACGCCGGACGACGTCGCACGCATGCAAGCGGCGGTCGCTCGGTTGAACGAGGGGCGGTCGATCGGCACGGTCGAGCGCTGGCGCGGCCAAAGCTCGAAGAACGCAGGCGAAGTGGCCCTGACGCGCCGCTTTGTCGCCAAGGGCATGAGCTGCCACACCCTCCGATATGTCATTCGCTACAATAGCCGGCCCAACGCTCCGCGCCACTTCGTCTTCAACTGGTGCCGCCAGCCCGGCGGCGAGTGGAAGATCGTGGAACTGGACAGCTGACGTGGCGCGCCCCTCCCCATGCCTGCTGACTATTGCCTGCTGGTCGCTCCTGGGCCTTGGCGCCTGCGCCCACACAGGTGGGCCGCCCCCTGGGCAACCGACGCCACAGGCAATCTCGATGAAGGGCGCCCTGGCGGACGTGGCGCGCGTCCGGGCCTACATCTACGGGGGCGGCAGTCAGGCCGACGCCGCCGCGGCGGCCGACGAACTTGGGACATTTGCCAAAGGCCTCCCTGGCCTGTTTCCTCCTGGGACGGCCTCGAACGCATACGTCGACATGAGCGCCGCCCGCGTGAGCGCTGCGCCAAAGGCGGTGGCCGAAACGGCCCAGGCGCTCTCGACGGCAGTCGCAACGGGCGAGCGCGCCCAGGTCGCCCAGGCGCTAGAGCACCTGGAACGTGATGGCTGCGGCGTATGCCATCGACCCACAGCGGCCCCGAACACCTAGCTCCCGGCGCGAGCCTCAACAGCAATCACGAAGCGCAATTTATACTGTTTCGTACAACGGAGGGGGCGTAGGGAGGCACAGGGCTGCGTTGAGAGGACATGTGATGACCTCGGATATCCTCAAGACGATCGATCGTTTCTGGGCAGCGAGGATCGCCGGCGACAAGGCCGCCGTACGATCGTTCATGGCGGACGACGCCACCTATGAGATGGTCGGCGCCCAGTCGTTCGCCGCCAGATCGTTGGTCGGCCCCGCACCCGCCGGCCCGGCGGCCGACCGGCTCATCGACGACTTTCAGTTCAGGGGCGTCAGGCGCATCGACGCGATCGTCGATGGACAGAAGGCTGCGATAACCAACCAGATCGAGGTCGGCTATCGCGGCGGACCGCCGATCACATCCCAGGCCTGCGACCTGTGGGAGTTCGACAGCAGCGGCAAGATCAAGTCGCTGCGTCAGTTCGTCGACACCGCCATGGTCGATCGCATGATGTCCACTCACGCCTAACCGTTCAGGCTGCGTCCAGCTTCAGCACCGTCCCCAGCAGGACGTTGGCGCCGTTCGCGCAGTCCTCCCAGGTTGTGCGCTCCTTCGGCGAATGGCTGACGCCGCCGATGCTGGGCACGAAGATCATGCCCATAGGCGCCAGGACCGAGAGGGGAGCGGCGTCGTGTCCGGCGCCGCTGGGCAGATGCATGGTCGAAAGGCCAAGGGCCGCGGCAGCCTGCTCGATCTGTCGCTGGATCGCCGGCGTGGCGAGCGCCGGGGCGTCTCCCTCGACCTTGGTGATCGCGATCTGGGTCCCAGTGGCGGTCGCGATGGTCTGGGCGCGGGCGCGGATCGCCTCGCCGATTGACTGGATCTTCGCCGGGTCGAGATCGCGCAGCTCGATCGAGCACTTCACCCGGCCCGGCACGATATTGCGGGCATTGGGGGAGACCTCGATGTGGCCGACCGTGCCCACCTGCCGGCCGGGAAGGCGAGTGACCTCCTCCTGCACCGCTTCGATGAGCCTGGCCGCCGCGAGGAGCGCGTTGCGGCGATCGGCCATCGGGGTCGTGCCGGCGTGGTTTGGCACGCCGGTGATTTCGACCTCGTATTCGTCGATAGCGACGATCCCATCGACCACGCCGATGTTCACTCCCGCCTGCTCCAGGCGATCGCTCTGCTCGATGTGCAGCTCGACGTAGGCGGCGAGAGAGCCGGGTGGGATGCGAGCCTGGTCCAGGTGATCCGGATTGCCGCCGATGCGCCGGATGCCGTCGCGGCGACTGATCCCGTTCATGACGAGCTCGAGTGAGGCCGAAGGGAGCTGTCCGGCGACAGCCTCGCTGCCGATCGTGCCCCCCTCCTCGTTAGACCAGAGAGCCACTTCCAGCGGATGGCGCAGGCGGATCTGGCGCTCGTTCAGGGTCCGCAGGATCTCCACCGCCGCGAGGGAGCCGAGGGCGCCGTCGAAGTTGCCGCCATTGGGCACGCTGTCGATGTGCGAGCCGATGATGATCGGTTTCAGCCCGGCGACGGAGCCCTCGCGGCGCGCGCGGATGTTGCCTGCCGCATCGGTCCGCGGGGTCGCGCCGGCGGCGCGGATGAGGCCCATGACGTAGGCGCGTCCGGCGAGATCGGCGTCGGAATAGGCGTACCGACTGACCCCGTCCTCGAACGATCCGCCCGACGGCCGACCATTCACGCTGAGGTCCTCGAGGCTCTTGCGCAGGCGCGCAGCGTCGATGCGGAGGGGGGTCGATTGCGGCTGGGCGACCGCCGCGGACGCTCGGGCCGCCAGTGTGACCGCTGCAAGGGACCCCAGCACGATGCGCCGATCAGGACGTCGGATATCCATGGCTTCCCCCCATTTTAAATCCAGCCGCCGTTCCCGCACGCCGACGGCAGTGCTTTCAGATCGCGCCTCGCGCCCGTCAACCCCGCCGCACGCTACTGCGCCGCGGCCGCTTCCAGCGCAGCGATGTCGAACTTCGACATCTTCAGCATCGCTGCAGCTACGCGCCTGGCCTTGGCTCGATCGGGATCGCTCATCAGCTCGCCCAGGCGGGCCGGCACGATCTGCCAGGTCAGGCCCCAGCGGTCCGTCAGCCAGCCGCACTGCGACGGGGAGCCCCCTTCGGTGAGCGCGTCCCACAGGCGATCGATCTCGTTCTGGTCGTCGCACTGGACCACGATCGAGAAGCTCCGATTGAACGGATCGAGGGGCCCCGCCTCGATGGCCTGGTAGGACTGATCGCCCAGGCTGAACGCGATGATCTTCACCGTCCCCGCCGGACCGCTGGGATTGTCGGCGGCCACGGCCGAGTTCCAGTGGATCGACGAGCCCGGGACGAGCGAGACGTAGAAGCGGACAGCCGCCTCCATATCCTTCTCGAACCACAGGTGCTGCAGAACCCTGGTCATGGCGCAAACCCCGCTTCGTCCGGGCGACCGGGTCGAGCCTCGTGAGCGTCCGGCCGTCGCCGAGCCAAGCGCATCGTCACACAATCTGGCAAGACCCTCCGGAAAACCAGGTTGTAAGCGCTCCGCCGCTCCCAAGTTGGCTCGCTGCGGCTTGCGTTGCAGCGCCAGATCGCCCATCCGGCCCCGGAGTATGCGCGCGCCCCAGCTCCCATGACCAAACGCCGCCCCATGCTAAGACCCAGGCGGCGCGGGCTCGCCTCGATCAACGCGGAGATTCGCGACGGGATCGTGCCCGCGGCGGGCAGGCTCGCGCGCGTCCCATCTACGCCCGCGCCAGCCGTGACGGCCGCGCAGCGAAACTACCGCACGATCGCCCTGATCGTCGCTTTCGCCTTCTTCATGGAGCAGATGGACGCCACGATCCTGGCGACCGCCCTGCCCACGATGGCGCGCGAGTTCCACGTCCCGCCGACCAACGTCGCCTCCGCCCTCACCTCCTATCTGCTGGCGCTGGCGATCTTTATCCCCGCCAGCGGGCGCATGGCCGACCGATTCGGGGCCAAGACGGTGTTTCGCCTCGCCATCCTGTTGTTCCTGGCCGGCTCGGTGATGTGTGGACAGGCGCACGGCCTGGCGTTCCTGGTGATCTCGCGCTTCATCCAGGGGACCGGCGGGGCGATGATGGTTCCGGTGGGGCGCCTGGTGCTGCTACGAAGCGTGGCCAAGGAGGACATGGTCAACGCCATGTCCTGGCTGATCATCCCGTCCCTGATCGGCCCGATCGTCGGACCACCGCTCGGCGGCTTCATCGTGACCTATCTGAACTGGCGCTGGATCTTCTACCTGAACATTCCCGTCGGGCTCCTGGGCATTGCATTGGTGACCAGGTTCATCGGCCAGATTCGCGGCGACACGCCCTCCGCAATGGACCTGCCGGGCTTCTGCCTATCGGGCGTTTCGCTCGGCTGCCTGCTGTTCGGTTTCGAGATGTCGAGCCGCCCGGGCGAGCTCCACCGGTCGCTCGTCTTGATCCTCATCGGCCTCGCGGCCGGCGGCCTCTACATCTTCCACGCCCGCCGCGCCGCCGCCCCCATCCTCGACCTGACCCTGATGAGGGTCCAGACGTTTCGCCTGTCGGTGATCGCCGGCTCGCTCACGCGGATCACCCAGGGGGCTCAGCCCTTCCTGCTGCCTCTGATGTTCCAGCTCGGCTTCGGAATGAGCGCGGCCCAGAGCGGCACGATCACCATCGCCGGGGCGATCGGCTCGCTCGGAATGAAATGGCTGGCGCCGTGGGCGCTGAGGCGGTTCGGTTTCCGCAACAGCCTGATCGTCAATGGCCTGATCGCGACCGGCGGCTACGCCGTCTGCGCCGCCTTCCGTCCGATCTGGGGGGTGTGGGAGATCTTCCTCGTGCTCACCGCGTGCGGCTTCTTCATGTCCTTCCAGTTCACCGCCTACAACACCATCGCCTATGACGAGATACCGCCGGAGCGGATGAGTTCGGCCACCAGCTTCTACGCCACCTTCCAGCAGCTGATGCTCTCGCTGGGCATCTGCGTGGGCGCCGGTGCGCTGCGCGTCGGCATGCTGGCGACCCACGCCACCATCCCCGCCCTGGGGGATTTCACCCTGGCCTTCCTGGTGGTGACCGCGATCTCCGCCTCGGCCACCATCTGGCACCTGAAGTTCGCGCCGGACGCGGGAGACGACCTGGCGGGGCGCGCTCAAGTTCCCGTCCGGGCCAAGTCTTAGGGCTTCCGCTCGCGGTCAGCGGGCGGGTGGGATGAACGGCTGGACGACCCCCGCAAAGGCGTCGAGCGCTTCGCAGCGCGCAGCGTGTGCAGCGAGCGCCGGCCGGCGCTCCGTCTGGGCCAGATTCGGGTGCGCCTCGGAAAGGAAGCGCAGGGCGCAGGCGACGGCGATATCCGCGTGCCCGAGCCGGTCGCCGAACCAGTGTGGACTTGCCCGCCCTGCCCGGTCCTCCTCTAGCAATTGGAGCACCTGGCCGATCTGAGTCTCGCACCGGCTAACCCAGGTTGGCGAGACCGCCTCGTGCAAGATCCGCTCGTAGACGAGACTGACCATCTTGTCGCAAAGACCGGTCGCCAGGGCGCACACGCGCAAGACTGACCGCCGCTGCGGTCCCGACGCCGGGATCAGCGCGCGCGACGACCCGGCGAGTTCGTCCAGATGATCGAGGATCGCGAAGCTCTCGATCAGCGCCTCGCCGCTGTCGAGCACCAGCGTGGGGACGCGCCTCAAAGGGTTGAACTCGGCGATCCGATCGCCGTCGCCGAACGTCGACCAGGGCCGATGCTCATAGGCCATGCCGTAGACGCTGAGGGCGACCGCGACCCGGCGCACAAAGGGTGAGTCGTATTGCCCGATCAGGATCATCGTTCGCCCCGAAGCTTCAACGTCCGCAGGTGTGGAAGCCTTCCTCGGCCTCGGCAAGCACTGGGCGTCATGGGTGGGGAACAAGCGGCAAACTGCTCAGGCGAACATCGCCAGCCACTCTTCTTGGTGGCTGGAAGCGGAGGCAGGCTCAATGCTGCGCTTCAGCTAAGGACGACCGTCGTGAGGGCGAACGCGGTCAGCCTGTGCGCCGCCACGAGGATAGGGATGGCAAAGGCGGCGAGCCGCCGATTTGTGAAGCGAATCATATCCGGTTTTCCAGGTATGGCCCGTGTCATGCGGGCGAGATTCATACCGTCCGGTCTAAATATGACCCGAACGCCGCTCCGCAAGGGAGATTACATACCGTTCAGTATGAATTTTTTCTGTGCGATGACGGCCTAGGCGGTTAGGTCGGCCAGCACTCCAGCGCAGTCTCGACCAGGACTCGCAGCTCCTCCGCGGTGGCGCCGGCGCTGGCCTGCATGGCGAGGCCCTGGTTGATCGCCGAGAGCAGACGCGCCAGGCCTTCGGGGGTCACCTGAGGGGGCAGGTCGCCCTCGGCGCGGGCGCGCTCGAAACGGGCGATCAGGGCGTCATTGGCTGCCTTGCCCCGCGCCTGAACCTCCGCGCGGATCTGCTGCGCTTCGTCGCCGCACTGCATGGCGCTCACCACGCCCAGACAGCCGCGAGGATCGCAGACCGAGGTCTGGCGTTCCAAGGCCTTCGTGAGCAAGTGCTCGGCCACTGCGCGAGCGGTGGGTTTGGCCAGGGCCTCGCTGACATAGGCCATCTTCTCGACCTCATAGAGGTCCAGCGCCTGCCGGAAGAGCTGCTCCTTGTTGCCGAAGGCCCCATAGAGACTCGGCCGGCTGATACCCATCGCCTTGGTGAGATCGGTCAGCGAGGCGCCTTCATAACCCTTGCGCCAGAACACGCTGAGCGCGGCCGCCAGCGCGTCGTCCATGTCGAACTCCCGCGGACGCCCCCTGATGCCGTGCTTTTCCAACGTATCCATACCGGTCGATATGTAATTATCCGGCGTCACATGTCCATCTCACCCTTCCGGGCATTGGCGACCCGGATCACCCGATCATCGCCAGCCAGTCGTCCTCGCTGATCACCTCGATTCCCAGCTCTGCCGCCGTCTTCAGCTTGGACCCCGCACCCGGGCCGGCGACCACCAGGTCGGTCTTTTTCGAGACCGAGCCGGAGACCTTGGCGCCGCGGGATTCGGCCTGGGCCTTGGCCTCGTCGCGCGTCATTCGCTCCAGGGAGCCGGTGAAGACAATCGTCTTGCCGGCCAGGGCGCTGTCCGTGCGAGGCTTTTCGGCCGGCAGGACAGTCAGCTGCTCGCGAAGAGCCTCGACGATGCGAAGGTTGTGCGGCTCGCGGAAGTAGGCGCCCGCCGCCTCGATCACCGCCTCGCCGATCTGGTCGAGGGCGTCGAGCTCGGCGATCGCCTCGGCGTCCCCGGCGGTCACCGCGTGCATCGCCGCCAGGAAGGTCTCGGCGTCGCCATAGCCGCGCGCCAGGACCAGGGAGGTCGTCTCGCCAACGTGGCGTATGCCAAGGCCGTAGATGAACCGGTCCAGGCCGATCGTGCGCCGCGCTTCGATCGCCGCGCGAAGGTTGCGCACCGAGGTCTCGCCATAGCCCTCACGCGCACGAAGGGAGTCGAGAGCCGTCTCGTTACGGGCCAGGCGGAAGATGTCCGCCGGCTCGCGCACGAGGCCCTCGTCGAAGAAGGCGCGCAGCTGCTTTTCGCCGAGGCCCTCGATGTCGAAGGCGCGGCGGGAGACGAAGTGGCGGAGATGTTCGAAGCGCTGGAACGGACAGGCGAATTCGCCGGTGCAGCGGCGCACGACGGTTTCTGCTCCCGAGGCGGTGGTCTCGCGCGCCAGCGGCGTCTTCAGCTCGCACGGGCAGCGGTCGGGAAACTCGAAGGGCTTGGCGTCCGCCGGGCGCTGATCGAGGACCACCTCGACGATCTGAGGGATCACGTCGCCCGCGCGCTGGACGATCACGGTGTCGCCGACCCTCACATCCTTGCGGGTGATCTCGTCAGCGTTGTGCAGGGTGGCGCGCTCGACCACGACGCCCCCGACGGTCACCGGCGCGAGGCAGGCGACCGGCGTGACCGCGCCGGTGCGGCCGACCTGGATCTCGATTCCCTCGAGGATGGTCCGGGCCTGCTCGGCGGGGAACTTGCGCGCTACGGCCCAGCGTGGGGAGCGCGAGACGAAACCCAGGCGCTGCTGCCAGTCCAACCGGTCGACCTTGTAGACCACGCCATCGATATCGAAGCCGAGATGCGGCCGCACGGTTTCCATCTCGCGGTAGGCGGCCAGCAGTCCCTCAGAGCCCTCCACGCGCCGCGCCTGGGGCGTGACTCTGAAGCCCCATGACCGCAGCAGCTCCAAGGCCTGCCACTGGGTTTCAGCGAAGGGAGCGCTGATCTCGCCCCAGGCATAGGCGAAGAAGCGCAGCGCCCGCTGGGCGGTGATGCGCGGGTCGATCTGGCGCAGCGAGCCGGAGGCGGCGTTGCGCGGGTTGACGTAGGTGCGCTGGCCGGCGGCCTCGGCGGCTTCATTGAGGGCGGCAAATTCGGCGTGACCGAAATAGATCTCGCCGCGGACCTCGATCGACTGCGGCCAGCCGCTCCCCTTCAGCCTGGCCGGAATCTCGCCTAGCGTGCGCAGATTGGCCGTGACGTCCTCCCCCACCCGCCCGTCGCCGCGCGTCGCGCCACGGACGAGAACCCCGTCGCGGTACAGCAAGGAAGCCGAGAGGCCGTCGATCTTCGGCTCAGCGGTGTAGGCGACCGTCTCCTCACCCAGTCTCAGAAAGCGGCGCACGCGGGCGTCGAACTCGAGCGCGTCGTCATCGGAAAACGCGTTGTCCAGCGACAGCATGGGCACGCCGTGGGTTACGGGCGCGAAGGACTCCGATCTCTCGGCGCCCACGCGCAGCGACGGCGAGTTCTCGCGGATCAACGCCGGAAAGCGGGCCTCGATCGCGGCGTTGCGCTGCTTGTGCGCGTCATAGTCCGCATCCGAGATCGTCGGGGCTTCTTTCTGGTAGTAGCGCACGTCGTGGGCGGCGATCTCGTCCGCCAGACGCGTCAACTCCGCGAGGGCTTCGGCCTCGCTTAGCGCCTCGGGCGCCTCCGGGGCGGTCGTCGGGTCACGCATCCATCAGGGCCCGGGCGGCGGCGCGGGCCGCGTCTGTGACCTCGGCTCCGGCGAGCATCCGTGCGATCTCCTCCTCGCGCGCGGCGGGCGTCAGCACATCCACCGCCGCATGGACCTTTTCGCCCGATCCGTCCTTGCGCACACGCCACTGGGCTTCCGCCCGCGCGGCGACCTGGGGGCTATGGGTGACGACCAGCACCTGGGCGCCCGACGACAGTCTTTTGAGCCGCAGGCCGATGGCGTCCGCCACTGCGCCACCGACGCCCTGGTCCACTTCGTCGAAGATCATGAGGGGCTGGGGGCCAGCGGCGCGCTGCGCGAGCGACGCCTTTATGGCCAACGCGAAGCGCGAGAGCTCGCCGCCCGAGGCGATCGCGCCAAGACCCTGGAACGGCGCGCCCGGCAAGGTGGAGATCTGGAACTCCACGCGGTCCGAACCCGTGGGCCCGGCCCGCTCCTCCGGGAGGGGATCGACGGCGACTCGGAAACGCGCCTTGTCCAGTTTCAGCGGGGCAAGCTCGGCCATCACGGCGGCGGCCAGGCGATCGCCAGCGGCGCGGCGGGCGGCGGTGAGAGACCCGGCGGCGGCGAGGTAGGCGTCCCACGCCTCGCGTTCGCGCTTCTGCGCCGCCGCAACCGCCTCGTCGGCGCTCTCCAGTCCCAACAGGCGGGCGGCCGTCTCGGCCCGGGCGGCGGGTAGCTCGTCGGGCTCCACGCTCAGCTTTCGCGCCATCGCGCGCAGACCAAAGAGGCGCTCCTCCGCCTCCTCGAGCCTCTGGGGATCGAGATCGAAGGCCTCGGCCGCGGCGTCGACCGCCGCGGACGCTTCGCTCGCCTCGATCAGAGTCCGGTCCAAGGCTTCGCAGGCTGTGGCGATCCGTCCCGCCGCCGGGCTCGCCGAGCCTGCCCCCAGACTTTCCAGACGCGATTTCGCCCGCTCCAAGGCCCGCAGCGCTTGGCCAAGGCGTGCGCCGAGGGAGTCGCCGTCAAGCAGGTCGCGCGCCTGGGAGATGTCCGCCAGGGTCTTTTCGGCGGCGCCCAGAAGAGCGCGCTCCTCCGCAAGAGCCGCGGCCTCGCCGACCTTGGGCGAAAGACGATCAAGTTCGGCCAGGCGCGCCGCGAGCTCCTCGGCCTCGGCGGCCGACCGGTCGCGCGCCTCGGCGAGGCCGCGGGCGGATCCAGCCGCAACGCGCCAGGCGCTCCAGGTCTCCAGGCAAGCCCGCCCCAGGGCCTCACAGCCGCCGACGCGATCGAGCAGGCTCAGATGGGTGCGCGGGTCGAGCAGGCCGACGGTCTCGTGCTGGCCGTGCACCTCCACCAGCAGTGCCCCCAGGTCGCGCAGGACGCCAACGCCCACGGCTTGATCGTTGACGAAGGCGCGCGAGCGGCCATCTGCTGCGAGGGTGCGGCGCAGGACGAGGTCCTCGTCCCGGTCGTAGCCGAGCTCCTTCTCATCCAGATAGGCCCACACGGCCGCCTCGGGCGGCGGCGCGAAGATGGCGGTGACGCTGGCCTGGGCCGCGCCGCGGCGGATGAGGGAGGCGTCCGCGCGTGCTCCCGTGGCCAGTCCCAGTGCGTCGAGGATGATCGACTTGCCGGCCCCGGTCTCACCGGTGAGCGCGGTGAGACCAGGCCCAGGCGCCAGGTCGAGGCGGTCGATGAGCACGACGTCGCGGATGGCCAGGCCGATCAGCATGGCCGGCACAATGGCCGAGACTCAGGTTCCGTTCAAAGGGTTGTCAGAGGCCAAGAACCCCGTGGAGGAAGTCCTTCTTCGGCTTTGGCTTGGGAGGGTCCGCCGGCTGTGCCGGGACGGTGGTCCCGACGGCCTCGTGCGGGGCTGCTGCCTCCTGGGCGGCCACGTCCACCGGCGGCGGCACGATGTTTCGGGATTCCGGCGCGCGCGTGAAGGGCAGGTGCGGCAGGACAATCGGCGAGGGCTCCAGCGAAGGCCGTTCACCGCGCGAGGTCAGCAACTTGTAAGCCTGGCCGTACCAATAGTCGCCGGGATAGTTGTAGCCGAGAACCGCGCCGTTCTCCTTCGCCTCCTGAACCAGGCCGATGGTCAGATAGGCTTCGACCAGTCGATAGAGCGCCTCCGGTGCGTGAGTCGTGGTCTGATACTTTTCGACGACGTCTCGGAAGCGACCGATGCCGGCGATGGCGTCGCCATTGCGAAGGTAATAACGGCCGATCGTCATCTCCTTGCCCGCCAACTGGTCCTGGACCATGTCGTACTTGAGCTTGGAATCGACCGCGTACTGGGTGCTGGGATACCGCTTCATGATCTCCGAGAGCGCGACGCGCGCCTGCTCGGTGGAAGCCTGGTCGCGCCCGACGTCGACGATCTGTTCGAAGTAACAGACCGCCTTCAGATAGTAGGCATAGGGAGTCGCGGCATTGCCCGGGTAGAGAGCGATGAAGCGGTTGGCCTCGCTGATCGCCTCAGAATAATCGTTCGCCTGGTAGTGCGCATAGGCGGTCATGAGGATCGCGCGGCGCGCCCATTCCGAATAGGGGTGCTGCCGTTCCACTTCGCGGAAATAGTTCACCGCATCGTTCCAGCGGTGGTGATCCAGTTCGTTCGCGCCCGTGCTGTACAGCAGATCCACCGGCCGTTCCTCGTACGCGAGGGTCGGCTTCTTCTTGTGGAGCATCGAGCAGCCGGAGATGGCGAGCGGAGCGATGAGGGCCAGAGCGACGGCGCCCCGGAGGCCGGGCTTTACGGACACGATCTTCGAGAACCTCTTGAACCCCAGCGATCCGCGAGCGGACCGGGTCTGACTTCTACAACACCCGCCGACCAGCGCAAACGCCGCCGAACCCGCAACATCATCCCGCAAATGCGCGCAAGCGACGGATATGAAGGGAGGTCTTAGCCGACTGCGGCAAGTCGTCGTGGGGCGGAGACCTCGCGCCATGCGGCAGGCCGGGCCAGGAGGGCGCGCGCCAGGGCGTTGTTCATAGCGTGGCCAGCGTAGCGACCCTCGTAGCGCGCGAGCAGCGGTCCTCCAAGAAGGGCTAGGTCGCCGATCGCATCCAGCATCTTGTGTCGGACGAACTCATCGGGCCGGCGCAGCCCTTCGGGGTTGAGAATCGCGCCGCGGTCGATCACCACGACATTGTCCATCGATCCGCCGCGGGCGAGGCCTGCGGCCCGCAACGCCTCCACCTCGTGCAAAAAGCCGAAGGTGCGCGCCTCGGCGAGGTCCTCGCGGAACACCGCCTCGTCGACCGCAAGGTCGAGGCTTTGCCGGCCGATGGCGGAATCGTCGAACAGGATCTCGAAGGCGACCTCGAAGCGTTCCGCAGGGGTCAAGGCGACGCGCTTGTCGCCATCCTCGACGACGATGGGCTCGAGGATCTCCAGATATCGGCGCGGACGCGCCTGGAGACGGCGGCCTGCCCTGTCGAGCAGATCGACGAACGGGGCGCAGGAGCCGTCCATGATCGGGACCTCCGGGCCGTCGATGAACACCACGGCGTTGTCGATGGCGAGACCGGAGAGCGTCGCCATGAGGTGTTCGACCGTCGAAACGCTCACCCCGTCGGCGTTGGCGATGACGGTTCCGAGGCGGGTTTCGGTCACCCGGTCCGCCCGCGCCGGGATCTCCGGATCGCGTTCGGCGACATCGGTGCGGACGAAAGAAACACCCGTATCGGGTCGCGCCGGCTCAATTCGTCCGCATACCTGACGACCGGTGTGGACGCCTACGCCCTGGAATTGCACGGCGGAGGCGAGCGTGTGCTGCAGCTCTGGAGTCATCTAGGAGTTCCGGAAAGCCAAGGGCCCAAGCGGCACGCAAGCGGAGCGCCGGCCGAAGCGGCCGGCGGCGCTTTACAAACGATTAACGGGCTTGGCGGGGACCGGCAACACAACTCGTGTTTCCGGCCACCCCTTGGTTCGCTGGCGACGCCTAGTTGGCGAGCCGGCGCAGGAAGGACGGGATTTCGAGCTCGGCAGCTTCTTCGCTCTCCACCTCGTCAGGCAGTTCCAGGGGCTGCGCTCCGCCCGCGGAACGGGTCGGCGCGGCCCGCCGGCCAGAGTCCTTGCGCGGACGACCGCCGAACATGGTCAGGAAACCGCCACGTTGACGGCGCTCCTCGCCGCGATGAGCGGACCCGAACAGGGCCTCCTCATCCTCGTCGGCCATCATTGCCGCCTCGGCGATTTGCTTGGGAGACACCCCCGGCGCCGGGCGGCGGGTCGTAGGCGCATCGAACAGGAGGTCCGGCTGGGCGGCGACAGGCGCCGGCGGGGCGACCTGCTGCGGCCCCTCGACAGCGGCGTACGCAGGCTGCAGTTCGGGTTCGGGAGGCGCGGTCACCACCAGATCGAGTGCGGGTTCAGGCTCGACTTCATGCGAGGGGAAGTCGATTTCCCGGCGGCCAGTATTCCTGCGGGGCTGCTCGTAAGGTTCGATCGCGGCGATCGAGGCCCCGTCCATCCCCGTGGCGACCACGGAGACGCGGACCATCCCTTCCAGCGCCGGGTCGAAGGCGGCGCCGAAGATCACGTTGGCCTCGGCGTCGACCTGGCCCGTGATGGCGTTGGCCGCCTCGTCGACCTCCAGCAGGGTCATGTCCAGGCCGCCGGTAATGTTGACGAGCACAGCCTTGGCGCCCTTGAGCGTGGTCTCGTCGAGCAGCGGGTTCTGGATCGCGTTCTCGGCGGCCATCAGGGCACGGCCTTCGCCGGACGCCTCGCCGGTGCCCATCATCGCCTTGCCCATCTCGGTCATCACCGTACGGACGTCAGCGAAATCGAGGTTGATCAGGCCGGGGAGGACCATCAGGTCCGTGATCGAGCGGACGCCCGAATGCAGCACCTGGTCGGCCATGGCGAACGCCTCGCTGAAGGTCGTACGCTCGTTGGCGACGCGGAACAGGTTCTGATTGGGAATAACGATCAGCGTGTCGACATAACGCTGGAGCTCGGAGATGCCAGCGTCCGCCAGGCGCATCCGATGGCGGCCCTCGAAATGGAAGGGCTTGGTGACGACGCCGACGGTGAGGATGCCGCGCTCGCGGGCGCACTTGGCGATGATCGGGCCCGCGCCAGTGCCGGTGCCGCCGCCCATTCCAGCGGTGATGAACACCATGTGCGCGCCGTCGAGATGCTCGCCGATCTCCGGCGCCGATTCCTCGGCAGCGGACATACCGACTTCGGGATGAGCGCCCGCGCCCAGACCCTGGGTGACGTTCATCCCCAGCTGGATGCGCCGCTCAGTTTTTGAGAAGGCCAGTTGCTGGGCGTCAGTATTGGCGACGACGAATTCGACGCCCTGCAGCCCAGTCTCGATCATGTTGTTGACTGCGTTGCCGCCAGCGCCCCCAACGCCGAACACGACGATGCGAGGCTTCAATTCCTTGGTCTGGGGCGCAAATACCTTGAACGTCATGGTAATTCCGTGGCCTCCGCCGTGCACTAGACCGTGGCGCCCGCCCGCCGACGGGCCGCTCCGAATGGGATCGACGCCAATTGAGCGCCCGCTCCCCTTAATCTGACGTTAACCGCATACGATGAGTCGGCCTTTCGTCTATGGGATCGTCTTGCAGCGACGAAGAAAATGTCAGGAATCGAACGTCGCAGCCGCGAGTTCACGTCTTCGCGACTTAGGCTTCACAGATTTTCGCGAAGCCAGGCCGCAGCCTTGGCGACAACGCCAGCATTCGGATCGAGCGCAGGCGCGATTCGTCCGTTGACCACGCGGCGCGGAAGGACATCGCGAGGCCCGAACGCAGCTCTCTGAAGCACACCCGCGGCGGCGCAGAAGGTCGGCCCGGCGGCGGCGTCGGCCAGGTGCGGCAGGCGCCGTGGCCGTCCGAGACGTGCGGGGCGGTCGAACACCCGCACCGCCACCTCGCGGACGCCCGCCAGGAGGCTGGCGCCGCCGATCAGGACCAGTCCCGCGCCCGGATCTACCAGGGCGCCCGACGCGCGCAGGCGGTCGCGGAGGAGCTCAAGCGTCTCCTCGACCCTGGGAGCGATGATCCCCTTGAGCAGGGACCTGGGCGCGGTCACTGGCCCGGCGCCCGGGTCGTCGCCGCGCGGCGGAGCCTCGATCATCTCGCGATCCTCGTTCGCCGAGGCGATCGCCGAACCATAGACGGTCTTGATGCGCTCGGCGCCGGCGATGGAGGTGGAGAGGCCGCGCGCGATGTCCTGGGTGACGTGCGCGCCGCCGACCGGAAGGCTGTCCACGTGGACCAGGGCGCCGCCCGAGAAGACCGCGACCGAAGTCGAACCGCCACCCATGTCGATGCAGATGGAGCCGAGCTCCATTTCGTCCTCCTCCAGGGCCGCGAGAGCCGAGGCGTAGGGGGATGCGACGACGCCTTCGAGATGCAGGTGAGCCCGCTCGACGCAAAGGCTCAGCGTCTGCCACAGCGATTCGTTGACGCTGACGACCAGCAGATCGAGGCCGAGCGTGCGGCCGGACATCGCGGTCGGGTCTTGCACGTGGCGACCGTCGATGGTCCACGCGATCGGACGCAGGTGCACCGGCTGGCGCCGGGTCAGGCGAAGGCTGGCGAGGGCCTGGGCCACGGCGCGGGAGGTGTCGGACTCGCTCACCGGCTTGCCGGCGATCGGGATGCGGACAGCGGCGCGATGGCTGACAGGTTGGCCGAGCGAGGTGGTCACGGTGATGCCATGGACGTCGACGCCGGCCATGGCCTCCGCCTTCTCTACGGCCTGGCCGATGGCCTGTGCGGCCTCGTCCATGTCCACGATATTGCCGCCACGGACGCCACGAGAGGCGACATAGCCGACGCCTGCCGCCGAAAGGATCCTTTCCGACTTTCGCAGCCCGTCCGGGCGCATGATGAAGCAGGCGACCTTACTCGCCCCGAGATCCACGGCGGCAACGAGCGGCGGCCGTCCGAGAGGCAGCTTCAATCCTTCTCGCGTCTCCCGCCGCGCCGCCCGAGCCGTCGTCCGAAACGCCGCGCCACGGCGTTCGAGAACCATGTCCGCCATTAGGCACCCCCTGAAGCGGCCGGGGGCGCGCTCGCACCCTTCGGCCGTACGATCATCATTTCCGGATCCCGAAGGTCGATCCGCTCGAGACCGAGACCGAGGATGCCGATCGTCTTGTCCAACCGGTCGAGACGCTGCAGCGCCGCCTCTTGGTCGGTCTCTGGCAGAAGGATCACGCCGCCGTCGGCCATCTGCAGGTTCCAGCGGCGGTCATCGACACGCACCAGCGCACGGAGCCGGCCCCACAACCTCGGCCGGCGGCTCAGCGACGGCAGGGTGGCGGCGGCAGCCGTGTTGGCGCCGTCCCCCACCACCAGGGGAAGGGTCGTGAAATGAGCCGGATCGACATTGCTAACGACCGCGCCGTTGGAGGCGATCACGACCACCTTGCCGCCGTGCTCCCAGAGGGCGACGAGCGGCCTCTGATCGACAGCAATCACGACCGTGCCGGGCCACAGCCGCATTACGCGCGCACGCGCCACCCATCCGACCTTCTCCACTCGCGTTCGAACGGCCGCGAGATCGAGGGCGGTGAGGGACTGGCCCGGCCGCACGCCGGCGGCGGCGAGGATCTCGCCCTGAGCGGCTGAGGACGCTCCCTGCAGATGCACTTCGCGGATCTTGACTCCAAGGCTCTCGACGCCGCCCGCCAGCAGTGGCGGCGCAGCGGCGAGGCTGCTGGCCACGGCGGCCCCGCCTGCGCGACCGAGCGCCAGGACCTGTTCGCCGCGACCGCCGGTTGCAAGTCCGGCGGCCAGCACCATCAGAGCCATCAGAGCCGCAGCCGCGCCCGCCGCCGGAGCGCGCAGGCCCACCGCCTGGGCCGCTCGCAGTTTCGACGGCGCGGGAACGGGCGAGGCGACACCCCGGCTTCGCGCGCGCCCCCGGGGCGGGGCGGAGCGGGCGCCGGCCCTACTCCGCCCTGTCTCGAGCGCCGCGGCGGGCATGTGCGTCCTCCGTGATCCAAAGAACAAGCTGGTCGAACCCCATCCCTGCGTGAGCCGCCTGCTCGGGCGCGAGAGATGTGGGCGTCATCCCAGGTTGGGTGTTGACCTCCAACAGGACCATAACGTCGTTAACGGGGTCATAACGAAGGTCGCTCCGGGTAAGGCCGCGACAGCCTAACGCACGGTGCGCGAGCAGGGCCTGGGCCATGGCCCGTTCGCTCGCCGCCGGAGAGATGTCGGCCGGAAGGATGTGGACGGATCCGCCCTCCGCGTACTTCGCCTCGTAGTCGTAGAAGCCGGTGCGCGCCTCGATCTGGGTCACGCCCAGCGGCCTGTCGTCAAGCACCGCTACGGCGAGTTCGAGTCCCGGCACGTAGGGTTCGACCACGACCTCCTCGCCATAGGCCCAGTCATCGGACAGCAGCTCCTCCGGAGGCGAATTGGCTCCCTCGAAGACACGGAACACGCCCACCGACGAACCCTGGGCGTTGGGCTTCACCACATAGGGCGGCGCAAGGACGTGTTCGCGCCCAGCCACACGGCGATCGAACAGCCCTCCGCCCGGCACCGTCACCCCGGCCGCCGACAGGACGGCCTTGGCGCGCGTCTTGTCCATCGCCAGGGCCGAGGCGAGAACGCCCGAGTGCGTGTACGGAAGATCGAGGGTCTCCAGCACGCCCTGCACGCAGCCGTCTTCTCCCCACGCGCCATGGAGGGCGTTGAAACAGACGTCGGGCCTGATCGCGGAGAGCTGGGCGGACAGGTCCCGCCCTGCGTCGATGCGACTCACCTGCGCGCCGAGCCGCTCGAGGGCTTCGGCGCAGGCGCGGCCAGAGGTGAGGCTGACCTCACGCTCGGCCGACAGCCCGCCCATGAGGACGGCGACGTGTCGGCCGTGAAGTTGAGAGGTCATCGAGGCTCCGGCCAGGTGGGCTGCGGGAGCCACTGAACATCGCTGACTCGCGGGCCCCTGTTAAGGGCGTCGAGTCGAAACCTCGCTACATGAGCTGGTAGCCAAGGAGGTTGATCGTCGCCACGCAAAGGGTGCTGAGCACGACCAGAAGAGCGAGGGTGAAGAGGAAGCTTCCTCGCGGCCCCTTCTCGCCGAGCTGGCGGCGGATGCGTTGGGACTCCCGGTTCCAGTCGTCGTCGTACCGTGACATGACGCCTCCCTGTGTCGGTTAACGAACCGTCACCATGAGAAAATGTCAACAACTATTACAGTCTGCACTGGTTCCACGGGCAGGACGAAATGCCGCACTTAAGAGAATACCCTGACTAGACGGAACTGTCTGATCGGGGATTGCTCTCAATTTATTTAAAATCGCGACCACCGTTTGCTCGCACCAACCAGCCTCCACTTTGGAGGAGGGCGCTCAAGCAGTCCCCGTCACAGAATAAGGACTTCAGGCCCTCCCGATCCTTCGGATCTCCCACTCCAACTCCACGCCGGTGCGCGAGAGCACATCGGCGCGGACGCGCTCGCCAAGCATCTCCAAGTCGCTGGCGGTGGCCTCGCCGGTGTTGATCAGGAAGTTGGCGTGAACCGGCGAGACGATGGCGCCGCCCACTCCCCGGCCCCGCCAGCCGGCCTCGTCCACCAGGGTCCATGCCGAACGCCCCGGAGGGTTCTTGAACGTCGAGCCGCCGGTCTTCTCGCGGATCGGCTGGGTGGCCTCGCGGCGCTGGGTGATTGCGGCCATCGCCTGCTCCACGACCTCAGGATCCGAAGACCGCCCCTGCAGCACCGCGCCGGTCCAGATCAGCCCTTCGGGAACGGCGCTATGGCGATAGGCGAGCGAAAGGTCGGCCGGCATCACGACCTGACGGCGCCCGGAACGGTCCACGCCCCACGCGACGACGAGCACGTCGGCCGTCTCGGAGCCGTAGCAGCCGGCGTTCATGGTGAGCGCGCCCCCGATCGAGCCGGGTATGCCTGCGAAGAACTCGAGCCCGGCCAGGCCGGCCTTCGCAGCAGCCCGGGCAACTGCCGCGTCCAGGGCTGCCGCGCCGACGATCAGTTGCGCAGCGGGCGCATCGAGAGCCACCTCGCCGAACCCGCGGCCGGCGAGGCGCACCACAACCCCATCGATCCCGCCGTCGCGGACGATGATGTTCGAGCCGGCGCCGAGAACCGTCACTGGCACGTCCGGCGGCGTCGCGGCGAGGAAGTCGGCGAGGTCTTCTTCATCCGCAGGCAAGAACAGGACCTCCGCCTCGCCGCCGACGCGGAACCAGGTGAAGGGCGCGAGGCGCTCGTCGAAGAGCAGGCGCCCGCGGACCGCCGGCAGATCGTCCCGCCAGCTCATGCCGCGCTCCGCGTCATGGCTTCCGCCAGGGTGTCTGGGAGCGCGTACGCCCAGGCGGTGATGTCGCCGGCGCCTAGGAAGATCACCATGTCGCCCGCCTTCAGCTCCGGGGCGAGGATCGTGGCCAGGTCGTCAGGCGTGTTCAGGCTCGCGGCCTGACGGTGACCATGTCTGCGCAAGGCCTCGACGAGGGCGTCGCGATCGAACCCCGCGATCGGCGCCTCTCCAGCTGGATAGACGTCGGCCACCCACACCGCGTCGGCGTCGTTGAAGCAGCGACAGAAGTCGGCGAAGAGGTCCCGCAGGCGCGAATACCTGTGAGGCTGGACCACCGCCAGCACGCGTCCGTTGGTCATCGCCCGGGCCGCCGCCAGCACACTGGCGATCTCCACGGGGTGATGTCCGTAGTCGTCGACGATGCGCACGCCCTCGACCACTCCCGTGGTCGTAAAGCGCCGCCGCACGCCACCGAAGCTCGCCAGTCCCTGGCGGATGTCATCGGGCTGGACGCCGAGCTCCCGCGCCACGGCTATGGCGGCCAGGGCGTTGAGGACATTGTGCCGGCCAGCCATGGGAAGGGTCACGACGCCCAGCGACTGGTCCGACCCGTCCTGGGCCGTGACGATGACCTCGAAGCGTGCGCCTTCCGACCCCATCACGAGTTCCGCAGCGCGGACCTCCGCCTGGGGATGGGTCCCGTAGGTGACCAGACGGCGGTTCTCGATCTCGGCGGCCATTTCCTGGACCACGGGATGATCCGTGCACAGGACGGCGAACCCGTAGAAAGGGATGTTCTGGACGAAGTCCCTGAAGGCGCGCTGCAGCGTCTCGAAGTCGCCGTGATGGTCCAGGTGCTCCGGATCGATGTTGGTGACCACGGCCACGGTCGCGCGCAGGCGCAGGAAGGTTCCGTCGCTCTCGTCCGCCTCGACGACGATCCACTCCCCCTCGCCCACCTTGGCGTTGGCGCCGTAGGCGTTGATGATCCCGCCATTGACCACGGTCGGGTCGAGCCCACCCGCGTCGAGCACGGCGGCGATCATCGAGGTCGTGGTGGTCTTGCCGTGCGTACCGGCGACCGCCACCGAATAGGAAAGCCGCATCAGCTCGGCCAGCATCTCGGCGCGGCGGACCAGCGGGATCCGCGCGGCGCGGCCGGCCGCCATCTCGGGGTTCTCCGGGCGGATCGCGCTGGAGTAGACGATCACCGAGGCGCCCTCGACGTTCTCGGCCGCGTGGCCGACGAACACCTTGGCGCCGAGCTCGCGCAGGCGTGCGACGTTGGCGCTCTCACGGGCGTCGGAGCCCTGCACCTGGTAGCCTTCGCGCAGCATGATCTCGGCGATGCCGCTCATGCCGATGCCGCCGATGCCGATGAAGTGGACAGGGCCGATGGGAAAGGGAGACGTGCGGGCGCGCATCGCGGGCGACTAGCGCGGAACGCGGGTCGCGAAAAGCGTAGCCGGCCCTCTCATCGTGCAGTCCGCTCGACGAGATCGGCAAGGCGCTCGGCCGCGTCGGGCCGCGCAAGGCCGGCCGCCGCTTCGGCCATCCGCGACAGGCGCGCAGGATCGGACAGCAGCTCGTCCAGCAGGCTGGTCGTCGCTTCGCGCGTCAGCTCCCGTTCCAGGCGGACCTCGGCCGCCCCCGCGTCCGCAAGGATGGCGGCGTTGCGGCCCTGGTCGTTGTCGAGGGCGATGCCAAGCGGAACCAGTATGGAAGGCCGCCCGGCGACCATCAGTTCGGTCACCGTCGATGCGCCGGCGCGGCCGATCACCAGATGCGCTCCGGCGAGCCGCGCGGCCATGTCTCGGAAGAAGGGCGCGACTTCGGCCTGGATCAGCGCATCGGCATAGGCTCGACGCGCGTCCTCCAGCGACTCGGGCCGAGCCTGCTGCTCCACACGCAGTCGCAGCCGGAGGGGCTCGGGCAGCGCGGCCAGGGCGGCGGGAACGAGCTCCGAGAGCAGGCGGGCGCCCTGGCTCCCCCCGGTGACAAGGATGCGGATCTCGTCGGCCGGAGGGACATAACCGCGGCCGGCGAGCGCGCGGATTTCTGGGCGGACCGGATTGCCCACCACCACCTTGCGCGAATTGGTGCGAGGGCTTGCCTTGGCGAGCCCCGGAAAGGCGCAGGCGATCTGGGTCGCGTACGGCGCCAGAAGCCTGTTGGCCCGTCCCGAGACGGCGTTCTGCTCGTGGATCACCGTGGGGCGGCCCTGGCTGAACGCAGCAATCAGGGCCGGGACCGAGGGATAGCCGCCGAAGCCGACCACGACCCGCGGTCCCACCTCATCGAGCGCCCTTCTTCCCTCGAACACGCCCCGAAGGATGACGCCGGCGGCCTTCACTGCGCTTACCGGATCGCCGCGGCGCGCCGTTGCTGCGGGCAGCTCCACCACGCGCTCGGCGGGAAACGACTGGGTCAGGCCGCCGACCCGCTCGTCTGTCGCCAAGACGATCTGCCAGCCGCGAGAGGTCAGGGCCTCCGCGAGGGCTTGGGCGGGAAAGAGGTGGCCGCCGGTTCCCCCGGCCGCGATCACCGCCAGCCGACGAGCAAGCTCTGCAGGGCGCTCAGGCAAGGGCGGTTGCGCGGGCGTAGGGATCGGTCGGCAGATAGGCGCCGGGACGCCGGCGCGTCAGGGCAAGCGCCATGCCCATGGTCAGACCCATGCCCAGAAGCGACGATCCTCCGTAGGAGATGAACGGCAACGTCATGCCCTTGGTGGGGATCAGAGCCAGGTTCACCGCGACGTTGATGAAGGCCTGCATCCCGACCAGCACGAAGAGGCCGGCTGAGGCGATCTGCTCGAACGGGTCGGACAGGCGCATCGCCTTGTACAGCCCCCGAATCACCAACAGAGCGAAGACGAAGATGATCATCAGCGACAGCCACAGGCCGTATTCCTCGGCCGCCGCCGAGTAGGCGAAGTCGGTGTGCATGTCGGGGATCTGCAGCTTCATGATCCCCTCCCCTGGGCCCTTTCCGAACGCGCCGCCCGCGGCGATCGCCTCGGCGGCGGCGTGCACCTGGGTGGGGCCACTGGACTTGTCGTGGTGGAGGAAGACCTGCACGCGTGTGGAGACGTGCGGAAAGGCGAAGTAGGCCCCTGCCAGGCCCGCCACCGAGAAGCCGCCGAGCGCCAGAACCCACAGGGTGGGCACGCCGGCGACCCAGAAGGCCGCGCCGAAGGCGGCGGTGATCAGGATGGTCTGGCCGACGTCCGGCTCCATCAGCAGCAGCGCAACCGCGGCAAAGTACAGGATGAAGGCGATCGAGACCCCCGGGATCGCGCCCTTGCGGGCCTCTGCGAACATCCAGGCCACCAGCACGATCAGCGCGGGCTTCATGAATTCCGACGGCTGGAGGGTGAAGCCGGCGATGTCGACCCATCGGCCCGCGCCCTTGGCGACGTGGCCGAAGAACGGCAGCAGGACCATTGCAGCCATCGAGGCAAAGTAGACGCCCAGGGCCACGCGGCGCACCCCACGCGGCGAGAGAAGGGAGACCGCCAGCACGACGATCGCGCCCCCAGCTGCGAAGACGCACTGGCGCGCGGCGAAGTGGAACGGCCAGGAGATGCCCAGGCGCACCGCCGCGGCCGGGCTGGTTCCGAACTGTAGGATCAGGCCCAGTACGATCAGCACGGCCGTCGCGCCCAGCAACAGATGGTCTGTCGTCCACCACCACAAGCCGAGCGCCGAACGGTCGGTGCGCTGGAAGGCGTGCTGCTGGCTCATTCGGCAGGCTCCGCAGGCTGGGGCGCCAGAGCGTGGACGGCGGCGCGGAACGCCTCTCCACGCGCTTCGAAATCGGCGAACTGATCGAAGGAAGCGCAGGCCGGGGAGAACAGCACGATCGCCGGCTCGCCAGCTGCGGCGGCGTCTTCCCACGCCGCGCGAACCGCTCTCTCGACCGTGCCTACGTCCGTGGTGGGCGCGTGGCCGTCGAGGGCCCGGGCGAAGCCGCCCGCGGCCTCTCCCACCAGGTAGGCCTTGGCGATGCGCGGGAAGAGGTCGGCGAGGCTCTCGATGCCGCTCTTCGGGCGCCCTCCCGCGATCCAGTAGAAGCGGGGATAGGCGCTCATAGCCTGACGCGCCGCATCCACGTTGGTGGCCTTGGAATCGTTGATGAAGCGCACCTGGCCCAGAGCGCCGACCGTCTCCATCCGGTGGGCGAGCCCCGGGAAGCTCATCAGTCCCGCCGCGGCCTCGGCCGAGGTGAGGCCAAGAGCGCGAACCGCCGCATAGGCAGCGGCCGCGTTCTGCCAATTGTGGCGTCCCGGCAGGGATCGGGCCTGGGCGAGGTCGGCCACCTTGATCACGCCTCGCTCTCCCGTGGCGTCATAGAGCAGCGCCTGCAGGGCGTAGACGCCACGGCTGATCGCCTTGCGCGCGCTGATCGGCCAGATCGTGCGCCTGTTGGCGGCGGTGATCTCGGTGCAGAACCTCTGACCCCAGTCGTCGTCCACGCCGATGACCGCCGTGTCGCCCTTGCCCTGGTTGAGGAAGACGCGCCGCTTGGCCGCTGCGTAGCCGGCCATGTCGCCGTGACGATCCAGATGGTCCGGGGTGATGTTTAGCAGGACCGCCGCGTTCGGCCTGAGGCTGTGGGTGAGGTCGAGCTGGTAGGACGACAGCTCCAGGACGTAGATCGACCCGCCGTGCATCGGCGGCAGCCCCAGCACCCCCATGCCGATGTTGCCGCCCATGTGCGCCTCGCGCCCAGCCTGAGAGAGGACATGGGCGATGAGGGCCGTCGTGGTCGATTTGCCGTTGGTGCCGGTGATCGCAATCACGGACGGGCGGCGGTGGTCGGGCGCCGCGGCGACGGCGCGCGCGAACAACTCGACATCACCAATCACCTCGATGCCTGCCGCCTGCGCCATCCGCACCGTCCAGTGCGGCTCGGGATGGGTGAGCGGCACGCCCGGCGCCAGCACCAACGCCGCGAGGCCTGCCCAGTCGGCCTGGCGCAGATCGGCAAGCTCGAGGCCTTCGGCCTGCGCCCCCGCGCGGGCGGATGCGTTCTCGTCCCAGCACAGCACCCTGGCGCCACCGGCGATCAGGGCGCGCGCAGCCGTGAGCCCCGAGCGGGCCAGGCCGAACACCGCGACCGTTCTTCCAGCGAATGCCTCGACAGGAATCATCGACGCGCGCGAGCCCTCACCTCAGCTTCAGCGTGGAAAGACCGAGCATCGCCAGCATGATGGCGACGATCCAGAAGCGGATGACGATCGTCTCTTCCTTCCAGCCGAGACGCTCAAAGTGATGGTGAATCGGGGCCATGAGGAAGACCCGTCGGCCCGTTCTCTTGAACACCAGGACCTGGACGATCACCGAGATCGTCTCGACCACGAACAGGCCGCCGACGATCGCCAGCACGATCTCGTGCTTGGTTGCGACCGCCACCGCGCCAAGCGCCCCGCCAAGGGACAGCGAGCCGATGTCGCCCATGAAGATCTTGGCCGGGGGGGCGTTGTACCAGAGGAAGCCGAGCCCCGAGCCGACCATGGCCGCACAGAACACGGCCAGTTCGCCTGCGCCCGGGACGAAGTGGAGCTCCAGATAGTCGGAGAACCGGAAATTGCCGACGAGATAGGCGATGAGGCCAAAGGTGGCGGCGGCGATCATGACGGGCACGGTCGCGAGGCCGTCCAGTCCGTCGGTGAAGTTCACCGCGTTCGAGGCCCCGACGATCACGAAGGCTCCGAAGACAAGGTAGAACCACCACAGATCGACGACGGCGTGTTTGAAGATCGGGAAGACCAGCGAGGTCGAAAGGCGCGCCCCTTCGGGCGAGTGCGGGGCGAACAGCACCATCAACAACACGGCCACCAGGCCGATAGAGCCCTCGATCGCCAGCCGAAGGCGCCCGGAGATGCCGGCCGTCGTCTGCCGGGTGACCTTGGCGTAGTCGTCGGTGAAGCCCAGCAGCCCATAGCTCCAGGTCACCAAGAGGACGACCCAGACATAGACGTTGGCGAGGTCCGCCCAGAGCAGCGTGGCGACGCTGATCCCGGCAATGAACATCACCCCGCCCATGGTCGGCGTGCCGGCCTTTTCGGTGATGTGGCGCTCGATACCGTCCTGGCGGATCGGCTGGCCGCGGCCCTGCCGGATTCGCATCCAGCCGATGAAGCGCGATCCCATGGCCGCGATCACCAGGAGGGCGGTCACCACCGCCATCCCGCCGCGGAAGGTGATGTAGCGCAGAAGGTTGAAGATCGGGACGTAGTGGTGGTGTTCGGCGAGACGCAGGTACAGGAGGTAGAGCATCAGCCAGCGTCCCGCGGAGCGGCGCGCTCGACCAGGGCCGCCACGATGGCGCTGGCCCTGGACGCGTGGGACCCCTTCACCATCACCACATCGCCGGGCGCGAGCGCCGCGCCAAGATCGTCGATCAGCGCTCCGGCTTCCGGCGCATAGCCTCCCCGGCGAGTCGGATCGAGCGCCTCGAACAGACCGCGCATAAGAGGTCCGGCGCAGAACACGGCGTCGATCGGCTCGGCCTCGATCACCGAGGCGAGTCCCCGATGCGCGGGGCCGGAATCCGCGCCCAGCTCCAGCATGTCGGTGAGCACGGCGATACGTCTGCCGACCGCCGGCCGCGCGCCCAGTGCGCGTAGGGCCGAGCTCATCGAGACCGGGCTGGCGTTGTAGCTTTCGTCGACGAGCAGGATCTCGCCGCCCTTCCACGGTAGACGCCGCTCGGCGCCGCGCCCTGCCAGCGGCTCGAACGCCGCCATCGCCTCGATTCCCGTCTCCAGGGGCACATCCAACTCCATCATCATCAGCAGAGCGCAAAGGCTCATCGGGCCCCAGTGGGGCGCGCTCTGCCGGAGCATGAAGGCGATTGGACGGCCGAGGACCTCCGCTTCCACGCGGGCCCCCGAGCCGGTAGGCGAAAAACCGGTGAGCCTGGCGGCGCAGTCAGGAGCAACGCCGAAGGAAAGCACCCGGGCGCCGGCGCGGCCAGCGAGGGAGGTCACCTCCGCGAACCATCGGTTGTCCGCGTTCAGGATGGCGGCGCCGTTGGGCTCCAGCCCCTCGAGGATCTCGGCCTTGGCCCGGGCGACGCCGGCTTCTCCGTCCTCGAAGTACTCCACATGCACCGCCTCGACATTCGTGATGGCGACGGCGTGCGGTCGGACGAGGCGCGAGAGAGGCGAAATCTCGCCGGCGTGGTTCATGCCCATCTCGAAGATGGCGCGGCGGGTGTCCGGCGCCATGCGCGCCAGGGTCAACGGCACGCCGATGTGGTTGTTGAAGGAGCGGACCGAACCGTGCGCCCCGCCGGCGCGGCGCAGCCCGGCCAGGACGGCCTGGGTGACGCTCGTCTTGCCCACCGATCCGGTCACTGCGCCCCGGCGCGCCGCGGAGGCCCGCTTGCGCGCCGCCTCCGCCAGTCGCCGAAGGGCGGCCAGGGTGTCGTCCGCCACGACGTAGGGCTCGGCGACCGGCCGGCTGGCGAGGACGCCGGCTGCGCCCCTCGCCCTGGCGGCATCCACGAAGTCGTGCCCGTCGCGCGACGCGGGAAGCGCGACGAACAGATCGCCTTGCGCGAGTTCCCGGCTGTCGATGTCGATCCCGAACGCGTCGAACGAAGGGCCGTGAAGGACGCCGCCGGTCGCCGCCTCGATCTCGGCCGACGTCCAGAGCGGACTTCGTCCGCGCCCGTCAGTCATCGTGCGGTCGCGAGCGCGCGCCGCGTCTCCTCAACGTCGTCGAAGGGAAGGACTTCGGAACCGATGATCTGAATCTGCTCGTGACCCTTGCCGGCCACGACCAGGATGTCGCCCTCCCGCATGAGGGCCGCCGCATAGACGATGGCTTCCCGCCGGCCGGGGATCTCATGCAGTCCCAAGGCGCCGGCGAGGACTTCGGCGCGGATCCCCGCGGGATTCTCGTTGCGGGGGTTGTCGTCGGTGACGATCGCGATATCCGCGCCATGAGCGGCGGCCGCGCCCATCAGGGGCCGCTTGCCCCGGTCCCGGTCGCCGCCTGCCCCGAACACGACGATGAGGCGTCCCTGAACGTGCGGCCGCAGAGCGCTCAGGACCGTGGTGAGGCCATCGGGCGTGTGGGCGTAGTCGACATAGGCTTCCCCGCCGCAGGCGCCGGAGCCGACGTGCTGCATGCGCCCCGTCGCCCCTTCGAGATGCTCGAGCGCCTCCAGCACGGACTCCACGTCCTCGCCCGCCGCAATGCACAGGCCGGCGGCCGCCAGGGCGTTGGCCGCCTGGAAGGCGCCGGCGAGAGGAAGGCGGATGTCGTGGCGACGACCGAACGCCCGCAGCGACAGTCGCTGGCCGGCAGGATCGGCCGAGCGCTCCAGAAGCTTCAGCCCTTGCCCCGCTTCGCCCACGGAGAGGATCGAGTGACCATGGGTCACGGCCACCGCGGCGAACGCGGGATAGGAGTCGGAATCGGCGTTCAGCACCGCCACCCCACCGCGGGGCAGCAGCGCCTCGAACAGGCGCAGCTTGGCGGCGCGGTAGGCGCCCATGGTGCCGTGATAGTCCAGGTGGTCCTGGGTGAGGTTGAGGAAGGCGGCCGCGGTCAGCTTCACCCCGTCGAGGCGACGCTGGTCCAGGCCATGGGACGAGGCCTCGAGCGCGAGGTGAGTGACTCCCCCGGAGGCGAGTTCCGCCAGAATGCGTGCGACGTCGCCGGCGTCCGGCGTGGTAAGTCCCGGCGGCTCGAGTTGAAGGTCGCCCGTCCGGACCCCAAGCGTGCCCATGCTCGCCGAATCCCGCCCGGCGCGCTGGAAGATCTGGCGGCAGAAGCCGGCAACCGAGGTCTTGCCGTTGGTGCCGGTCACGGCGACACAGGTGCGGGGCTGGCGGCCCCAGAAGGCCGCGGCGGCCAGGGCGTAAGAGCGCCTCGGATCGGTCACCTTCACGACCGGCGCAGCGAGACCAGGCAGGTCACCGTTCGCGATCACCGCCGCTGCGCCGGACTGCACCGCGGCCGGCACGAAGCGTTTGCCATCGGCGCTGGCGCCGGGGAGCGCGGCAAAGAGCCAGCCCGGGCGCACCTTGCGGCTGTCGGCCGTCACCCCCTCGATCATCGGATCGACGGGAAGGTCGCGCTGCAGGAGGTCGGAGAGACGAGCTGCGCTCATTGGACCAGCGCCCTCAGGATGGCCGGATCCACGTCATCCTTGTTGCGTCCGGGCGCAGGCTCGTCGGGGGCCTGCGCGACACGAGGCGCATTCAGGAAGGGCGCGATCCGGCGGATGATCCGACCTGCAATCGGCGCGGAGACGGCGCCGCCGGTGGTGAAGCCGCCGGTCTCTCCCATCACCTTCGGCTCGTCCATCATGACCAGCACGAAGTAACGGTCCTGATCGAACCCGCCGGTGGCGGGGAAGATCGCGGCGAAGGACGCCAGGTTCCTCTTTCCCTTGTCGTAGTGGCCGTTGACGAGCTTGGTCGCCGTGCCGGTCTTCCCCCCCACCATGTATCCAGGGGCGATCTGGTCTGCGAAACGACCCGTGCCGTTGGTGGCGTTCAGGCGCAGCAGCTTGAGCATTTCGCGCGACGTGGATTCCTTGATCACTCGCCGTCCGGGGGCCGGCGCCTCGCCAGGAGCGAGCTTTTGCAGGGTGAGCGGCCGATAGACGCCGCCGTTCATGATCGCGGTCATACCCGTGGCGAGTGCGAGGGGGCTGACCGAGATGGATTGTCCAAAAGCCATGGTGGCGACGGCGTTGACCGACACGCGCTTTGGCGTCAGCGGCCGCGCCGACTCGACGAGCTCGCTGGGCGCCCGGTCGAAGAGGCCGAAGTTGCGGAAGTACTGTTCTTCGTAATTGCCCCCGACGCGGATCGCCATCTTGGCCGCGCCAATATTGGAAGAGTGGGTGAACACCTCCCACAGCGGCAGCGTGCAGTCGCCCTTGTCGTAGTCGTGGATGATCTGGCCGGGCAGGACCAGCGGTTCGCACACGTTGAACACGGTGTCCGGTTGGACCAGGCCCGTATCGAGACCCATGGCGAGGGTGAACACCTTGAACACCGAACCCGGCTCATAGACCGTCGCCGCGGCGTGGTTCACCAGGTTGTCCGGCGGCGTGCGCAGCGGAGCGTTCGCATCGTACTCCGGCCAGCTAGCCATGCCGAGGATCTCGCCCGTGCGGACGTTGATCACCATGCCCACGGCGTCCTTCACCCCGAAGTGCTCGGCGGCCTGGCTGAGCTCGTCCTGCAAGGCGGCCTGAACCCGCAGATCGAGCGAGAGGGTCACCGGCGAATTGCTCCGCCGCACGACGCCGTCCATCGCCTTTTCCACACCGGAAAGGCCGCTGCCGTCCTTGCTCGAAAGACCGATCACGTGGGCGCCGATCACGCCCAGGGGATAGGTCCGACCCGTCTCCTCCTGGAAGTACAGACCCGGGAGGGCGAGATCGTGCAGGCGCAACTTCACGTCCGGGGTGAGACCCCCGGCGATGTAGAATTCGCCCTTCGGGTGGGCGAGGATGCTCGCGATCCGCTCGGCCGAGAGCCCGGGCAGCACGTCGCGCAGAGCCGCGGCTGTGGCCGCCTTGTCCTCCACCTCCTGCGGGCGAAGGTAGACGCCATAGCGCACGAGGTCGGTCGCCAGGAGGCGGCCATTACGGTCGTAGAGATCGGCGCGGGCCGTTTCGGCGGTCGGCTCATAGGCGTTGCTCACGCCGAGTGAGGGGAACAGGGCGGCCTTCGTCGCTGAAAGAGCCGCGCAGACGAAGGCAGCCGCAAAGAGGGCCATGACGAAAAAGATGCGAAGACGCGTGTCGTCGCGCCCCTCTTCGCCCGTGACGTGCGAGACGGTTCCTTCCAGACGACGCACGAGCGTCTGGAGCAACGCGCCCGGCGTGGAGGCAGTCTCGGAGGAAGGCTCGAACGGGGGCTGGGCGACACTCATGTGGGCGCCCCCGGCTTCGGCGGCTTGATCGGCGGCGGGTTGGCGGCGATGCGGGGCAGCGACGCGGCGGGAATGTCGTGGCTGGGGTCGACCGACGCCATGCCAAGATATTGAGTGGACAGGGTTTCGATGCGGCGCGGATCCTCGAGGCGGGCGATCTCGGCCTTGAGAAGCGCGATCCGCTTCTGTTCCTGCAGGATCTGGCCCTCCACGCCGTTGGCGTCCGCATCCTGAACGCCGGCGAAGGTCTTGAAGGCGTAGCTGCCCAGCGCGATCGTGACGATCAGGCTCACCGCGGCGATGTCGATGACGCGGAAGCCCCTGACGCGGCGGGTAAGGAAAGCGAAAGGATTCACGCCGCAATCTCCCAGCATGGCGCGTCCGTCCTCTGCGCGGCGCGCAGCTTGGCCGAGCGCGCGCGGGGATTCGCGTTCACCTCTGCGTCCGAGGGAGTCACCGGGCTGTTGCGCAGGAGCAGAAAGCTGGGCTCGGGTCCGGCGTGGCGCGGGGGCGCGTGCCGGGATCCTTCCGCCGTCCGGCCGGAACGCGTGTGCAAGAAAGTCTTCACGATCCGGTCCTCCAGCGAGTGGAACGTCACCACCGCCAGACGTCCGCCCGACTTGAGCGCCCGCTCGGCCGCCGCGAGCCCCGCCTCGAGCTCCGTCAACTCGTGATTGACCGCGATTCGTAGGGCTTGGAAAACGCGCGTCGCGGGATGAATCCGCGCACCGCGGCGCCCGCCCAAAGCCTTCTCCACCGTATCCGCCAGATCGAGGGTCCTTTGGAACGGCGCCTGGTCCCGCCGACGGACGATGGCTGCGGCGACACGCCTCGCCTGCCGCTCTTCGCCATAGTCACGAAAGATCCGCACGAGCGCTTCGGCGGTTTCGGTGTTGACGAGGTCAGCGGCCGACGGACCTTCACCCGACATCCGCATGTCGAGCGGTCCGTCCCGCATCAGCGAGAAGCCCCGCTCGGCCTGGTCGATCTGCATCGACGATATGCCCAGGTCGAGGGCGACGCCGTCCGCCCCGCCCTCGCCGACGACATCGATCATCGAGGAAAAAGGCGCGATCACCAGGCGCAGACGCCCCGAGGCGATCTCGCCCTTCATCCCCTCGGCGAACCTGGCGACGGAAGGATCGCGATCGAAGGCGACAACCCGGGCGCCCGCCGCCAGCAGGGCGCGGCTGTAGCCGCCTGCGCCGAAGGTGCCGTCGATCATGAGCTCGTCCGGCTTCGGATCGAGCGCCGCCAAGGTCTCGGGGAGAAGGACAGGCGCGTGTTCCTGCGCGCCGGTCATGCCGCCGTCCCCGGGCGCGCCTGGCGCTGCTGGGTCCGGAATGCGGACAGGCCTTCGCGCGCGGCGGCGAGTTGGCGTTCCCGGTGCGCACGGAATTCGTCCCTGGACCAGATTTGGAAGCGCTCGCCCATACCCACGACGGCCACCCAGTCGGTCAGGCCGAACATCTCGCAGAACGACTCCGGGAGGGTGATGCGCCCGGCGGTGTCATAGGCGAGCCGCGCCATGCCTCCGTAGACACTCGTCTCCAGAGCCGTGCGCAGAGGATCGCCGAAGGGAAGCTCCTCGATGAGACCGCGATAAGTCTCGAACAGAGCCTGTCCTCCGCCTTCCAGGCAGTTCGCCTCGATCGAGGGGAAGCAGAAGACACCATCGAAGGGCCCCGCAGCGGCGGCGCGGAACTCCTGCGGCAGAACGATCCGCCGCTTGGCATCCAGTTGCTTCTCGACAGTCGAGAGAAACACCGCGCCTTGCCCCGCTTCGCGCCGGCCCATCCGAGCGCATCGCAGAAGGCGGAATCGCCCCCAGCGACGCGAATGGGTTAACATGGGATTGATTGGGATACAATGACACCAGAGGCCCAAATTGGGGCCGAAACCACACCGGCGCCCACTAAACATTGGTCCGTGGCAAGTTATCCACAGAACATCCTAGGAACAAACCGGGCACAATTGTTTCAAACTGGACGCGCTAACGGTTAACGCGGCGCTGGGGGTGAGCGGATCAGACGGCCTGTAAGCCGGGTTCTGTGCCGCCCGCTGAAGGCGGACGCGGCGGCCATTCCTCTGGACCGTCCGTCGCCGGACGGTTCTCGCGACCAACCCGGGCGTCTGGGCCGGCGAGGCCTGCCCGACCTCCGAAATACGGAGAACGGACGCGACGCCCCTATTCGGTCTTGCTCCTGGCGGGGCTTGCCATGCCGTCCCGGTCGCCCGGTCCGCGGTGGGCTCTTACCCCACCCTTTCACCCTTACCCCGATGGGGCGGTTTGCTTTCTGTGGCGCTTTCCCTGGGCTCACGCCCGGCGGGCGTTACCCGCCGCCATTTCGCCGTGGAGCCCGGACTTTCCTCCCTCCCCGCAGAACGAAGAGAGCGACCGCCCGGCCGTCTGATCCGTCGTCAAGGCTGGGGAGTGGAAGGCCTCGCGTCAAGCGGAAGTGCGGTGAGCGCCTCGAGCCGCGCGCGCGTCAGGCCGTCCGCGGTCCCATCCACACGGACCTGAACCCAGTGCCTTTGGAACGCGACGACCCGTGCGCGCGTGGCGGCGTCGAAGCGACCGCTGACGTCTTGTTCAAAACCGAGGCGCGAAAGATCCGTCTGAACACGCCGTACGCCCTCTCCCGTGCGCCCCTCGCCCACCTCGTCCCCGGAGAGCGGATTGGGCTCGGCCCAGAGACCGTGACCGGCCTGAGCCAGCCGACGCCATGGGAAGCGCTCGCCCGGATCCTGCTTGCGGTCGGGCGCAACGTCGGAATGTCCAAGGATGCGGGAGTCGGGGATCCGGTGGCGACTGCGGATGTAGTCCAACAAGTCAATCACCGCCGAGATCTGCGCAGCGGGAAAGTCACGATAGCCGAACTCATGACCCGGATTGACGATCTCGATCCCGATCGAACAGCCGTTGATGTCGCGCTCACCGCGCCAGAACGAGACCCCGGCGTGCCAGGCGCGGCGCGCCTCATCGACCAGGGCGAATACGCGACCGTCCTCCTCCACCACATAGTGGGCGGAGACCTGCGCCTCGGCATCCTGCAGGCGCGCCAGAGCCGAGGGGCCGTCGGTCATGCCGGTATAGTGCAGGATGATCATATCCGGCGCGCGCTGCCGGTCATTGAAGTTGGGGGACGGCGCGGGGATCAGATGCACGAGTCAACACCGCCGACCGCGCTCTCCCTTCCCTTCATGGGGAGGGTGGATCGCCGCGGAACGCGGCGAGACGGGTGGGGAAAGCGGCCGGCGCCAAGGTGGAACAGGATCAACCCGCAGGCTTCGCGGTAGCGGCCTTCCCCCTCCGTCCGCGGCTGCGCCGCGACCACCTCCCTCATGAAGGGGGAGGAGAGCACGTGGATGGTCAGCGCCGTCCTCAGGCCGCCTTGTCCAGCGAGAGGCGCTCGTAGCGGCGGAGGTGATGGTCCGTGGACCCGAACTCGCCTTCGATCATCGTCGCGCGCTTGAAGTAGTGGCCGATGGCCATCTCGTCGGTCATGCCCATGCCGCCGTGCAGCTGGATGGCGTTCTGGCCGACGAACCTGCACGCGCGCCCGATCTGGACCTTGGCAGCCGAGATCGCCTTGGCCCGCTCCTCAGCGCCCTCGGAGAGGCGGATGTGGGCCATGTAGGTCATGGACACCGACTGCTCGACCTGGATGAACATGTCGACCATCCGATGCTGCAACACCTGGAAGGCGGCGATCGGCTGGCCGAACTGCTTCCGCTGCTTGGTGTATTCCAGAGTGCCCTCGTGCAGCTTGCGCAGCACGCCGCACGACTCGGCGCAGGTCGCGGCGATCGCCTCGTCCACCACCTGCTCGACGAGCGGAAGGGCGGCGCCGGCCTCGCCAACGAGCGCTTCCGGTCCGAGGCGAACGTTCTCGAAGCTCACCTCCGAGGCGCGGCGCCCGTCGACCGTGGGATAGTCGCGTGTCACGACCCCAGCCGCAGACTTCGGAACGACGAACACCGACACCCCCTGCGCGTCGCGCTGGCCGCCACCGGTGCGGGCGGTGACGACGAGGTGGGTCGCCCACGGCGCGCCGACCACAACCGCCTTCTGCCCGTTCAGGACCCAGCCGCCGCCATCCTGGCGGGCGGTCGTCTTGAGGTCGAACAGGGAATAACGAGCCTGCGGCTCGGCCCAGGCGAACGCCATCACGACGTCGCCTCCGATGATCCCGCCGATCAGCTCGCGGGCGGCGTCGGTCCCGGTACGACGAAGGAAGCCGCCGCCGATGACGACCGTGGAGAGGTACGGCTCGACGACGAGCGCGCGGCCAAACTCCTCCATCACCACCATTGTCTCGATCGGGCCGCCGCCCAGGCCGCCGACATCCTCCGGAAGTGAGGCTCCAAGGATGCCGAGATCCTGGGCGAAGGCTTTCCAGACCTCCGGACGCCAGCCGTCGGCGGACTTCACGGCCGCCCGACGCTTGTCGAAATCGTAGTGGTCGGCGAGGTAGGCCGCCACGGAATCGCGCAGCAGGCCCTGTTCTTCGGTGAAGCTGAAATCCATGACTCGCTCTTAGAGACCCAGCACAAGCTTGGCGATGATGTTCCGCTGGATCTCGTTGGATCCGCCGTAAATCGAGGTCTTGCGGGTGTTGAAGTAGGTCCCCGCCACGCCGTGCGCGTCCTGCGGACCGATGGTCGCGGCCAGGTTGTGCTGGAGATCACGCAGATAGGGCGCGCCATAGTGGCCAGCCGCCTCCAGGGCGAGCTCGGTCAGCCGCTGCTGGATCTCGGTTCCCTTGATCTTGAGGATCGAGGATTCCGGCCCCGGCCCCTTGCCCGAGCTCTCCCCCGCAAGGGTCCTCAGCTCCGTGAATTCGAGCGCCGTCAGGTCGATCTCGAGTTCAGCCACCTTCCGCTTGAAGAACGGATCGGCCAGCAGCGCCCCGGCGTCATCGGAAGGCTCCGTGCGCGAGACCTCACGCAGGCGCTCGAGGCTGCGCTTCGAGCGGGCCACGCCGGCGATTCCGGAGCGCTCGTGCTGCAGCAGGGCCTTGGCGCAGGTCCAGCCCTGGTTCTCATGGAAGACGCGGTTCTCGACCGGCACCTTGACGTTGTCGAGGAAGACGTCGTTGACCTCGTGGCCGCCCTCGAGGGTGATGATCGGGCGCACGGTGATGCCTGGCGTCTTCATGTCGACCAGCAGGAAACTGATCCCGGCCTGGGGCTTCACGTTGGGATCTGTCCGGACGAGGAAGAAGCCCCAGTCCGCGAACTGACCGAGGGTCGTCCAGGTCTTCTGGCCGTTGACCAGGTAGTATTCCTTGCCGTCGTCGCCGGTGATGCGCTCGGCGCGCGTCTTGAGCGAGGCGAGGTCGGAGCCCGCGCCGGGTTCCGAATAGCCCTGGCACCACCAGTCGATCCCGTCCCGGATGCCAGGGAGGAAGCGCTCCTTCTGTTCCTGCGTCCCGAAGGTCCAGATCACCGGCGCAAGCATCGAGACGCCGAACGGCAGGATCGCGATCGTATCGGCGAAGGCCTGCTCTTCGGACCAGATGTATTTCTGCGTCGGGGTCCAGCCCGTGCCGCCCCACTCGACCGGCCAAGAGGGCGTGGCCCAACCCTTCTTCGCCAGGATGCGGTGCCAGGAGAAGTAATCCTCCTTGCTAAGGGCGTCTTCGCTCTTTTGCTTCTCACGTAACTCAGGAGGATAATTTTCGGCGATGAAGGCGCGCACTTCCTGGCGGAAGGCGACGTCCTGAGGCGAAAAGTCGAGATCCATCGGGCTTCCTCATGCCATGTCCGCGGAGGCGAAGCGCGTTCGCGCGCCCATCCGGCAGCGTTGGTGCGCTGCAACCATACGGTCTCGCCGCGGCCGTTTCCATAGGGCGGCCCCATGCTCCGCTTGGAAGCCCCGACCTCGCGGGGCATGAGGGGCGAGATGCTGAGAATCCTCACCTACAACGTCCATCGTTGCGTGGGCACGGACGGGCGGCTCGACGTCGGACGGATCGCAGCGGTGATCGCCGCAGAGGCCCCCGACATCGTCGCTTTGCAGGAGGTCGATGTCGGGCGGGTGCGGACGGGCAAGGTGGACCAGGCGCACGAGATCGCGAGGCGCCTGAACATGATCCCGAGGTTCCATGCCGCGCTCCGCGTCGAGGAGGAACTCTACGGAGATGCGATCCTTACCGCCCTTCCGCACGCTGTGTTGAAGGCCGGCCCCCTGCCCGGCTATCCGCCAGCGCCCATGCTCGAACCCCGCGGCGCGCTCTGGGTGAACATAGAGCTGGGCCAGGGACGCAGCCTGCAGGTGGTGAACACCCATCTCGGCCTCGTGCCGCGGGAGCAGCAGTTGCAGGCGGCCGCGCTCGTGGGAGAGGAATGGATCGGCGGCGAACTGCGCCGCGATCCGATCATACTCACGGGCGATCTCAACGCCGGTCCAAGATCGCGCGTCCACGCGAGGTTCGCCCGGGTGCTGCGAAACGCCCACGACTTTGCCACGCACGGTCCAAGGCGGGTCGCGACGTTCCCTTCGCGGGCGCCAATCCTGCGCATCGACCACATGTTCGTCAGCCCAGGCGTACGCATCCTTGGCCTTCGCGTCGGAATGACCGCCCTGGCGCGGACGGCGTCGGACCACCTGCCACTCGTGGCCGACATTTTGACGCACTCGTAAGTCCGCTCGCCGACGGGTTTTTCGGACGAAATTCACCTAAATAGTTCGGGAGGCGCGCGGCATGGGATCCCAGACGAGCCCTTGAGCCACGCGCTTGTGGAGGCGCTGCTCAATCGTGGAGGAACACCAGACCACTGTGACGGGAGCGGACCGCGGTCCCCAGCAAGCCGCATCTCCGGACGCAGGCGAGGACCGGCTCCGGCTGGCGCTTCAGGCCGCTGGCATCGGCGTGTGGGACTGGGACCTCACGGACAACAGCGTCGTTCATTCTGCGCTCGCGAGGGAGATCTGCGGCTTTCCAGCCGAAGGACCGGTGACTCGCGAGGCCGTGGTCTCCGTAACTCACCCCGAGGATCTGCCTCAGACCCAGGCTCAGTTTCGCCGGGCGATCGACCCCGCCATAAGGGACACGGCCCCTTACGAATTCCGGATCATGCGGCCGGACGGCAAGGTCCGCTGGGTCTTGGCGCACGGACACGCGGTCTTCGCCGACGACCCTGCCGGGCCGAAGGCGGTCCGCTATGTCGGCTCGCTGCAGGACATCACCGAGAGGCGGCGTCTGGAAGAAGAGAACCGCGCATTCACCGAGCGCCTGCGCTTCGCCAGGCACGCCGGGCGCTTCGGCTCCTTTGAGTACGAGCTCTCCACAGGCAAGCCTGTCTGGGATGAGGCCCAGATGGAGATCTTCGGCCTCTCCGCGGATGAGGCTCCGCCCACGATGGAATCCGTCTGGTCCGTCATCGATGTGCGCGACCGGCAGCGGATCCGACGACACGTGGCCCACGCCTATGCGAGGGGCTACGCCTACACGACCGAGTTCCGCATCGTGCGTCCCTCCGGTGAGGTCCGGTGGTGCGAGGGAAGTCTCTCGGTGATCCGCGACGGCTCAGGGCAGGCCACGCACCTGTTCGGCTATACGGTGGACGTCACCGATCGTCGTCGCGCTGAGGCCGAACAGGTCGAGCGTCAGGCCATCCTGCAGAGCCTGATGGATGCGGCGGCCCTGTATGTCGGGGTGCTGGAACTCACCGACAATGGTTTCACCTTCCTGATGACGAACAAGGCCGCGGCCGAGTTCTACGGGATCTCACAGGGTCCCGCGCGCATCCAGGCGAACGAAGTTGACAACGACGCCGAGCGCCTCTCCGCTCGCCGCGCCTTTCTTCTCGAGGCCTGGAACAAGCGCCAGCCAGTCACGCTCGAGCATCCTTTCTCACTCCGCGGCAAACGCGTCGGATGGTGCCTGGCCACCTACTCGCCCCTGCCCGCAGGTCCGGAGGGTCGCCCGCGACTTTCCTTTGTCATCATCGACATCACCGCGCGTAAGCGCGCCGAAGAGCGGCAACAGCTGCTGATGCGCGAAGTGGATCACCGGGCGAAGAACGCCCTGGCGGTCGCCCAGGCTGTCGTCGAGCTGACGAAGGAGGCGGACCCGACGGCCTTCAAACGCGCCGTGGTCGGCCGGGTCGCGGCGATCGCGCGGACCCACAGCCTGCTGGCGGACCAGAGATGGAGGGGAGTCGATCTTCGGCGGCTCGTCACCGAGGAGCTCGCGCCCTACGTCGCCGATCGGTCCGAACACGTCGACCTCGAAGGTCCCTCCCATATACTCCCGCCAGCGTCCGCCCAGCTCATCGGGCTGGTCGTGCATGAACTGGCCACCAACGCCGCGAAGTATGGCGCGCTCAAGGGCGAAGTGGGGTCGTTGCGCGTACGCTGGTCCGTGGACCCGGTCGGCTCTCTGGATTTCACCTGGACCGAGACAGCCAAGCTCGACGCCCCGCTCCAGCCACCCGAGCGCGGGGGCTTCGGCCTTCGCCTGCTCGACCAGACCATCTCACGCCAACTTGGCGGCTCGTGGACGACCGACTGGAGGCGGTCGGGACTGACCTTCGCCATGACGTTGCCTCTGCAAACCGAGGAACCGCAATCTCAGTTCGTGACGACGCCCGAGCCACCGCCCGCGCCGGCGCGACCGCAAACTAAGCCGCCGGGCGCGCCGCGCCGCGTCCTCGTGGTCGAGGACGAGCCGTTGATCGCGTTGGAATTGGAGTCATGCCTCGAAGACCTGGGTTTCGAGGTGAGCGGCCGATGCTCGACCCTCTCGGCGGCCAGGGCTTTTGTCGACTCGCCGCCCGACGTGGCGATCCTCGATGTCGATCTTGCTGGGCGTACGACCTTCTCCCTGGGCGTTCGACTGAAGGCCGCGGGGGCTCAGGTCATTTTCTCGACAGGCTATGCAGGCGTCGAACTGCCGGACGCCCTTGCGGGGGTCCCCGTCCTGGTGAAGCCGGTCACCCGGGACGCCCTGGCCGACGCGTTGGAGTCCGTGTCCGGACCCTTTTCATGAAACACGGACCGCCGCAGCTCTCGCTGCGGCGGTCCTGCAGGCAGTTCCGATGGAGCTAGAGCCTGGCGCGTTCGTACCGAACAGATGCGAACGTTGAATCAGGCTCTACACGTTTGAAGCAAGAGCAAATCACCCCCGTTCAGACGATTCTGTCTGAACAGAGTTTGCTCTAGTGTGAAGTCAGTTGGTCTTGTTCGCGTTCTTGTCGGAACTCACGGACGAGGCCAGCACCCGACAGGGACCATCCCTCTCAGCAGTCAGTTGCGACTTCTCGTATGCTCCAGCGAAACGTGCCTGGTGGGCGGCGTTTTCCTTAGCGTTCTGGGCGGCCTCGTACGCGGTCTCTGTCCGCCCCCGCTCCTGGTCATGCACCAGGGTGTCGAAGGCGTTGGGGCTGGAACCGCCAAGGCTCGCGGCGGAGGCGAGCGCCTCGCAGCGCGCCGCCTCCACGTACTGGGTGTCGGTCAAGCGCGAACCCGCTGCGGCGGCGCCGGCGAGGCCCACGCAGACGACCGTCACGGCGGCGGCGATCGACTTCCTCAACATATTTCCGTCCTCCTTGGGTCAGCGGATGACTGGAAGATGGCGCGATCGCGGCAGAGGCATCAAGTTAAATGAAAGTCATTATTCGTTCATTACACAT
>DASXGQ010000099.1:0-11620 GCA_036488995.1 Caulobacteraceae bacterium
CCTGAGGGCTGATCGCGTCGGTCATCCGGACGTCGAGGAACGTGCGCGCCTCGGCGGGCGCCGACGCCGGCGGCGGTAGCGGCACGATAAGCGTGCCGCGGGTCGTATTGAGCGTCAGATCACCCTGGGCATAGATGTGACTTGTCACCGAGGACCCCGGCGATGGCGCCTGCTGGACGGGGAGGTCGGGAATCGGATCGACCTCTGGGTCAGCGCGGGCCACGCCGATGCCCGCCCAAAAGCAGATCGCCGAAATGATGAAGCCGCACCTCATTTCAGCTTCAGATGTGGCAGGAAATCTCGAGTGAACCAGGCATCGGGCAGATCCTGGAAGTGCAGTTCGCCAAAGTCGACTGTCGTGACCAGGGTCTGGTCGACCGCATCGACGATGACGGCCTGCGTCGGCTGGGCGCGGCCGCCGCGGACGAGAAAGTTGCGATAGTAGAGGATCTTCAACAGCGCCCCGCTGTCGGCATAGAGCTTAGCCTTGATCGGTATGTAGGTGCCTTTCTCCACCCAGTAGTCGATATGGTTGTAGGTCGCTGCGCTCCCGGCTGCCTTCAAGTCCAGCCGCCAGCAGGTGCGGGTCTTATGCTCCGCGTCCTCGATCGTCTCAGAGCCGGCGAGCTGAGGGGTGTAGTCCACCGCCAGGTTTTCACTCAGCACGTCGCCCGCTGAGGCCTGCCCCGACAGTTTCTGCTGGGGCGATATGCGCACGCTCTCGCGCGATGCGGGATCATAGATCCAGAGGTTCGGCCCGTTCAGCAGCAGCAACTTTCCGGCGTCCCGCGGCGGATAGACGTAGAGCATCACGTCGCGGAACTGGCCGGTGGCTGGATCGAGCTTGGAATAGACACTGTAGATGTTCCGCCCGATCGGCCGGCCGGCCTTATAGTCGATCAGCGTCGCGGTGATCCGAAAGGGCTTGTCCGGATTGCGAGCTTTGTCCGCGTTGACGACGATCTCGTGCGCCGTTTGGGCGTGCGCCGGCTGCGGGTAGGCCGCAGGGGCGAACACGGTGAGCGCAAAGGCGATGAAGGAGATTGCTGTTCTAGACATGACGGAGTGCATCCACGACGGCCAGCCGCGCCGCGCGGTGGGCGGGAACCAGGGCAGCGAAGGTGGCGATGATCACCAGAGCGACCCAGACGGCGGCGATGATCTGCGGCGCGCCAAGGATAAAGAGCTTCAAGGGGATGGGGTGCGCGTCGCCCGGAGGTGTCCAGGTCATGCCGGAGCTGTTGATCGCCGCCGCCGCCGCGAAGGCGATTGCGACCCCGACCGTGGCGCCCAAGAACCCAAGGAGCGCACCTTCGAGCAGGAACTGGCTGCGAATGCGGCTGCGACGGGCGCCGAGCGCGCGCGTGGTGCCGATCTCGGCGGTCCGCTCCATCACGCTCATGCCCATGGTGTTGGAGACCGTGAACAGCACCACCACGCCGATGAGCACGGCGATGAAGGAGAACATGGACTGGAAGAAGCTGAGAGTCTGGCCGAGGTAGCTGTTGATTTGCTCATAGTCGCGGACCTCCAGGTTCAGGTGGTGGGCGGCGAATAAGGCTTGCAGGCGCGACCGCGCTGCGCCGATGTCCTCGGTGCGATGAAGTTGGAGGACGATGCCCGTCACCTTGGCCTCGCCCCGGCCGTAGACGAGTTGCTGAGCCAAGTTGAGGTTCATCACGACATAGCCGTCGTCCATCTCCTTGGAGCCCTGCTTTTCGACACGGGCGACCCGCATGGAGACGATGTTGGGCGCTCCGCCGGCGGTGGCGGCCAGCAGGTCGATTCGGGGGGTCGCCGTCCGCTGGGCGCTCGGATCGGCGAGGCCTGAGAAATCCTGGCTCGGGAGATCCCCAGCCGTGCCGGTGTCGCGGGTCGGCGCATCCTTCGGCGGGCGGGGGCAGCCTGAAAGATGAAGCGGCTCGCAGAGCCCCAGGTTTTGCGCCAAGCCGAAGCCGATCACGCCTTGCGACGGATCCTCGGTCCGAAGGTCCATGCTCTCCAGATTTGCCCCGACGCCGTACTCGTCCCAGCCCTGCATGCGCTTTTGGTCGACCGGGACGAAACCGGTTGCGAAGAAGGTCCGCGAACCGCTCGAACCTGGATTCTCGGCAATGCCGGCCAAGGCTTGGATCGGCGTGACCACGGCGGTCAGCCGCGCCAGCACCGGATCGTTCTTGATCAAGCGTATGACGTTCGCATAGTCGCCGACGCCCCAGATAGCCGGGTCGCTCGAGCCGAAGTCGAAATAGCCGTGGCGGTACACGGTGAGGTGGCCGCCGCGCTCCACGGCCGTCGTTTGCAGAACATAGACGTCGTAGAGAGAATAGGCGGCGAAGATCAGCATGGCCGCCGCGCCGATGCCGATCGTCAGAGTGGTGGTCAGCGAGCGGCGCGCATTGCGGAAGATGCTGCGGAAGGCGATCTTGAATATCATAGCGTGGCGCTCCCGGTTTCGAGCAATTCACCGTCTCGCATGGCGATGGTCGTATCGGCTTGGGCGATCAGGTGCGGGTCATGAGTTGCGAAGATGAAGGTGGCGCCGAACTCCCCCTGCATCCGGCGCATCAGCGAGACGATGGCCGCCCCCGTCGCCGAATCCAGATTGGCGGTCGGCTCGTCAGCCAGGACGATCTGGGGATGCTTGACCAAGGCGCGGGCGATGGCGACGCGCTGCTTTTGGCCGCCGCTGAGTTCGTTCGGCCTGCGGTCCCGCTCTTCCGAGAGGCCCACGGCCTCCAGCATGGCCAGGGTCGCCTCCCGCCGCGCCCCGGCGGGCATGCCGGTCAGCAACAGCGGATATTCGACGTTTTCATAGGCGGAGAGCACCGGAACCAAGCTGAAGCCCTGGAAGATGAAGCCGATCTTCTGGGCTCGGAAATCCGAGAGCGCATTTTCACTGAGTTCGGCCACGGCCTGGCCCGCGATCTCCACGACGCCGGACGTCGGTCGGTCGATGCAGCCCAACAGATTGAGCAGGGTGGTCTTGCCGCTTCCGGAGGGGGCCACCAGCATGGTGAAGCGCTGGGCTTCGACTTCGAGTGAGACGCCACGCAATGCGCGCACCTCGGTCCTTCCCACCTTGTAGCTTTTGGTCACATCTCGCAGCCGGGCGACCGGTTCGGTGGCGTTGGGCATGGGGCGATCTCCATTTCGGAACCGCCCAGTGGTTGCCAGAGCGCCGAACCCGCTGGCTTGCCGATTTCCCAAAGCCCTGCCCAATTCGTGAAATTGGGATCGTTATGCAGATAGTAGTGAGGCTTTCTGGGGCGGGGTGGGGGGCGGCGTCGTGTCGAGGGCGCGGAACGCCGACGGCGTCATGCCCATCACCTCGCGGAAGCCGCGATTGAAGGTGTTGATCGATTGGTAGCCCGTCGAAAGCGCGATCGTCAGGATGGGGACGCGCCGCATCTGAGGATCACGCAACTGTTGGCAAGCGTCCCGGATGCGGTAGTCGTGGAGGAACGCGTTGAAATTCTGAAAGCCCAACTGCTCGTGTATCAGCTTTCGCATGCGGTATTCGGGAAGGCCGACCAAATCCGCCAGATCCTTCAGCGTCAGGCTAGGGCGGCGGTGGATGTGTTCGACGTCGAGGCGATGGTTCAGCCTGGCCAGAGCGTCGGCGACCTCCGCGGAGGCCGGAGGAACCGCGACCCTTCGGACCTTAGGCGTCTCCAGCGGCAGGCTTAGGTCATGGTCGGTGGAAAAGATCAGCAGGAAGATCGTGATCAGAAGGTTCGCGCCGACCAGCGCCAAATGGGCGACGTAGTTGGCCATCGAATCTTGATCGATCAGCACTCGCAACAGCAGGCTGGACCCCACGATATTGAAGCCGATGATGATCGTCGTGATGATCCGAGCTCGACGACGCCCTTCGACAAGGTCGGCCGACCAATTGGAAACAGTCCAGTAGAGTGCGAACGCCACGAATACGGTCTGCAGGATCGCTGGTATGGCTCGCAGAGCCAGCGGAACAAGAGCTCCACTTCGAGGCGCGTGTCGATACGCTATCACCTCGAGCAGCATCTCCATGGCGAACGTCACAAGGAGCCAGCGCGGAAACGATGTCTTGTCCGAAAACAGATTAAAGCACAGCACCATGAAGAGGCCTGGCGTAAGGTTGCGGGCAAAGTTGAACACACCGGCCCAGTCACCGATGTCGAACTGATAGGGGGGCGGGATCCAATATCGGTATTCGTATCGCGCCAGCACGACGTAGCAGACGCTATTGAACGCGATCAGAGCGATAAGTTGAGCGCTCGCGAGCTTCGGTCGCCGTGCAAGCACGCGTGCGCCAAAGATCGCGCCAGTCACAATCGTTGCAATATCCAGCGCAAGAAAGAACAGCGGCCAACTCACGCAGTACAAACTCCTATTTATGGCGCGGCTTCACCCACGTTACTCTGCCAGATGTCGGCAGAACACGACCATTGATTGCCGGCAATCGCGCCAAACTCTCCGCGTTGAATTCTTCCCGCAAAACAAACTTCGCCACACTGAGAGGAACCTGCGACGCGTTAATTCCGAGTCATTGGAGAGCATACCATTTGATGATGGAGGCGCGGGACCCTTTCGTCCGCAAAAGGCCTTTGGCGCCCTGCAGCGCCTCAAGCGTGTGACGGCGCGGGCCAATTCCGCCGGTGGTGACTTTCGTGATCGGTGTCTCGACCATGGCCAGCGTCGCCGATGCACACGGCTTCCCGCTGCCCGAGTTCATCGTCGCCATGAAGAGGCTGGCTGCCCCCGTGATACCTGGGTTGCCGCCCGCTATCGAGGCTGGCGTCAGCGCCTGATGAACGTCAGAAGGTCGGCGTTGATGGTGTCGGCGTTGGTCGTGCACACGCCCTGCGCGAGGCCGGGGTGGATTTTCCCCGCGGCGTTCTTGATCAGGTTGCCCTGCAGCGTCAGCCGCCCGGATTGGCGGGCGCTGCAGCGCCGGCGGCGGCCGGCGCGGGGCTCAGGTCGCCCTTCATGGTGTTGAAGGCGGTGAGGACGGTATTGGCGGTCGCAGCGTTGGGCGCGGCGATCAAGGCGGCGACCGCGACGCCGAAGCTGATCACCGCCGCCAGGGTGGTGAGCGCTTGGCCGACGTCGACGATCTGCTGGATGTCGGCCTTGGCCGAGGCGGTGACCGCCGCCAGGCCCTGCAAGGCCGGCCACTTGGCGTCCAGCGCCGCCGACACCGCTTGGGCCGCGAACGAGGACGACAGGTTGGTCAGCGAATTGATGTTGTGCTGCAGGCTGGAATTCTGCTGGGTCCAGGCGTGGGCCCCGGCCGCGTCGATCGGGCAGGGCGGCAGGTTCTGCTGCTGGGCGAGGGCGGCCTGGGCGGCGGCGTTGCACAGGTCGGCGGCGGATAGCAGATCGGCGGCAGTGGTCATCGGCGTCCTACCCAAAGGCCTTCTTGAGGGTGCTCACGTCGTCGCGAAGCGTGGATATGTCCTTCTGGAGGGCCTTCACCAGGTCCTTGTCCTTCAGGTTGTCCTTGCCCGCGACCATGTCGTTGAGGGTCGTCTTCGCGTGGGCCAGGGACTGCACGTAGCTCTCCAGCGCATCCTGACCGGCTTTGATCGCCAGCGCGCGGCGGCAGTAGTCCTGCGCCAGGAGAAACGCATCCCCGGTGCTGAAATCCTTGGCGTAAATCCCATCTGCGCAACTGATCTTGGCGATCGTAAATCCTACGTGGGTGGCCTTGATGTAGCTGCTGTAGGCACTGCCAGTGTCGACGGCCTCATTTGAGTAGACGTCCTTGAGGCCTGGGACGGCGACCGTATCGAGGCGTTCGCGATGCGATGGCAGGACTTGTCGCCGGACGTCGACCTGTTCGACGGCAATCTGATCGTCTCGGCGATCGGCGGATGGGCGGCCGAGGGCGCGCTGAATGCCGATCATCTTGCCGCGGGCCGCTTGCCTCCCATCGTCTACGGTTGGGCCGAGGGCCACGCCTGTGCCGGCCAGGCCGTCGTAGTGGGGCGGGGCGGCGGCTGCCTGCAGTGTGGCCTTGACGCCCACGGTCGCGCGCTGCTGCCGGTCACGGCGTGGCCGCCGGAAACTGCGATACTTCAGGAGCCGGCCTGCGGGGCGGTTTTCCAACCCTACGGCGCCATCGAGCTGACCCACACCGTCAGCCTGGTTGCGGGGTTGGCGCTCGATGCCTTGCTGGGAGACGCTCAGCCGGGCGCGCATCGCCTATGGGTCGGTCCCGAGCGGCGGCTTGTGGCGATCGGAGGTTCGTTCTCAACGGCTTGGCAGGCGGCGGGGGCGGCGGTCCCCTCTGGCGGCGGCGTGCTCGAACGGGACTGGGCGGCCAGACCGGATTGCCGTGAGTGCCAAAGGAAACCCCCTGCGTGATCTATCCCATCGGTGCGTCCGGTAGCCGGATCCTCCTGACCGAGCAGGTGCTGGCCCATGTGGCCCAGCACCGCCAGCGTCGGTTCTGGCAGGCAGAGGCGGGCGGGCAACTCTTCGCGCGGCTGGATGGCCGGGATGTCGTTGTCGTTGAGGCGACCGGGCCTCGCCCGGGCGACCGGCGAGGCCGAAGTTACTACCGACCGGACAAGACGGCGGAACAGGCCGAGATCGATGCGCGCCATCCGGAGGGGCTGCACTTCGTGGGAGACTGGCACACCCACCCGCAGGCCTATCCGGAGCCGTCCGGATCTGACCTGGCCAGCATCGCCGACGCGGTGCGACGGTCCCGGCATGACCTCAATGGCTTTGTCTTGCTGATCGTCGGCACCCTCGATCCGCCTGAGGGACTGCACGTGTCCGTACATGACGGTGTCGCCGGGTATCGCCTGTCGCCGGGAACCCGGGTCGAGCCATGTCAACCGCCCGGCGACATGCCGCCGTACATCCGTTTCATCTGACCGTCCTGGTCACTCAGGAGAGCCATTGCGCATGCCGGCGCCCACCGTCGAAGCCATCCAAAGCCGAGAACTCACCGAGACCGGCGCGCTTGAGTTCAAGCAACAGATCGATCTCGACGACCCCAGGGCCAAGTCGAACCTGGTCGACGATGTGGTCGCCTTCCTGAACGCCTGCGCGGGTCACATCGTGGTCGGCGTCCGTGAAAAGGGCGGCAACTTCGAGCGCTTCGTGCCGATGACGGGCGACGCAGACAAGACGGTTCGGCGGCTGTGTCGGTGCTGCAGGACAACATCGATCCGCGACCGCTCCGGCTCGATGTCCGGCCGCTCGCCCTGGAGAGCGGGTTCCTGCTCGACATCGACATCCCTGAGCACGCGATGAGGCCCTATCAGAACCGGCTGAACGGGGCCTTCTATCTGCGCACCGGTCCCAAGAACACGCCGTTGAGCCGGGACGAGGTCGCGTCCCTGTTTGTGGCCGCCGAGGCCTATGAGCGCGACGTGGTGCGGCGGCTGAGTGAAGAGGAAACCAATTTGGCCGCGCGAGGACGCATGGTCAGCGATGGCCCGTCGCTTGAGATCGGGATTCTGCCGCGCGAGTTCTACGACCGTGGGCGCGCACCTTTCGCGCCAGGCGGGATGCGCCCGGTCGCGGCTTACCCATTCCACAGTCGTCGGGCCCAGGTCTTCCGCGGCTGCGACGGCGGTCATGAGACGGTGGAGATCGACTTTCACGACCGCGGGATTTCCCGGCTGTTTGTCGGCGCCGACTGGTTCGTCCATTCGCATGTCGATCACGCGTTCAGCTGTGGCGCGTCACGACGCCTCGAGCTGCCCGAGTTCCGGACACAGCTCACGAACCACCTGGCCGACCTGGCTGAGCTGCTCGAGAGCCAAGGCCTCAAGGGGCCCTTCGGGCTCGCGCTGGCCGTCCGCAATCTGCAGCGGTCGGCGAAGGTGGGGTTCTTCTTTCCCGATTGCACCACAGTGGCGCCGCCGCGCGCGACGGTCGTCGAACGCCTGGATCAGCCGGAGCTCATCGAACGGTTCCATAACCAGGTGGTCGGCGCCTCGCGGTTTGGCTGAGCGCGGAAGGGCGATCGCCTCGCGCGGATTGCCCAACCGCTTCAGGCCCGGAATCCTGACGCCCTGGGGATTCGGGGAGGCGATGCCGCGGGTTCAATTCGAGGGACTGGCCGGTGGGCCGCGGGCGACGGTCGAGCTCGTCGTGGACCGCCCGCACCTAACCCGGCCAGACTACACGCCGGTCATGTGGCTCACCGAATGGCTGACCCTGAACTGTAATGATGACTGGGCGATGCGGGTGGACAGCAAGGTGGTCATCTTGCGCTTCGCGAGCGTGACCTATCGAGATCGGGTGGCCCAACAAGTGATAGCGTGGAAGGAGACGGACCCACCGTAGGGGAAGGCTTTCCCCTGCCGCCGAGCCCGGGTCTCGACGGAAGATTGCTTCTGTGGTTTTTCAGGAGCGCGGTCGAAGGTCCGCTCTGCGGCTTCGAACCAATGTCCGCGTGTGGACGCCCCTTCGGATGCAAGAGGTTTTCGGAGGGTAGTGCGCGCAGGTTCAGGTGCTTCCGTGTGTCCGGCCTGTTTGATGCGGCCTTCAGCGGCCGCTGGCCTGTATGGAGTTCGCGGACCGGGTCCATGCCGCAATTGCGCGCTCGCGGCGCGTCGGACATTTCTGGTTTTCCCGGCCCCGTCTCGTGGACCGTTGCGCCATACGCTCGTCTGACCTTCCTGCCTCCTCTGACGCCTCAGACCACAGCTGCGATCAAGCTGCTGCGGCGGGAGCTCTGTAGGATCCGCCGTGCGCCATCAGCGCCCAGACGATCCGCGCGATCTTGTTGGCGAGCGCCACGGTGACCAGCATGCGCGGCTTGCGCGACAGCATGCCGGCCAGCCACGGGCTCGCCTGTGATGGGTCTCGCGCGGCGACCTTGGCCGCGGAGCTGGCGCCGAGGATGATCAGCCGGCGCAGGTTGCGCTCGCCCATCTTCGAGATGCGCCCGAGCCGCTCCTTCCCGCCGCTGGAGTTCTGTCGCGGCGTGAGGCCGACCCAGGCGGCGAAGTCTCGTCCACGACGGAAGGTGGCAGCTGGCGGCGCCAGGGCCACCAGGGCGGTGGCTACGACCGGGCCCACGCCCGGGATGGTCATGAGGCGCCTGGCGACCGGGTCGGCCTTGGCGCGTGCCTTGATCTCGCGGTCCAGCAGCGAGATCTTCGCCTGCAGCGCCTGAATGCTCTCAGCGATCATCGCCAGGATGGGACGGGCCTGGTCGGGCAGATCGGTCGCGGGATCGACGGCCAGATCGATGAGCCGGCCCACCTGGCCGACGCCTTGCGGCGCGACGAACCGCATCGTCGGCCGCAGCGCCGCCTCTGAGATCGCCTCGGCATCGGCCATGTCGTTCTTCTGCCGCTTGACGAACGGCTTCACATAGGCCGGCGGGATCAGCCGGACCTCATGGCCGAGCGCAGCAAGCTCACGCGCCCAGTGATGCGCGCCGGAGCAGGCCTCCATCGCCACCAGGCAGCGCGGCTGAGCCGCGAAGAAGCTCAGCATCTGATCGCGTCGCAGCCTCTTGCGAAACACCACGCCGCCGGCCGCATCCGCGCCATGCGCCTGGAAAATGCTCTTCGCCAGATCGAGCCCGATCGTCGTAACCTCGCCCATGGACGCCTGCTTCGAGTGGTTCTTCAACACCTCCACTCTGGCACTTCGATGCCGTCAGGGGGCGTCCACCCCATCGCTCATGGCGCCGGGCGGCCTCAGCGCGGAGTTCTGAGCCAACCGCTACCGCCAAGCCGGCGACGGCTTCGCTGCTCCAATGCTCGCTCCGAACCTAGCGGTCAGGGGCGTTCCGCGCCTACACGCGCACCGGCGACAAGCGCCGGCTTCGGCCAGAGCGCCTTCCAGTCGGCGCGGAGCCCGCAATCCCTCACTAGGGCGTGTCGGAACGCGCTTTGGGCTCGGCGACCCCACGCGGTGACTTCGTTCTCGCGCCGCTGAAGGATGGCCACGAAGTCGTCGGGGACCACGACGTCGTAGCGGCCGAGCGCGCGCTCGAAGCGCTTGAGGGCGGTCTCCAGCGCGATCTCGCCATAGACCGCGCGTGGATCGACGACCGGCGCGGCCGCGATCACTCTTTGTTGGAGCGCGGGCACGCCGCGGTTCCAGATCCTGGCCACGGCCTCCGGCAGGACCCGTGGGCGTCCACGCTCGAAGATGATCCACCACATGGCCGCCATGATGAACGCCGCAACTTCCGGGCGTCGCGCGAGCCCGGTACGCTCTGCGCGGCGCTGATAGGCGTGAATGAGGCTGTAGAACGCGTGGTACTGCGTTCGAAGGATTTCCTCGGCGAGTTCGTGAGAGGGCATGTTGATCACGCCGGCCTGGCCCCCGGGCAGCGGTAGGTCCGCGCCGATAATGGCGGGCTGCTCCGGACCCGTCAGCCCGGCCAATAAGGCGGCCAAGACCTGGGTGTAGACCAGAGGATCAAACGAGTTCTCGTGAGGCGTCATCGCCTCCTCCTTGCCGTCTCCCCCTCCCAGCTGCGCTCCTGCCGAACATTAAACTCCTGTAATGCTCAGCTTGGAAGCGAAACCTTCGCGACGGCCAGGCGACCGCGCGCGGCCGGGCATCGAGCCGTTTGGAAGGTCATCCGGAGGTCTGGAAACGGTCGCGTCGAACGGGCGGCGGCGCCGAGGGTCTAGGCCGTGGCTCTCAGCGACTGGCCGCGCGGCGCGCGCTTCTTGACACGGGGCCGCTTGTATTTCGTCGCGCCGGTGGAAGCGTGGAAGGCGGTCTTCTTCTTGGGCTTCGGCTTCAAGCTGGCCTCGACCAGCTTCTCGACGAACAACTTCGCGCGTTCGGGATCGGGCTCTTTGATCGGGGCGAGCGGCACGGAGGCCCTGATGATCCGGTCACGACCGTTGTCCGCGCCCTTCGCGGCGCTCCTCGCCGAACGTTCGACGACCGCCGCGATCGAGGCCTTGGCCCGCGCGCCGCCGGTGGTCTTGGCCTTGGGGGCCTTGTCTTCCCGAGGGGGCGCGCCAGCGCCAAGGCGCTCCTCGCGCTCCAGGCTGCTGATCGAGGAGTCGATTTCACTGCGCGCGCGCTTCAGCTTCTCCAGCGTGGCGTGCAGGGCGGGCGGCGTGACGGCGGCGGCCACTGCGGGCGCCGTCGCGGCTTGCACGGGGTGGTCCTCGGCCAGCTCATCGGCCAGGGCGAAGCCGGCGATCGAGAGGCGAAAGCGGGCGTCACGCCCATCGAGTTCTCGCTCGACCTTGCCGGCGCTGACCAGGGTGCTGAGCAGCGTGGACAGGTTGGCCTCGCCGAGCTGCAATTCCCTCATAAGCTCACGGCGTTCCACCCATGCGCCGTTGTGCCGCCGAATGGCGGTGAGCAAGGGGCGCATATGCCGACGCTTGAGGAGCGCCTCGTGCGGCGTGCCTTCCCTGAATCGGATCGAGTCCTCCACCAGCTCGCACAACACGCTGAACTTGTTGGAGGTGAGGTTGTCGCGATCCTCGGTGTACGACTGAAGTCCGCGGATGATCTCGAACCAGCCGTCCAGGTCGGCGTCGGTGCGGCGCGACATCAGCGCCTTCCAGGTCCACATGCGCAGGGCCGTGTAGACCTGGCGCAGCACGTCGGGCGCCTCGTCGCGCAGGCAGCCGGCGATGAAGGTTTTGGCCTCCTGGGCGGCCGTGTCGCCACGGGCGAT
>DASXGQ010000108.1:0-2437 GCA_036488995.1 Caulobacteraceae bacterium
TTGCGGTGCGCTCGTCGCCCAGGTCGAGCGGGTCGCCCTCCTTGGTGACGCTGTACTTGTCGATCTCGTCGTAGAGGACGATGCGGACCGGCCTGCGGGCCAGGTTATCGGGGCTGCCGGCGCCGACGAGGGCGAGAAAGCCCCCGGGGAACGCCTTGTAGGTGAGCGTCGACTCCGCCTTGCGGGTCTTGCTCGAACCGATGATCTCGCGGAGCGCCGGCGTCGCGGCGATCAGCGGCTGGACGCGCTCCTTGCTGAACGCCTCGGCGGCGTCCTCCTTGGGCTGCACCAGCAGGATCGGGCAAGGATCCAGGTGGGCGTGATAGCCGAAGACGTTCTCCAGCAGGCTCGTCTTGAGCAGCTGGGTGGCCACCATGGCCGTGATGACGTGGACGCCCGGCTCCGTCGCCGCGAGCATCGGGCCGCGCGAGACCTCGACGCGGGAGGTGCGCCAGGCGCCCGCCGTGGATCCGGCCCCCTTGCCGTGGCGGCGGAAGCGGTCGGCCCAGTCGGGGATCGATATCCGCGGCGGCGGCGTCGCGCCCCTGCGGAAAGCCTTACGAAGTCTCTCCTCCGGCGAACTCACCGTCGGGTTCGCCGAGCTCCTCGAGCTGCTGGTGGACATGCCGGCTGAGGACCTCGAGCACCGCCTCCGGCGTGAGACCGAGGTCCGCGGCGATCAGCGGTCCAACCTTGCTCGGCCAATTGACCCAGGCGTCGCGGTAGCGCCGCGCCTCCTCGAACAGCACCCGCTCGGCGAGATCCGCGTCCACCAGCTCGCCGGCGGCCTTGCGGGCGGCGATCTGCTGGCGTGCTGCCAGCGCCTGCATCTTCGCGAGCTCGGCCTGAGCCATCGAGCCGCGGCCGCTTAGCAGGTCCTCGAGCGCCAGATCGGGGATGTCCGCAGGGCCGGCCGCCGCAGGGATGTCCGCAGTGTCCGCGCGCTGGGTGTCCGCAGGTTTGTCCGCAGTGTCCGCGGACGCGGTGTCCGCAGCCCGCCGATTGCTCTTGCGCCAGCCTGTGCCGACGAGAGCTTCGTCTAAAGATCCATCTTCAAGTGTAGCGAGACGCCCGTACTGTATAGCGCGCCTGACAAGTTTGTCGTTGCAGCCCTCACGCCGCGCAAACTCGCGGATCGAAAGCCCTGCGGACAAACTTTTTGCACCCGTAGCTGGGCGCACAACGCGCCGCGAAATTCCCCGCGGCTTTTGAGGGTCGCGGAAGGACCCGTCAGACCCTAACGGCCTCGACTTCCTGCTCGACGGCGCTCAGCCGGTCGACGGCATGCTTCCGGCCCCTAAGGATGAAGGCTTCGATGACCTCTGCCATCCGGAGCCAACCGGCGGGTTCAACTCTTTCGTGCGTCAGCGACGCCAGGACCTTGAGGGCTTCGATACGCACCTGTTGTTCGTGGGGCATGTGTTCCTCAACGCGCTGTCGCCAGAGCCTTCGTGATGGCCGCGTCCCAGGACTTGGCTGCCTGGTCGTCGATGACCTTCTGAGCGCGGCCTTCGTAGCCCAGGTTGTGGCCGACCTGGGCAGGCGCTGTGAAGCGGACGAGCAGCTGCAGGTGGCCGCTGGTGTTGACCGCCCTGCCCTTGCGACCGTGCCGGCCGACGTCGGGTCGGGTGGGCCGCTGCCAGACGCCATAGATCTCGCCCGATTTCGTCTTCACCGAACCGATGAAGATGTCCGAACGCCCTTTGAGCTGGCGGAGCTGGCCGCGCGGGATGTTGCCGTACTGGTTTCTCGCCACGTCGATCGGCATCAAGATGACGCGGTTTTTGCCGAGGACCTGCACGCCGCCGCCTGGCTTCAGGTAGGGCTCGAGGTAACGCGCCTGGGCGTCCTTCACGAAGACCGAGGCGGTCAGGTCGGACTTCTTGGCGGCCTTCACTCCCATGCCCTTCAGCGTGAAAGGCGTCGGGCGGTCGAAGGTCGACTCCATGCCCTGGGTCTCGCCCTTCGCCACCTTCGAGGCGAGGTCGGTGAGCATGAGCGCCGTCGCGAACGGGATCTGCTCGCGGGCGAGGCCGTGCAGGCCTCGAGACAACTCCTTGATGTTCGATCGGACGCTGATCGTCGCCATGCGTCAGACTGGCCAGGACTTGCGGCCGGCGTCCTCGAAGCGTTGGCGGAAGTAGCGGCGTAGGCCATCCCGAAGGGCGGGTTTAGCGGCCGTCAGGCGCAGCATGCCTTGGCTGTCCTTAACGACGTCCGTCTCCGGGTCGTAGGCGTTGTCCGTGAGGATGCTCCAGCGCCCGACGTAGTTCCGGTCGGGCTTCCAGCCGTGGAAGCCGTGGACGATCGTGCCCGGCACGTGGCCGATGTCGCCCTGGACGTGGACGTCGGCCTTCGCCTGCCAGTCCAGGACCATCTTGAGATAGTTCGGGTGAGCCTTCCCATGGACGCTGGCGGCGCCGTTGCCGACCAGGCT
>DASXGQ010000136.1:0-51615 GCA_036488995.1 Caulobacteraceae bacterium
GGCCACACCCAATGGATCTACCTCGATGTCCCAGGTCAGGAGGCCAAGACCCGGGACGCGTTCGAACTCCTGCACTCGGACGAACTGGAAATCTCGCCGAAGTACCTGAAGCTGGTGCGTGACGTGCTGACACCCGGAGCAACCATGCTGGCCACCGACGGCAGCATCAGCGGCGGCGGCGCCGGCACAGCCATGACGGTGATAGAAGCAGACGGAAAGTAAGCGCGGACTTTACGTTTCTGGGAGCGGAGAGTCTGTTGGCCGGCAGGACGCCGGCGGTCCGGGCCCCCGTCGCCGGTGAGCTGAAAGACTGCGCCACCTATGAAGGGTTGGCGCCGTAGCGCAGGCCGTCGACCAGGAGCGCGACCATCCGTTCCGCGCGGCCTGGATCGGCATTCTGGCCCGACATGCCAAGGCTCCCCACCGCGCCCAGAAGCTCGTCGGCGTCGACATCCGAGCGAACGGCGCCCGCCTTGACCGCGGCGTCGAGCAGCATGCGAAGGGCGGGCCGCAGACGCTGGTCGAAGTGCGCCGGCAAGGTGTCGAACGTCGGATCGCCCGAGTGCAGCGCACTGGCCAGCCCACGCTTGGTCGCGACGAACGCCGCGTATCGGCGGATCCAGTTCGCCAGCGCCTCGAACGGTTCGTTCTCCTGCGCCAGCACGGGCGCGAGGTCGGCGCAAGCGTCGATCTCGCGGCGGAAGACGGCGGCGATAAGGTCGGCGCGCTGCGGAAAGTGGCGGTAGAGCGTGCCCAGACCAACGCCGGCCCTGTCCGCGATCTCCCGCACCGGGGCGTCCACGCCCGAGGTCGCGAACACCGCCTTCGCGGCGAGAAGGAGGGCGTCGAGGCTCCGTTGGGCGTCGGCGCGCAGGGGCCGCGCCGGCCGGCCGGGCGTCAGCGCACGATCACGATCTTCGGTGTCTTGGGTCACGGCGCCCTTGCGAAACGGAACATTGATCCGCATTTATCCGGAACAGTGATCCGCCTGACCACGTAGCCGCGCCGGACGGGTCTTTCAAGAACCGAAGGAGATTCCCATGCAGGATAAACCAGTGGCCCTCGTCACCGGCGCCAACCAAGGCATCGGGCTTCAGATCGCCAAGGACCTCGTGACGCACGGTTTCATCGTGCTGATCGGGTCACGCAACCTCGAGCGCGGCGAGGCCGCCGCCAGGGAGGCAGGCCCGGAGGCTCACGCGCTGCAGCTCGACGTGACCGACACCGCCTCGATCGACGCTGCGGCCGAGCGTGTGCGCGCTGAATTTGGCCGCCTCGACGTGTTGATCCAGAACGCGGCCATCTCGAACACGAGCAAGCCGCAGGGGCAGAGCGTCGAGGACTACGCAAAGACCGTGCGTCCGAGCAACGTCTCTCTCGATGAGATGCGGGCGGTCTGGGACACCAACGTCTTTGGCGTGCTGGCCGTCTATCAGGCCATGCTGCCGATCCTGAAGGCGACCCCCGGCGCGCGCATCGTCAACGTCTCGAGCGGCGTCGGCTCGCTGACCACGAACATGAACCCGGCGTACCCCCATCGCGGGATCTTCGGCCCGGTCTATCCGGCGTCGAAGACGGCGCTCAACGCCCTGACGCTCGCCATGGCCCTCGAACTGGAGCCGGAGGGGATCCGGGTCTGCGCGGTCTCGCCAGGCTATACCCGGACGAACCTCAACGCGTTTCGGGGAAACGACACCGTCGAACAAGGCGCGCGTGAAGCGGTGCGCGTCGCCCTGCTGAGTCCGGGCAGCCCGACGGGGACCTTCACCCGCTGGGAAGGCGAAACCATTCCCTGGTGACGCTGGGGGGTCTGGGGGCGAGGAGGAGGTGTGAATTAACCCTTGCCCGTCTGTTCGACGGGTCTCCCCTTTGATCTCCGTCATCGCCGGCCGTCAGTGCCGGCGACCCATGGTTTAGCTTGGCGGACCCCGGGAATGGCCGCGCGGCTGCGCGGCCACTGCGAGCGCTCGCACAGTCGTTCGATGGGTGGCCGGCACTGACGGCCGGCCATGACGGTTTTAAGAATAAGGAGCGCTCTGAATAAATTCACAGCCCCTCCCCCTCAGCCCCGCGCCGTGACTTAAGCGCCACCCGCCGGAAGCTGCGAGCGCGCGATCTCCGCGAAGAATTTGGCGCCGTCCAGCAGGATGGCGTCGTCGAAATCATAGCTTGGATTGTGCAACGGCGGCGTATCGACCCCATTGCCGATGAAGGCGAAGCAGCCGGGGACGTGGGCCAGGAACTGCGCAAAGTCCTCCGACGCCGTGATCGGCTGGGCGGCGACCGCGACGCGCGCCTCTCCAAGGCACCGGCGCGCCGCCGCCAGCGCCGCCTCAGTGCAGACCGCATCGTTGATGAGGGGGACGAACTCGCGCGTGTAGTCGACCTTGGCCGAGACGTTGTAGGTGAGCGCGATCCCCTCGGCGATCCTGCGCATCTGCGCCTCGACCTCCCCGCTCACCGCGCTGTTGAAGCTGCGCACGTCGCCGCGGATCGTCGCCGTTCCAGGCAGGATGTTGCGGGCGCCGTCGGTGATGAACTCGGTGACGGAGAGCACCGCCGCCTGCGTCGGGTCCAGCCGGCGCGAGACGATCGTCTGGAGGTTCAGCACCAGCGCCGCGCCCGCGACCATGGTTTCGCGACCCGCATGCGGGGCCGAGGCGTGACCGCCGACGCCCTTGAGGACAATCTCGAAATTGTCCTCCGCCGACATCGCTGCACCCGCCCGCGTGCGGAACTCCCCTGCCGGATAGCCGGGCATGTTGTGCAGCCCGTAGATCTCCTCGAAGGGGAAGCGTTCGAGGAGCCCGTCCTCGATCATGGCGAGCGCGCCCTTGCCCCATTCCTCGGCGGGCTGAAACACGAAGCGCACGGCGCCATCGAACCCGCCGTCCTCCGCCAGAACCTTGGCCGCGCCGAGCAGCATGGCGGTGTGCCCGTCATGGCCGCAGGCGTGCATGAGGCCGGGAGTTGTCGAACAATGGTTGTGCGCGCCCTGTTCGGTGATGCGCAGCGCGTCCATGTCGGCCCGAAGCGCGATCGCGCGGTTGGACCGGCCGCGTTTCAGTGTCGCGACGACGCCAACGCCGCCGACGCCCTCGACCACCTCGTCCATGCCGAAGGCGCGGAGCTTGTCGGCGACGAAGGCCGCCGTCCGCGTCGTCTCGAAGCCGAACTCGGGATGGGCGTGCAGCTCATGGCGCCACGCCATCATCCCGCGCTGAAGGGCCTGCCAGTCGCCCATCGCTCAGATCCTTTCCGGAGCCACGCCCACCAGCGTCTCATAGAGCGCCGGATCGGTCGCGCCCTCAGTGTTGACGAGGAAGACGCGCGCGTCGGGGCCAAGAGCGATCTGCTCCCGCAACGCCGGATCGTTCGCCACCTTGATCAGGCCGGCAAGCCCGGCGCCGCCGCTCTCGCCTGCGACGATGGCGGGGTCGCCGCCCCGCGGAAACGCCAGGCGCCTCATCACCGCGACGGCGTCCTCTTCATCCACCGTCATGAAGGCGTCCGCCGCGCGCGCGAGGATGCGCCAGGCGACCGGCGAGGGCTCATGGCATTCGAGCATCGCCATCACGGTCGAGGGGCCACGGGCGATCTTGACCGGACGGCCGGCCCGGGCGCTTTCGAACACGCAGGCGGCGCGGGACGGTTCGACCACGGTGAGGAAGGGGCGCGTCTCGCCGAAGGCCAGCGAGAAGTGGGCGGCGAGCGTCGCGGCGATCCCGCCGACGCCGGCCTGGATGAAGACATGGGTCGGCGGCGCGCGGATCTCTTCCAGCGCCTCCCTCAGCAGCACGGCATAGCCCTGCATGACGAGACGCGGAATACGCTCATAACCGGGCCAGGAGGTGTCGGAGACGACGGTCCAGCCATTCGCCTCGGCTGCGCGCGCCGCCTGCGCGACGGAATCGTCGTAGTCGCCTTCGACGCGGACGATCCTGGCGTCAAAGCGGGCGATCGCCTCGCAGCGGGCCTCGCTGACGCCGGCGTGGACGAAGATCACGCATTGCGCGCCGACCAGCTGCGCCCCCTGCGCGACGGACCGGCCGTGATTGCCGTCGGTCGCGCAGGCGAACGTGATGTTCGCCGCAGCCCTGGCGACCTCCGGATCCCGCCACTCGCCGATATCGACCGGGCGCCCGAGCGCCTGCGCCGCCGCATCGACCGCAAGGCGGATCACAGCATAGGCGCCGCCGAGCGCCTTGAAGCTGCCAAGGCCCAGGCGCTTGCCTTCGTCCTTGATGTGGATGGCGCCAACGCCGAGTTCGTTCGCCAAGGCCGGCAGGGCGGCAAGCGGCGTCGGCGCGTGATCGTTGCGACCGGCGAGGAAGCGCTCGATGTCTGCGGTCGCCGCAAGGCCGAACGCATCGGCGTCCGCGGGGTCCAGAGCGCGGCGATAGTCGGGCAGGCCGTTGCGTATCATCGTCGCGGAGGACATCACGGGCCGCCGGACCGCTGCTAGTCGCTCTTTGAGCGGTTGTTCGCCAGCACCCGCGAGGTGATGTCCCGGATGCGAACGCACGCGCCGCCGCCTGTCAGAGGCTCGATGTCGGCCTCGACCCACCGGCCTGGGACGATCAGCGATTCGTACTCGAGCCAGGAGACCATGCCGTTGGTCAGCGCGCTCTCGACCGCCTCGACGAACGAGGCAGGCGAAGGGCAACGCACTCGCGCGTCCTCTCCGATGAACTCGGCCGCTGTTCCCCCACACCAGGCCGCCGCTTCCGGGGTCATCTCTGTGAAGCGGAAATTTCGATCGACGATCATCGCGAAACCGCAAAGGCCTTTGTTGGCTCCGCCGCCCGCGGACGCTTTGGCCGCTGGCCCCGCCCCGCTCTTGCGCGGTCGCCGCACTCGCCCAGGCTTAGGCCGTGAAGCTCGGACGCTCCCTCTCCCCAAGAGCGTCGCCTCGTCCACTGTGGCCGGAGCGATGGCGGGACGCCCAAGGATCACGATCTCAGCCCTCACCAGCTTCAAATGTTCTGCGGTCCACATTCGTCCAGCTTGTTGGATGAGGGTCAAGCTCCGGGGAAGTCCGCCGAGCGCCGTGCGGCGGCTCTCGCCCGTCGAACTTCAGCCGACGCTGTTCTAGGCTGGTGGCGCGAGCCAGCGCCCGGGCGAGCCAAACAAGGGAGGGCTGCGACCATGAAATGGTGCTTTGCCGACATCTTCGAGATGGTCGCCGCCCTGGCGCCCGACAGCCTGGCGCTGATCAATGGCGAGACCCGACGAACCTGGCGCGCGTACGAGGATCGCGCCGCGCGCATCGCCCAGGCGCTGGTCGCCGCCGGCGTTGGGCCGGGCGCCAAGGTCGGCCTCTACGGCTACAACTCCAACGAGTACCTCGAGGCCCAGTTCGGCGTGTTCAAGGCCCGGGCCGTGCCGGTGAACGTCAACTACCGCTATGTCGAGCACGAGCTGATCTATCTGCTCGAGAACGCCGACGCCGAGGCGGTGGTCTTCGACGCCCAGTTTGCCCCGCGCCTGGCAGCTATCCGCGAGCGCCTGCCCAAGCTGAAGCTGTTCGTGCGCATCGACGACGGGTCCGGCGGCGAGCTGCCGGGGGCCCTGGACTTGGAGACCCTGATCGCCAGCCACGCGCGCCTGGCGCCGCTCGAACCCAGCGAAGACGACGTCTACATGCTCTACACGGGCGGCACGACCGGCATGCCCAAGGGGGTGATGTACCGCCAGGGGGACTTCACCCGGGGCCTGGCGGCCGCGGTGCTGGGTCCCGACGCGCCGCCCACGGGCGAGGCGCTCGCAGCGGCGATCCGGGCCGCGCACGAGGCGGGAGCGACGCCGGTAAGCCTGGCCGCCTGCCCGCTGATGCACGGCACCGGCCTGTGGCTGGGCGTCTTCATCGCCCACTTCTTCGGCGGCGCCGCGGTGACCTTCCGCAACGAGCACTTCGACCCTCACGCGCTCTGGCGCCTGATCGAAGAGGAGCGGGTGACCACCGTCTCCATCGTGGGCGACGCCTTCGCCAAGCCCATGCTCGTGGCGCTGAGGGAGGCGCAGGCGGAGGGCAGGCCCTATGATCTCTCGTCGCTCACGCAGATCCTGTCCTCAGGGGTGATGCTGTCCACCGAGGTCAAGCGCGGCCTGCTGGAGTTCGCCGACCTCACCATCCTCGACGCCATGGGCTCGACCGAGGGCAGCATCGGCTCCAGCGTCGTCTCCCGCGCCGCGCCGCCCGGCGAGACTGCCCGCTTCGCGCGCAACCCGACCACCAAGGTGTTCAACGATCGCGACGAGGAGGTGCAGCCGGGATCGGACGAGGTCGGCATGATCGCCAACGGCGGCTTTGCGCCGATCGGCTACTACAAGGACCCGGAGAAGAGCGCGCGCACGTTCCGCACCATCCGCGGCCAGCGCTATTCCTTTCCCGGCGACTTCGCCAAGGTGGCGGCCGACGGCTCGCTCGTCCTGCTCGGCCGTGGCTCGGTATGCATCAATACGGGCGGCGAGAAGGTCTTCCCCGAAGAGGTGGAGGAGGCGCTCAAGGCACACGACAGCGTCTGGGACGCCCTGGTCGTGGGCGTGCCGGACGAGCGCTTCGGCGAACGGGTCACCGCCGTCATTTCACCCAGGCCGGGCCGCGAGATCGACGAGGACGAGCTGCTCACCTTCGTCCGTGGGCGGATCGCCGGCTACAAGCTCCCGCGCCGGCTGATCGTCGTCGACACCGTGCGCCGCGCCGCCAACGGCAAGGCCGACTACAAGTGGGCCAGGGAGGCGGCCCTGCAGGAGGCGGGGATCGGGTGAACTGACCTGGTCCGACACATCAATCGAATTCGACCGCAAGAGACGGAGTTCGAGACGGCGGCGAGGCGGCTAATCCTTCGGTCGACATGTGATGGAGGGTTCGATGTTGAGCCAAAGTACAATCCCGACCGAAGCCGCCCGCTGGCAGGCCGTCGTCGATCGTGACAGCAAGGCCGACGGCAGTTTCTACTATTCGGTGCGGACGACCGGCGTCTTCTGTCGGCCCTCCTGCGCGGCGCGCCTGCCCAATCGTGAGAATGTGTCGTTCTTTGCGACACCCGCGGAGGCGCAGGCCGCCGGCTTTCGGCCCTGCAAGCGGTGCAAGCCGACCGAGGCCTCGCCAGGCGAGCGCTACGCCGAGCTGGTCGCCCAGGCCTGCCGGGCGATCGAGGCGGCGGAGACCCCGCCTTCCCTGTCCGCTCTCGCGCAGGGCGCGGGCCTGAGCCAGCATCACTTTCACCGTGTCTTTAAAGCGGTGGTCGGTGTGACGCCCAAGGCGTACGCCAGCGCAGAGCGCAGCCGGCGCGTGCGCGAAGGCCTGGTTGGATCCGGCACGGTGACCGAGGCGATCTACGACGCCGGCTTCAACTCCGGCGGCCGCTTCTACGAGCAGTCCGCCAGCGTGCTGGGGATGACCCCGACGCGGTTCCGCAAGGGCGGCGATCGCACGACGATCCACTTCGCAATCGGAGAGTGTTCTCTGGGCGCGATCCTGGTGGCGACCACCGACAAGGGCGTCTGCGCGATCCTGCTGGGCGATGATCCCGCCGCCCTGGCGCGGGACCTGCAGGATCGCTTCCCGCGCGCCGAACTGGTCGGCGCCGATCCGGGCTTCGAGGGGCTCGTCGCCCAGGTGGTCGGCCTGGTCGAACATCCAGATCTGGCCGCCGACCTGCCGCTGGATATCCAGGGCACGGCGTTCCAGCAGCGTGTCTGGGAAGCCCTGCGCAAGATCCGCGCCGGCGAAACGGCCAGCTATGCCGAAATCGCCGAGCGGATCGGCGCGCCGAGCGCTGTTCGCGCGGTGGCCCAGGCCTGTGCAGCCAACAGGCTGGCCGTGGCCATTCCCTGTCATCGCGTGGTGCGCACCGACGGCGCCCTCTCGGGCTATGCCTGGGGTGTCGAGCGCAAGCGCGCCCTCTTGGAACGGGAGCGGGCCGCGTGAACGCGCTGACCCGCTGCGATCTCCCCGCAATCGAGGCGCGCATCGCGGATCTCGATTGGCCACGCCTCGAGCGCGATCTCGACGGCGGGGGCGTCGCACTGATCCCGGGCCTGCTCACCGCGAGCGAATGCGCGGCGATCACCGATCTCTATCCAGAGGCAGACCGCTTCCGCAGCCAGGTGGTGATGGCCCGCCACGGGTTCGGGCGCGGCGAGTACAAGTACTTCGCCTACCCGCTGCCGGACTTCGTGCAGCGCCTTCGGACCGCGCTCTATCCCTGGCTCGTCCCCACGGCCAATCGATGGAATGCAGCGATGGGATTGGACGCACGGTTCCCTGCCGCGCACAGCGACTTCCTGGAGCGCTGCCACGCCGCGGGCCAGTGTCGGCCGACAGCCCTGCTGCTGAAGTACGGACCTGGCGACTACAATTGCCTGCATCAGGACCTCTATGGGGAACACGTGTTCCCGCTGCAGGTCGCCATCCTGCTGTCGAGACCGGGCGACGAGTTCACCGGCGGTGAGTTCGTGGTCACCGAACAGCGGCCACGCATGCAGTCACGCGCGGAGGTCGCGCCTCTGACACAGGGGGACGCATTGGTCTTCGCGGTCCATCACCGTCCCGTTCACGGCGGTCGAGGAGTCTACCGGGTCAACCTTCGCCACGGCGTCAGCCGCGTGCGCTCCGGCGCGCGACACACCCTCGGCGTCGTCTTCCACGACGCGGCCTGAGCCCTGGCGCGGGTTCCCGCCCGCCAGAACTCGCCGACGTCCAACAACTCCACATCAGGAGTCTGCCATGACCTTTTCGATCACCGGCCTTCCTGTCGAACCGTTCCTGCCGCTGTTCGGGCTGCCCGACGAAGACCTCGCCCGGCGTCACGTCGTGCGCATGACTTCAGACGCACCCGTGGGATTTCCCTGCCGCGTGCTGCTCGAAGACGCCGCTGTGGGCGATACCCTGCTGTTGTTGAACCATGAGTATCAGCCCGCCGACACGCCCTATCGCGGCCGGCACGCGATCTTCGTCAACGAGTCCGCCACGGCGGCGCGCACCTTCCTCGACGAGATCCCGACTGTACTTTCGGTGCGCAAGGCGATCTCCCTCCGTGCGTTCGATGCGGAAGACATGATGATCGATGCGGATGTCGTTGCGGGCGCCGAAGTCGAGGCCTGCGTTCTGCGTCTGCTGCAAAATACCAAGACCCGTTATCTGCACGCCCACAACGCGGCGCGTGGTTGCTTCGCCGCGAGGATCGATCGCGACTGAATGTTGCTCTACGCCCGCGCCGGCATGGTGCGGAGCGTCGCGTCGCCGAGCGAGGTTCCGCCGTCGCAATCGAGGATGGCGCCGGTCACGTAAGAGGCCGACGGGCTGGAAAGGAAGACGGCGCATTCTGCCACCTCCTCGATCTGGCCCCAGCGCTTCAAGGCGATGCGTTCCTGTCGCCCGCCATCGGCCGGCGCGCCGGGGGCCAGGCGGCTCATCCCCTCTGTGCCGGCGATCGGGCCAGGGGAGATGCCGTTGACGCGGATGTCGGGGCCCCACTCCAGGGCCAGCACCCGGATTGCCTGGTTGATGCCCGCCTTGGCCGCGCAGGCATGGATCTGCAAGGTCGAGGCGTTCACCGCCTGGGGCGCGGTGATGGCGATGAGCGAGGCGCCGGGCGTGTTCAACAGATCGTGGCAGGCGCGGAAGACGTTGAAGGTGCCGTTCAGGTCGATGTCGACGACAGTTCGGAAGGCGTTGGCCGACATCCCGACGGCCGGCGCCAGGAAGTTGCCGGCCGCACCGGACACGACGATATCCAGCTTGCCGAACTCGGAGGCGACGTGCTCCAGCGCCCCGCGGATGGCGCCATAGTCGCGGACGTCGGCGGAGAGTCCCAGGGCGTCCTTGCCGATCTGCGCCGCAGCGTTCGTCGCCTTTTCCGGATTGCGGCCGACCACCGCCACCCTCGCGCCCAGCTCGCCGAAGCGCTTTGCGATGCCGAGGTTAATGCCGCTGGTGCCGCCGGCGACGAAGGCCGTCTTGCCGGCCAGGAGGCCGTCCCTAAACGCGCTGGTCATGTTGTTTCCGTCCCCATGATGTTTCGAGCCGAGGCTTACGCCTGCGGGGATGTTTCGGGAATGGAGGGCTACTGAAACCCCGTCATCCCGGACGAAGCGCTCGCAAAGCGCGAAGATCCGGGACCCAGCACCCACAGCCTGGCGGCGAGGTGTTCGCGGCTGGGTCCCGGATCGCTGGGCGCGTCGCGCCCTGCGTCCGGGATGACGGGACAGAAGGAAGCGAACCCTCAGCAATCCTCACAGGGGCTCGTGAAAAAGCCGGCTTGGAACCATACCTCAGGTGGGTTGGATATCAGCATTCACTCGTCAAGAAGAGGAAGTCGCCATGCCAGGACCGGAGAGGGGCGAGGTCGCGCTGATCGTCGGGGGCGGTCCCGGGATCAGCGCCAGTTGCGCGAGATTGTTCGCACAGAGCGGAATGCGCGTGGCGATCGCCGCCAGGACTCCGGACAAACCGGTGCTGGAACGTCTCGAAGCTTCGCATGGCGTCCTCCGCTACGCCTGCGACGCCACCTTGCCCGGCCAGGTCGAAACGCTGTTTGAGACTCTCGGCCGGGACCTCGGTTCCCCGTCACTGGTGGTCCACAACATCGATGGCCGTGTCCCCGGGATATTCCGTAGACCCGCCACGGACGTCGAGCCGGCCATGGTGTTCGACACCCTGCGCAATTCGGCGTTCAGCGCCTTCCTCGTCGCCCAGCAGGCCGCCCGTCGCATGCTCGAAAACGAGCCCGGCCCTAATGGCGCCAAGGGTACGATCATCTTCACCAACGCCAGCGCCGCGCTCAAGGGCTACCCCCAGAGCGGCGCCTTCGCGATGGCCTGTCACGCCAAGGCCGGCCTTGCGCAGAGCCTGGCGCGGGAACTGGATCCGCAAGCCATCCACGTCGCCCAGGTCCCGATCGACGCGGCGATCGGCTGGACCCAGGAAGATGGGACGCGCGCCCACCGTCTCGCCGGCGCGGCGGTCGATGACAACCTGGCGGACCCCGACCGCATCGCCGAGGTCTACCTGCAGATCCACAGGCAACACAGGTCGACCTGGGCGTTTGAGGTCGTGCTTCGCCCCTGGCTCGAGAAGTGGTGATCCTCCTTCGCCCGATGGGCTTCGGAGGACAGGTCGCGGAGGAGGATCAGGTCGCGGCGGCCACGCTCGCGCGTCGGCGGCGAGCGAAAGACCCGATCATTCCCAGGCCGAGAACCATCATCGCCCAGGTCGCGGGCTCAGGAACGACGCCGTTGAGGGCGAGATAATTCCCGAAATATACGCCTACGATCTGGTAGAGATTGTGCCCGCCAAAATAGGTCGGCTCGAACGTCAGGGCCGCTGTGTTGTCGAGATCGAGCGAGCCGGCCTGGGGGCCGCCATCCGCATCCGGACTGCCCGGGACCTCCGTCCAGACCATCCTCAGGCCCGAGCCGAAGCTGGTCACGTCGAGGGCTACGCCGTCGAGCGGCGTGGCGATATCGCCGGTCGAGAAAGAGTCCCCGTTCACGAAGGAATAGCTCATCGAATAGTCGGGGAGCGACTGCAGCGCATACAGGCCCGGCGTAAGAACCGCCGAGGTGGTGAACGTCCCCGATCCGACGATCGGCGTTCCGATCGTGCCGTCCGGACCCCCGCCGCTGTTGTCGAATTGGAATGTGAACGTCGTTGCGTTTGCGGCGCCCGCGAGCGCGGCAAAGGCGATGGCCACAACCGTAGCGGCCCCTCGAAATGGCATGCGCATAACAGCCTCCCTTGGGATGAATTCGTGATGATTGTCCCAATTGGGACCAAACTCAACCTTTGAGGGGGCGGGCGGAGTATGCCGGGTGGCGGCGCAGGCAAAGAGCTGACGCGACCCTCGAGAACCTGGGCGTTCGAAGTGGCGCTTCGCCCCTGGCTCGAGAAATGGTGACCGACGATGCCGAACCCACCGCTCACATTTTACGGCTTCTGGCGGTCGATGGCGTCGTACCGGGTGCGTGTGGCGCTGGCCCTGAAGGGCCTCTCCGCCCGGGAGATCCCGCTCGATGTCCTCGCCGGCGATCAGTTCAAGCCCGAGTACCTCGCCATCAATCCGGAAGGCGCCGTTCCCGCGCTCGTGGAAGGCGACCAGCCGGCGCTCACCCAGTCGATGGCCATCCTCGAATATCTGGAAGAGCGCTGGCCTGACCCGCCCCTCTTGCCGCGCGACCCGCGGGCGCGGGCGCGGGTGCGTTCGCTCTGCGCTGTCATCGTGAGCGACACCCATCCGTTGCTCGTGCCGCGGGTGCGGGCCTATCTGAGAGAGCACGGATTCGACGAGGAGGCGGGACGTGCGTGGTCCAGTCACTGGATGGCGCGGGCCGCCCAGGCGATCGAGACCCGCCTGGCGCGTGACAGCGAGACCGGCGCCTTCTGCCACGGCGATGAGGTCACCCTTGCGGACATTTGCCTGACCAGCCTGTTCACGCTCGGCAAGGCGGGAGGGTTCGTCCTCAGGGACGCGCCCACGGTGGAGCGCATTCTGAGCCGGTGCGAAGCGACAGAGGCCTTCCAGCGGGCGACGCCGGAGGGTCAGGCGCGGGGTTGAGAGGCCGCTGTGCGGGGGGGTGTCGATGACGCATCTCGATGTTGAACCCAATTCCAGATTGCGCTGGATCTTTATTGGATCTCAGGGACTTCGGGCTGGCTGGAGCCTGCTGATTTTCCTTACGTTGCTGACGCCGTTAGATCTGATCCGTGTCATTGTACAGCATTACTACCCGTCACTGTTCGTCGCAGACATTTCGCCGGGCGATGCGCTGCTTATCGAGGCGGTGCAACTCGCCTTTATTGTTGGGGCGATGACGATCACCGGGCGCATCGAGGGCCGTGCCGTTTGGTCGTATTATGGTCTGACCGGACATCGCCCAATCGCCAAACTGCTCGCCGGATGGGTCGGCGGTCTGTTTTGCCTTTCGCTGGTGGTCGGCCTGCTCTTTGCGGGCCGCCTTCTCGCCTTCGACGGACGGGCCCTCGAGGGATTGCCGATACTTGGACACGGCCTGGCCTGGCTGCTCGTTTTCCTCATGGTTGGCGTAGGCGAAGAAGTGATGTACCGCGGTTTTCTGCAGAAGACCTTGACACGGGCAATCGGTTTCTGGCCTGCCGCGGTACTGGTCTCGATGTTCTTCGGGGTCGGGCATATCGGCAATCCCGGCGAGACCCTTGTGGGCGTCAGCGGAGTCATGATCCGCGCGCTGTTCTACTGCCTCCTTTTGCGGCTAACTGGGTCGCTGTGGGCCGGGATCGGATTTCACGCGGCCTGGGACTGGGCGCAATCCTATCTCTACGGCACGCCGCAAAGCGGGCATGTGATGCAGGGGCATTTGTTCAACTCTCATCCGGTGGGCGCCCCCTTGATGAGCGGGGGCGGCGTCGGACCGGAGGGAAGCCTGCTCTGGGCGCCGCCCTTTGCTCTGGGGCTGCTCGTGTTCTTCTGGGCGCTGAGGCGTTCCGGCCTGCTCGTGACGGCGTCCCAAACCTCCGGGCGTCCCGCGCGTGTTGAACCTCAGATCGGGCTTTGACGCACAGGCGCCCGAAGGCGCGATTTTCTCGCCCATTCCTGATATGTTAGTTCGTTTTTGGCATCTATCGTCCAGGCATTCGGAGAGGCCAGCCACGGAGAGCGGCGTTGCAGTGGAATGAGCTCGAAGACCAGACCTGCTCGGTGGCGCGGACCCTGTCCGTGATCGGCGACCGCTGGACTCTCCTGATTCTGCGGGACTGCTTCCTGCGCGTCAGGCGCTTCGACGATTTTCAGGAGCGGCTCGGCATCGGCCGGCCAATCCTTTCGGATCGGCTCAACAAACTCGTAGACGCCTTCGTGCTCACCAAGGTGGCCTACCAGCAGAACCCGACACGGTACGAGTACCGCCTGACGAAAAAGGGTCTGGATCTCTACCCCGTGGTGATGTCGATCGTGCACTGGGGCGATGTCCACATGGCCGGCAAGAAGGGCCGGCCTCTGCTCCACACGCATCTCAAATGCGGCCGCCAGTTCGATCCGGTGATGACCTGTTCCGAGTGCCACGAGCCGCTCGATCCGCGTGACGTGCGGGTCTCCGTAGGCCCTGGGGCGCGCAGCCCCGAGCACGCGCCGCCGGGTCTCGAGGTGGCGACCAGGCCGCGGGGGAGGACCGGAGCGAAGGCGGAGGGCTGACCCTCCGCCTTCGTCGCGATCAGTAGATCTCGAAGAGGCCGGCGGCGCCCATGCCGCCGCCGATGCACATGGTGACCACGCCAAGCTTCGCGCCACGGCGCTTGCCTTCGTAGAGGACATGCGCCGTGCAGCGCGCGCCGGTCATGCCGTAGGGGTGGCCGATGGAGATCGAGCCGCCTGACACATTGAGCTTCTCGTTGGGGATGCCCAGCGTGTCGCGACAGTAGAGGACCTGGCTGGCGAAGGCTTCGTTCAGCTCCCAGATGTCGATGTCCTCGATCTTCAAACCATTGCGTTCGAGCAGCTTGGGCACGGCGAAGACCGGCCCGATTCCCATCTCCTCAGGGCCGCACCCGGCGACCGCCATGCCACGGTAGGCTCCCAGCGCTTCCAGGCCGCGTCGCTCCGCTTCCTTGCGCTCCATCAATAGGACCGCCGCGCTTCCGTCGGAGAGCTGGCTGGCGTTGCCGGCGGTGACGAACCGGCCCTCCGCCGCGTACCGACCGCCCTTGAAGACGGGGGCGAGCTTCTGCAGGTCGGCCAGCGTCGTCTGCGGGCGGTTGCCCTCGTCCGCGGACAAGGTGATCTCTTTGTCGGCGGTCTCGCCGGTCTCCTTGTTGACGACCACCTTCATGACCGTGGTCACCGGGATGATCTCGCCCGCAAATCGCCCTTCGGTCTGGGCCTGGGCCGTCCGCTGCTGGGATTGCAGCGCGTATTCGTCCTGGGCTTCCCGGCTGACCTTGTATCGTTCGGCGACGACCTCAGCCGTCTCGATCATGCTGGTCCAGATCTCCGGGACGTGCTCGTTCAGCCACGGATCGGCGGTCATGAACCTGTTCATGTTCTGGTTCTGGACCAGGCTGATCGATTCCAGGCCGCCGCCGATCGCCATCGGGGCGCCGTCGTTGATCACGTATTTCGCGGCGGTCGCCACGCCCATCAGGCCGGAGCTGCATTGGCGATCGATGGTCATGCCCGAGACGGTGTTCGGCAGGCCGGCGCGCAGAGCCGCCTGGCGAGCGATGTTGTTTCCCGTCGTTCCCTGCTGCATCGCGCAGCCCATGGCCACGTCGTCGATTTCGGCAGGATCAACACCCGCCGCAGCGACGACGGCGCGGATCGCTTCGGCGCCAAGGGTCGCGCCGTAGGTGTTGTTGAATGCGCCTCGGTAGGCCTTGCCGATCGGGGTCCGCTTTGCGGCGACGATAACAGCTTCACGCATGGGTTCTTCCTAAGGGTTGGCAGGCTCCTCTGTGCTAGCACGGGCGCAGCCGCCCGTCGTGCAGAGGCGCAGGAGGGCGCTCATCGCACATTTTAGAGTGCTAAAAAAGAACTTAATCGCTCGACGTCCGGTAAATTCTATTTTAGTACCCATTCCCTCTGGAAGGCCTAACGGACACGATCATGCAAACGCGCATCACAGAGCTTTTCGGCATCGAGCACCCGATCATCCAGGGCGGCATGCACATGGTGGGCTACGCCGAAATGGCGGCCGCTGTCTCTAACGCCGGAGGCCTGGGCGTGATCACCGGGCTCACGCAGGGCGCCCCTGAGAACCTCGCGCGGGAGATCGCCCGCTGTCGGGAGATGACCGACAAGCCCTTCGGCGTGAACCTGACCTTTCTGCCTGCCGTCACCCCACCGGACTATCCGGGCTTCGTGAAGGCGATCATCGAAGGCGGGGTGAAGATCGTCGAGACCGCCGGCAACAACCCGCAGAAGTGGCTGCCCACCCTCAAGGAGGCGGGCGTCAAGGTGATCCACAAATGCACCTCGGTGCGCCACGCCCTGAAGGCCGAGGCGATCGGCTGTGATGCGGTGAGTGTCGACGGCTTCGAGTGCGGCGGCCACCCAGGCGAGGACGACGTGCCGAACTTCATCCTGTTGCCGCGCGCGGCGGAGGAGCTGAGCATCCCATTCGTCGCCTCCGGCGGCGTGGCGAACGGCAGGCAATTGGTGGCGGCGCTCGCGATGGGGGCCGAAGGCGTCAACATGGGCACGCGTTTCGTGGCCACGAAGGACGCGCCGGTGCATGAGAACGTGAAGCTGGCCATGGTCGAGGCCACGGAGCTCGATACGCGCCTCATCATGCGCCCCCTGCGCAACACCGAGCGCGTGCTCACCAACGCCGGCGTCGAACGGCTGTTGGAGAAAGAGCGGGCGCTGGGAGCGAAGGTGACCTTCGGCGATATCGCCGACGAGGTGGCGGGGGTCTATCCGAGGATCATGAAGGAGGGCGAGATGGACGCGGGCGGCTGGTCCTGCGGCATGGTCGTCGGACTCATCCATGACGTCCCGGCCGTGAACGAGCTGATCGACAGGATCATGGCGGAGGCCGAGGAGATCATTCGACACCGCCTGGGGCCGCTGCTGGCGCGTGCGCCGCAACGCCATGCCGAGGCGGTCTGAGCGGCCCAGGGTCCTTAGGACCGAAGAAAAGGGCCGCTATGGGCGGCCCTTAGTTTGGGAGGAGCGCCGCATCACGCAGCCCACGAAGAGTGAGCCATACCCGCTCACAAGGATTGTTCGAATCCGTCGCAATTAACCGCTCTTTGCGGCGCGAACCGCAGCCCATTTGAGGGGGGCGCTATCCGACGCCGTGCTTGCGCAAGTCCGGCGCACGTCGCTCCGCGAAGGCGGCGAAAGCCGGCCTCCGAGCCAAGGTAGCCAAAAGAGGGCGCGGAGGCGCGGATCGTTCACCCGTAACTCGCCGCCATGCCGGCGCGGACGTCCTGTTGCACGCCGTAGTCGGGGAAGGGGTAGCGGAAGCCGTTCTTGGCCAGGGCGCGCATGCCGGCGATGGCCTTGACGAAGTCCTCCGGCGGGGCGGCCATCAGCATTTCCTCGTCGCGCACCCCGCCGTAGCGGCGCTCGGCGAAGCAGGGGATGGAGAGGCTGGCCTGGCGCGTCGCCAGCGCCCGGCCCCAGGAATCGGCGCAGGCCGACTCGCCCACGACGCTCCAGTCGAAGCGCTTGTAGCCGGACCACTGCAGGCCATTGATGAAATAGATCATGGCGCCGGGGGTGGCGTAGAACAGGGCGATGTCCGGCGGGTCGAGCCGCCCCGAAGCAAGGGGCGCGATCACCAGGGCCTCGTAGCGACCATCGGGCACGCAGTGCATTGCGCCCTGGTGCGCGGCGGCGTCCTCCTGCGTGGCGTACCAGACCCCGGTCATCTGCCGGCCGGAGCGCCAGTCGTCGGTCTTGGCCTCGCCCAGCCCCACGACCGCGCGGCACTGGGCGCCGACCAGATTTTCCGCCGTCACGCCTACGGTCCAGCCAAGGCGCGCCGCCTGGCCGACGATCTGGTCCAGGGTATGAACCGCCTCGGGCCGGCGCAGGCGCGGGATCGCCTCCATGTCGACCCTGCGCTCGAACAGCTTCATGCCGAAGGGAATCGCGCGCAGCTTCAGCAGCTGTTCCAGATCGGCGACGATCGCCGGCCAGTCATAGGACATCGCCTCTTCCTCCCTGCCGCATCATCCCGGTCGAGACGGCTGCGCGAGCGTCGATGCTGGTGCGACGCCGGCTGAAGTCTAGCCCGATCCGAGAGTTGTAAAAGCTGACGCTCGCAACTGCCGCTCCGGACGGAAATTCGCCCCGGAACGGTTCCCGAAGCTGACATTTGGCAGCCCTGGCTGTCCCGCTGTTGCGCCCCGCATTGCAAAATATAACTGAAAATGTAAGGTTGGTTCTCAATCGTACAAATATTCGCAGGTAGAGAATTGTGAAACGAGTGGTGCTCAGTACGGCTATAGGTCTAGCCCTGCTCGTTGGCGGTCTCGAGCAGCACGCATTCGCCGCAACACCTTATGACGGCGTGGACGTAGGCCGACCGGCGGATGTTCTTGCTGTACGCAACGTCGAAATCATCTTCCACCAGGCGGGCAGCGTTCTCCCCAATAAAGATCTCGACCTAATGATGAGCCTGTACGCTGACGATGCATCTCTCATCGACACGTCGCACGGGGACAAGCTCTACAAGGGGAAAGAACAGGTTCGCAGCTACTTCGAGCAAGTCGCGCCGCCATTTCGGCCCGAGAACAATTGGATCGGCTACACGCCCGCGATGCGCATTCGCGCCAAGGTCTCAGGCGATCATGCCACGCTCTATTTTGAGTGCCTTTGGATGGACGTGGACAAGAATGCCGTCGGCGCCCACTCCTTTTCGGACATGACCCTGGAACGGGTGCAAGGCAGGTGGCTGGTCAAGGCGATCAAGGTCGGGAAAGTGGCGAAGCTGTAGCGGGATCGCCACTATGTCGGCGCGGCTTGTCAGGGCCCGCAGGCCGCTGGACGCGAGACCTCCGTCACTCTAAATGACCACTTACATGGTCAGGAGCGAGACGTGGACCCGGTCAATCTGGCGGACGCCAAGGCCCATTTGAGCGAACTGGTCGATCGGGTCGAAGCCGGTGAGTCGATCGACATCACCCGGCGAGGCAAGGCGGTGGCGCGGCTCACGGCGGTCTCCAGACCTCGCAAGCGGGTTGACAAGGCCCGGCTCGTGGCCCTGACGGCGAGCCTGTCGAGCGCGGCCGCGAGCAGCGCGGATCTTGTGCGATCGATGCGGGATGAAGATCGCTATTGATGCTCTACCTGGATACGTCGCTCATCGTTGCAGCGCTCTCCAATGAGGCGGTGACCGGGCGGGTCCAGGACTGGCTGGCGGAGCAGGATCCGGGGCAGCTGTTGATCAGCGACTGGACGATCACCGAGCTGTCCTCCGCCATGGCAATCAAGCTGCGGACGGAGCAGATCGACCTCGCTCAGCGGGCGGCGGCGCTTGCGACGTTCAACACGCTGGTCCTGGAGAGCTTGACTGTGCTTCCACTGACCGGAAGCCATTTCCGGACGGCGGCAAGGTTCGTCGACCTGCATACGCTCGGGCTTCGCGCCGGCGACGCCCTGCACCTCGCAATCGCGTCCTATCACGGCGTGACGGTGCACACGCTCGATCGCACGCTCGCGCACGCCGGTCCGGCACTCGGAGTCTCGACACAGCTGTTCGCGTGATTACGGTCTGCGGGCGCCGCAAGGCGGAGAAGCGGTTGGCCGGCAGGATGCCGGCTGTCCGTGTCACCGGCTCCAGCGGCGAAGTCATGGAGCGCCCCGCCCTCGCCAGGGTGTTAGAGCTCATACCCGTATAAGCTCCCGACTTTACCCCTATGGTTTCCGTCGGGGAAAATGAGCGCATCTCGAACTGGAGTAGCGAGCATGCGGGTCCTGGTGACTGGGGCGACGGGCTATGTCGGCACGGCGGTGATCGACGAGCTTCTGGGCGCGGGGCACACGGTGCTGGGGGTGGCGCGCACGGACGAGGGGGCCAAGGCGCTGGCGGCGCGGGGGGTCGAGGTTCATCGCGGGGACCTGATCGACCCGGAGAGCCTGGCGGCCGGCGCGCGCGCCTGCGACGGCGTCGCCCACACCGCCTTCATCCACGACTTCTCGCGCTTTGCGGAAAACATCGAGATCGAGCGCGTGGCGGTGGAGGCGATGCTGGAGGCGCTGAAGGGCTCGGGCAAGCCGTTCGTGGCCAGCTCCGGGCTCCTGCTGCTGCGGTCGGCTGACGGAAAGCCCCTGGCCGAGACCGATGTGGCGGCGGACGCCGGTCGCGGCGCGACGGAGAACATGGTTGTGGCTGCGGCCCAGGAGGGCGTGCGTAGCGCCGCGATCCGTCTTTCGCCGACGACGCACAGCAAGGACGACCGGGGCTTCACCCCGCGCCTGATCGACATCGCGCGCCAGAGCGGCGTGGCGGCTTACATTGGCGACGGCGCCAACCGGTGGCCGGCGGCGCACCGACTGGACTCGGCGCGCCTCTATCGCCTGGCGCTGGAGAAGGGCTCGCCCGGCGCCCGCTATCACGCCGTGGGCGACCAAGGCGTGCCGACGCGCGAGATTGCGGGAGCCATCGGCCGCCACCTCGATCTGCCGGTGGTGAGCCTGCCCGCGGAAAAGGCCGGCGAGCACTTCGGCTTCCTTGGCATGTTCTTCGGCGTCGACGCGCCGGCCACGGCGGAGCTGACCCGCGCCGAGCTGGGCTGGGCTCCGCTCGAGCCTGGCCTCCTCGCCGGCCTCGCGACCGACGCATACTACCAGGCCGGCAGCAAATACTGACGGAATGCTACTCTGGCGGTCATCCGACGGCGGTTTGCTGCGCTTCGGCGCTCACGGCCCTTAAGGCCGCTCCGCTCCGATGCTCGCAAACCACCGCCGGGCGGCACGCTTCGCATGCCTCTGACTCGCCAGAGCGCATTCCGGAACAGGCTTTGACGGAGGCTCGGCGCTCGACAAGCGGCGCCCTGCGGCCCAGTCTCGATCGACGGAAACAAAAGAGGTCGGAGGAGACGATGCCGCACGTGAAGGCGAACGGGCTCGACATCTATTACGAAGCACACGGGCTCGAGGATGGCGAGGCGATCCTGCTGATCATGGGGCTGGGCGGGCAGATGACGCGCTGGTCTCCCGACTTCATCGGCAAGCTGGCCGCCGGCGGCCACCGGGTGATCGCCTACGACAACCGTGACGTGGGCCTGTCGGAAAAGCTGGACGCCGCGGGGCCGCCGGACATGGCGGCAGTGGTGGGGGCGCTGCGCGCGGGAAAGTCGCCCGACGTGGCCTACACGCTCGACGAGATGGCCGCCGACGCCGCCGGCCTGCTGGACGCGCTGGGGATCGAGCGCGCGCACATCGTCGGCGCGTCGATGGGCGGCATGATCGCTCAGCTTGTGGCGGCGAACTATCCGGAGAGGACCCTGTCGCTGACCTCGATCATGTCGTCGACCGGCAATCCGAGCCTGCCGCCCGCGAAACCCGAAGCCATGGCGCGGCTCAACACGCCTGCGCCCGATCCGAACAAGGACCTCGAGGGCTTCCTCGCGAGCGCGGTCGAGGGCGCGAAGGTGATGTCCGGGAAATATCCGCCCGATGCGGAAAAGGTGCGCGCTCAGTCCCTGGGCGACTTCAAGCGCTGCCACTATCCGGTCGGCTTCCAGCGGCAGTACGCCGGCATCCTCGCCTCGCCCGACCGGCGGCCGAAGCTGCGCACGATCACCGCTCCGACGGTCGTCATGCATGGGGAGGACGATCCGCTGGTCCCGCTGGCGGGCGGCCGCGACACCGCCGAGAACATCCCAGGCGCCGAGCTGATCATCATCCCCGGCGTGGGCCATGACCTTCCGCCCGCGGTGCTGGATGTCTTCGTCGCCGGCATCCTATCCGCCGTCGCGAGGACGCGGGTGGCGGCGTAGGGGAATTCTGGGACAGTTGTTTTTGGGGAGGCTCGAGCCTTTCGCCAGTCCCCTTCCGAGGTGTTCGGGGACATCACTGACACGTTCGGCGCCCCGTCTCCCCGAAGCTTTCCTCCCTTAAATTCCGTCGTGGCCGGCCTTCGTGCCGGCCACCCATTGATCGACTGTGCGAGCGCTAGCCGTGGCTGCGCGCGAGCGCGGCCATGACGCGCAGTCGGGCCTGCGAGGGTTGAGCGTTCGGCTGCAGGCGATGGGGTGACCGCTGCGAGCAGTCGTACTGTCCGCCGTGGCCGCGCCGCCCGGCGCGACCACGGCGAACACTCGCACAGCCGATCGATGGGTCGCCGGGCCTTTCGCCCGGCGATGACGGAGTTTTAAGGGCCCAAAACGGGACCAAGAAAAGGTTTCGAACTTGTCAGCTCCGTCCTCGAACAGGTGTCAGCCATCTCTCCGGACTGAACACGTAGGCGCCGGAGATGACGGAATTTAAGGGAGGGGACGGGAGGCTTGTCAGCTTTAATCTACGCCAAATCGAGCGCATTCGCGGTCATCTTGTCGGGGTAAGTTTCGACAAGAAGTCCAGCTCGAGTTCGCTCTCATAGGTTTCGGCGCCGAGTTCCAGGACTTGCTTCACGCGCGCGTGCGTCACCTCACTGGCGACACATAAGTCGGACTCATGGGCTTCCACCAGAAGCCCTTCCGCCAGGGATCCAAATGCGCCCTTGTCCACGGCCGCCTTGGCGTGGGCGATTGCGTGCGCGGGAAACGAAGCAATGCGGCGAGCCAGGTTCTCGACAAAAGGCGTCAGCTCGTCCGCCGGCAACGCTCGGTTGATGTAGCCGTAACGCTCGGCCAGCTCCGCCGAGAAATCATTGCAACCCAGGAGCACCTCCAGGGCGCGTCCGCGACCCATGAGCCGCGGCAATCGCTGCGTTGAGCCGCCGCCTGGAACAAGCCCGATCGCCACCTCGGGCTGGCCGAAGATCGCCTTGCCCACGGCGGCGAAACACATGTCCGCGGCCAGCGCGATCTCGCTCCCGCCGCCCCGGGCCCGCCCCTCGACCTTGGCGATGGTCACCTTGGGCATGTTCCTGAAGCGCTCGCCGATCATCTGCGTAAGACGAAAGCTGCGCGTCTGGGACACCGTGCTCGATGCGGCTCCAACCCGTCGCAACCCAGAGTGGGCTATGAAGAATTCCGCAAGCGCGCTTTGCAAGACGACGACCCGGACGCTCTCATCGGCCTCGAGCTCCCTACCGAGCCTGTCAAACTCCTCCGACAGAACCTCGTCGAGAAGATTGATCGGCGGATGATCGATGCTGACGAAGGCGACCCCGGCATCAAACCGGAACTGGAAACACGTGTATCCAGAATATCCCATGGGCGTGGCTCCATTTCCGCGTCCGTCCGCGGGAAGATCTCTCGATGACTTGGGGTGATCAGTCGTTCTCCGGACGACTGAGTTCTTCGAGCAGGAAGACGAACGACTCGTACGGCCGCCCGGTCGCCTGCCGAAGTCCCATCTCGCAGGTCCGGTTCGCAGAGACGTAGGCCTCGGCGGGATGAGCATCCAGGACGGCTTTGATCTCGCGGGTCGCCGAGACGACAAGTTCCGGATGCAGGAGGCCTCTGTCGCCGGCGGTGCCGCAGCAGGTCGTGCCGATTGGCACTTCGACGTCCTCCGCCAAATGCGCCGCGATCTCTTTGAGCGCCCCAGCCAGTTCCAGGTGCGTGATGGAGCAGCTTGGGTGCACGGCGATCCGCCCGAGCTTGCGCCGGATCGTCAATTCCGGAAGCAGGTCGCGACACCATGCAATCGAGTCGATGATCGTCAGGCTCTCGTACTTTGTCTTGGTCTCGGGTTCGAGCAGTGGCGCGATATCACTACGGAGGCCAAGCGTGCACGACGCGGCGTCGACAACGATCGGGAGCTTTCCTCCGTCGCTCCACCGCAGCATGGCCTCGGCGACAGACCTGGCCATGAACTCGTGGCCCTGCGGATAGCCTTTCGATTTCCAAGGCGTGGCGCAACATAGTCCCGCGACATCAGGCGCAATCCACAGTGGCTTGCCGGCTCGTCTGGACAGTGTGACGAGCGCCTCAGGCAGGGACGGGGAAGCCGGACCATCGGGATCGCGGCCAAACATCTGGTTGATGCAGGCAGGAAAATAGACGGCTGCAGCTTCGCTCCTTTCGGTCGACGGCAGAGGCCGCGCCGCTCGAGGCATCGGCCCCGGCACGCTGGGTATCAGGTCGGGATTGGCGAGGGCTCGCGCGGCCCCGGTCAAAGCCGTGAGCGGCTTCGTTCCGAAGAGCGCGGAGAAGGCATGGGTGGCCGACAGGCTGGCTCGAGACATCCCCTCGACCGTGCTCCAGTTCCTGGCGAGCCGCAGCGCGACCTTGTCGGCCGTCGGAGAGGTCTCCATCGCGCGGAACTCGCGGATCAGCGCGCCGGTGTTGATTCCGATCGGACAGGGGATCGCGCATGTGCCATCGCCGGCGCACGTCTCGATCCCGTCGTACTGGTACTCTTCCTGCAGCCGGGCCAGCATCGGTGATCCCGGCGCCTGGCGGGCCATTTCACGCCTGAGCACGATCCGTTGTCTCGGCGTCATGGTGACGTTGCGACTGGGACAGACCGGCTCGCAAAACCCGCACTCGATGCACTGGGAAGAGTCCGTGACGCTCTCGATCTGCGGCACCGACTTCAAGTTCTCCAGATGAAGATCTGGGTTGCGGGTTAGGATCACGTTCGGCCCCAGAATGCCCTTGGGGTCAGCAAGCTCCTTGATCCGCCACATCATGGCCGTGGCCTTCGCGCCCCATTCAGACTCGAGGAACGGCGCCATGTTGAGGCCGGTGCCGTGTTCGGCCTTGAGCGAGCCGTTGTATTTGCGGACGACGAGATCGACGACTTCGGTCATGAAGGCCGCGTACCGCTTCAGACCGTCCGGATCGCCAAAGTCCGCGACCAGCGTGAAGTGAAGATTTCCGTGGGCCGCGTGGCCGGCGACCCCAGGAATGAAACCGTGCTTGCCGAGGAGTTCCTGGAGGTCCTTGGCTCCGTGGGCCAGTCGATCCGGCGGAAAGCACACGTCCTCGGTTATCAGCGTCGAGCCCACCGGGCGGTGCTTGCCGATCAGACCCAGTAGACCTTCGCGGACGTGCCACGCCAACTCGATCGCTTCTTCCACGCTCGTGAACTCAACGGGATGGATCAGATTGGCTTTGGACGTGAGCTCGATGACCTTGTCCTGCAGAGTCTCGAGCGCTGGCATGTCCTGCGCACCGAACTCCACGAGGAGGGCCGCGGCCTTCGGATCGAGGGTCCGCCAATAAGACGGGGTCTTAGCGAAGGCCTCGCCGGCGGCGGTGAGCGCAGGGGCGACCATTAGTTCGACCGCCGAGGCTCCCAGGGCGACGAGGCCCGGGACAAGGCCGACCGCTTCGTCGATGGTCGGGACTGGTATCCAGGCGACGCTGGTCACGCCGGGAAGTGGGATGGTGTCGATCACCGCCTCGGCGACGAACGCCAGCGTCCCTTCGGAGCCCACCAGAAGACGACGGAAGATCTGAAGCGGCGTCTCGCCGTCGAGCAGAGCGCAGAGCCGATAGCCGTGGGTGTTCCGGATCGAATACTTCTGTCGCACGCGCTCGGCCAGCTCGCGATCGGCAAGCAACTCTGCGCGGAGTTCCAGCAACCCGGCCGCGAGGTCAGGTTCGGCGCGTTCGAACGCCGCCTCCGCGTCGGGATCCGAGGTGTCGATGACGGCGCCGGACGGCGTCACGAACGTCATCGCTGAGACGGTCTGGTATGCGTCGTTCCGGACGGTGCAGCGCATGCCGCCGGAGTTGTTGGCGATCACGCCCGCGATCGTGCACGCGTGCGAACTCGCCGGATCCGGACCAAGTCGTCGGCCGTATCGCGCGAGCATTGCGTTGACGTGGCCAAGGATCGTTCCAGTGCGCGCGCGAACCCGGCGGCCATTCTCCTCGACCTTGGCGCCGTACCAGTGACGGCGCACGTCGATCAGAATGTCGTCGGACTGTGACTGACCGTTGAGACTGGTGCCGGCCGCGCGAAATGTCGCGTGCCTCCCATTCTCTCTGCAGTATCGAAAGAGCCTGGCGATGTCGTCGGTCGTTCGAGGCAGCACGACAATCTTAGGGATGAGCCGGTAGGGGCTCGCATCGGAGGCGTACCGCACAAGATCGATGGCTCTATGGAAGACGTTCGCATTTCCAAGAAGGGCGATCAGATCGGCCTTCAGGTCGTCCGGCGTCCCCTCGACCAGCGAGGCGGGGACCGCATCGCACTTCAATGGTCCGTTGAACCGACCAATTCGCGAAGGGTCGGCGGAGAATAGCTTTTTGATCAAGGCTGCGCCTCTTCTATTATTCTTCTTCGATCGGATTACTCAAAATACCAATTCCCTCGATCTCGACTTCGAACACATCCCCTGACTGCATGAATACAGGGGGCTTGCGCGCCGCCCCAACGCCACCTGGGGTTCCGGTGATGATCACATCCCCCGGCTCCAGACTCATCGCGACGCTGATCGTTTCGATCAGCACCGGGACGTTGAAGATGAGCCGATCGGTGCGCGAATCCTGCATCACCCGTCCGTTCAGGCGGCCCTGAATGCGCAACCCGCCGGCTCCTGGCGGCACGGCGTCAGGCAGCACCAGCCAGGGACCGAACGCCCCCGTGGCGTCGAAGTTCTTACCCATCGTCCATTGCGGCGTGCGCAGCTGAAAATCGCGGATCGTCGCATCGTTGAACAGGGAATAGCCCGCAACATGATCGAGGGCTCTGTCGCGGTGTATGCGGCGCCCTCCTTGGCCGATCACCACGGCGAGTTCCGCCTCGTAATCGAGTAGGGACGACTCGCGTGGCCGCCGGATCGGTTCACCGTGAGCGATCAGGCTGGTCGGAAAGCGCGCGAAGATTTCCGGGTAGACCGGCTTCTCGAGTCCGCTCTCCTGAAGATGATCGTCGTAGTTGAGTCCGACACAGAGAATTTTCGGCGGTTTGGGAACCGGTGGAAGTATCCGAACTGCGTTCAGGTCGATTTCACGCGTTGGCAGAAGGTCTTGACCTGAGCGCAGCAGATCGGCGCCTCGCGCAATGAGTTCAGGAAGGGCGCCTGGAAAACCACTCTCGCGCGCGGTCAGGCCATGCCAGCCTGAGCCGTCATCCACCGCAATTCCGGGGAGGCCTCCATCCTCGAAGTGGACAATACGCATAGGTTTGTCCTTTCGCGACGGAGCTCTACTTTGATTATGGCTCCATGCGGATCGTTATCTTGTACGGGACCCTCACCGTTTGGACGTGCTTGAACACTGCATTTCGCTGCTGAGCTTTCAGCCGTCACTCCTGGCGCGACGCCATCGTATTCTGCCTGTAGAGCCACGTCATGACCGTCATTTATGTCGACGCAGACGCCTGCCCGGTTAAGGACGAGGTCTACCGAGTTGCGGAGCGCTACGGCCTTCAAGTCTTTGTTGTCTGCAACAGCTGGATCCGGACGTCGGCCAACCCCCGGGTCACACTCGTCGTCGTGGATGAGGGGCCCGATGTCGCGGATGACTGGATCGCAGCGCGCGCCGGCCCGGGCGACATCGTGGTGACCTCCGACATTCCACTTGCCGGGCGCTCGCTCAGCGCCGGCGCCCAGGCCTTGCACCCGGCCGGGCGGCCCTTCACCTCCGACAATATCGGCGGCGCCCTCGCCTCTCGTGCGATCGGCGAGCATTTGCGCTCCATGGGCGAGATCACGGGCGGCCCACGCGCGTTCTCGCCGTCGGATCGCTCCCGCTTCCTGCAGGCGCTCGACGCCGCGGTGGTGAGGGCCAAGCGAAGCACGACGGCCTAGAGGTCGATAAGGCCCCCATCGACGAACAGCTCCGCGCCGGTGGTGTAGGTGGCGTCCGCTGCGAGGTAGAGGGCGGCCCTGGCCACCTCCTCGGCCGTTCCAATTCGGCCCATCGGGATGCGCGTGCCGGCGCCTTTCCGGAAGTTCTGGCGCTGCTCGGGCGTCATGCTCCTGTCGATGATCGGCGTCTCGATCGGCCCCGGGCTGATGGTGTTGACGCGGATGCCGCGCGGCTGCAGCTCCCGGGCCAGGGTGCGCCCGAACGAGCGCAGCGCCGCCTTGGTCGCGCCGTAGACGCTGGAGCCGGGAAGCCCGCCGGCGGCGCCCGCCACGGAGGCGGTGAGGATGACGGCGCCCCCCTGCGGGATCGCCGGAGCGGCATGCTTGATGAGGAAGAGGGCGCCCTTCACGTTCACGTCGAACAGGCGGTCAAAGAGCGCTTCGTCGATCTCTGCGAGCGTTGCGAACTGGGCGACGCCGGCGTTGACGAGCAGCACGTCGATGCGGCCGTGCCGCGCCTTTACCTGGTCGACGAGCGCCTTGGCGGCCGAGACGTCGGCGGCGTCGGAGACGAGGGCCTCCACGCCCGGCAGTTCCGTGCGGGCGCGATCGACGGACGCCGGGCTGGAGCCGGTGACGACGACGCTCGCGCCCTCCGCCTTGAACAGCCTGGCGGTCGCCGCGCCGATGCCGCTTGTGCCGCCGGTGATGAGCGCGACCTTGCCCTCGAGCTTCGCCATGGGAAGCCTCCTTGAGTTTCATTTGGGAACTGTCGCTGCCAGATGGGAAGCGGCGTCATGGTTGGAAGCGCGGCGGGGTTCGATTTTTTCTGCTCGAACCCTTCAGGGGGACTGGGAGGCGCCGGAGAAGGGACATACGCCCGGATAACCGGGACAGGGGCCTGTCGCCCTAGATCACCTACTCGACATTCCCTGGCAGCCGACATCCGCTTCCTATGCGTATAGCGGCGGCGCAAGACATTACGGAGATCGGTGTCACGGGCCTGAGATTATATTCGATTACATAGCCTTTGAGGTGTCCCGCGCACGAGACTTCGGTAAAACCATGTCTCTCCGCCGTAATCCCCATCGGGCGGGCATCCGTGACGGCGCAATTGCCCTCGCCGAGAGTCTTAAGGTCGGCGGAAAGAGCCGCGTTCGCACCAGAGATATTTGACAGGATGCATCGATAACCAAAGAACCGGGCGTAGGCGCAGTCGATAACCTGGTCTGCGCCCGAAGCCGAGAACAGCCCTATGCCGCCATCAGGGCGATTGGAACAGGCCAGTTCAACGACATCCCCTCCGGCGGCAGACGGCAGAAACGCATACTCGGACACGTCGCAGTCAAACTTCGCCGCCTTCGCCAGCTGGCTGTAGGCGACTGCCTGCAGCGCCTGCGCTTTGCTGGTGCTCGTCAACTTGCAACCGCCTTGAACAATATGATCGGCCTTCGCGCAGTCGGTGACTCCGGCAAGGTTTCCATCGCGAGCCTGCTCAACAACGTATCCTCGGCCGCTGGAGCAGGCGAATTCGTAGAAGGTTGCGCCGTCTTTCATCGAGGAGCCGAGATAGGCACGAGACTTGATTTCACAGATCTTGCCGGACTTCACCACAAGCTGATCGACGACCGCTACCTCGTCCTTACTTGTCGTAAGCTTGCACTCCAGGGCGCCGTTGGCGGGCATTGCGATGCACGGCTCCGCTTCTGCGGAGCCATCCAGCCGTGGCGGAGCGGCGGTGATCAATATGTATCCGGCGCCTCCACGGCAGGCGACTTCGAAAACCGTCTGCGTGGCGTTGTAGCCTATGAAACGAGCTTCGGACGGCGTGCAATCTGTGCGCGCCTCGGAAATATAGGGCAGCAATCCGAGCTTTGACTCGACGTTTCCCGGCAAAGAACATTGCAGAGGATTTGGCTTGCGGTGGCCAATCGGTTGCGACATCTCAAGACATGTCGCTGCTGAGACTTCGGTCGGCGATGTTTTTGCAATAATGAAGCCCTCACTCGCCGCGCAAGCGACCTCGTAGAAGTCTTCCTTCGATTTGGACCTGGCGTTTGCAGCCTCACCGATGAACCTGGCGTCGGCCAGTTGACAGTCAATGCGGGCCGTTTTCACGAGAGCTGGAGCGTCCGCCAGGCCCTTGGCGCGCGCTTCGCTTGCCGTCATTCGCCCCAGGGCCGTAGACGCTGAATCATACTGGAACGGCGCAGGCGCGACATACGACAAGCGCTTCGCCAGGTCGGACGGACTTTGTACCGCAAACCCATCCTGAGCGCGTGCTGAAGCGGCCAGACACATTGCCAGCGCGAGCGCGAGGGAAGTGATCCGCCACACCGCGAATTCTCCCTAAGTCCCTTTTTTGGCTATCCAATTCCCACCGAACGAAGTCGTCAAGGCGGTTTCAGAAGGAATTCCAAAAGTCGCGCCTGACTGAAACCCTGGATCGCAGTCGAGTGTCCGCCGCTCAGGCCAACATCTCGCCGGTCGCGGAAATGAAATCGGCCGCCGAGTACTTGGCCATGTTGATGAAGAACACTGGCCGTCCGTCCGGATCGGTCAGCATGAACCCCGCCCCCGCGTCGTCGCGCCCCGGCTCGCGATAGAAGCGCAGGCCCGCGCGCCGCGCGGTCGCCGCCACTGCATCGATGTCGCCCTGCCAGAAGTTCAACTGCAGCTCGTCCGGGTCGAGATAGCCCTGGTAGAGGCATATGCGACACTCGCCGTTGGTGAGCGGCGCCACGCGCGGGTCGTCGTTCGCCCGCCGGCGAAAACCCAGCAGCTCATAGAAGGCGGCGGTGCGACCCGGATCCTTCACCGGCAGGCTGACCTGGCAGAATCCGCGGTCGAGGCTCGAGCCCGGCGCCGGCGGCGAGGCCCGCGTCACGCCGGGCTCGCGGATCAGGAGGATCAACTGCCCGTCGGGATCACGCGCCATGATCGCGACGGCGCCATCCGGCGTGTGGACAAGGCCGTCGCCGCGATCGTGCTCGGCCAGTCGCCCGCCCCGCCGCACGATCTGTGCGCCAGCCTCGATCAGCTTTTGCGCGCAGCCCTCGACATCGCCCTGCCAGAAGATCAGTTGCGCCTCGGCCGGATCGAGGACGCCCTCGTAGAGCGCGATGCGACATTCACCCGCTTCGAGCGTCCGGCTCTTGCCCGCGTCGTTTGTCTCGACGACGTGCAGACCGAGCGCCTCGTAGAACGCGCTCGTCCGCGCCACGTCGGCAACGGCGAAACTGGTCTCGAGCCAACCCGGGTTCATCGTTCCCTCCTGGCTCACGGGGGGTCCCTTCGGTCGACGCAGGTCCGCCATCAGACCAGAGCAGCGAGCGCCCGTCACCTTGAGCCCAGCTCAGCCATACGCAAGCCTCGGGCTAGCGCGCGTTCCCCCGCGTGTCGGTGACACCGCCCGGCGGTCTCATGATCGTACGGCGACGATCTTGAACGTCCGGGCGCCAGAGCGCGCAGGCTCGAAAGTGTCCTTCCACGTCGCGCTGAGATCGGTGAATCCCGCGGCCTCTACCAGCGACATCGCCTGCTCGAGAGAATACCAACGGAGCGTCGGCGTGTGGCCCTGCAGCTCGCTCCGGACGACGACGCCGTCGCGGATCACCTCGTAGCGAAACACCTCGTCAACGAGTTGTTGGGCGTCATGCGAGCGGAAGCGGGTCCACCGGCGGACGACCGCGCCGTCGGCGCGGGCGGCCTCGGCGTCGACCCACCAGTCTGACCATTCGTCATCGGCCGGCGCTGGCCCGGGTCCGTCCCACATCCGGAAGGCGCGGAACGACAACGCGAGGCGGCCGCCTTCGAGCAGGTGCGCGCGAAAGGCGTTCAGCGCGCGCTCGATTTCTCCCGGCGCAGGGAGCAGCAGGATCGCGAGCGAGGGGACGAAAATGGTGGCGTATCGGCGGGGAAGAGCGAGCGCCTGCATCTGCGCGCAATGCAGGCGTGCGGTCACGTCGAGGCCCGCCGCCTTCGCCTTGGCGCGGCAGAGCGCCAGCATCTCGGGCGAGTCGTCGACACCATCCACGTCCAGACCGGCCGCGAGGTAGTCGAGTAGCAGGCGCCCCGTGCCGCAGCCGACATCGAGCGCCGGACCGCCGCCCTCGCGCTCGATCACTGTCCGAAACCAGGCGCGATCCTCCCAGCCGGAAGTGTCGCCGCGAAGCAGGTCCCAGGCCTCCGCCATCAGGCCGCGATATTCGTAGTCCGTGGACACGGCGCTCCTGTCCCCTGCATTCGTCCTTGGCGGCCCCAGTGTAGAGCCGGACGGCGGTTTTGACGTGTGTCTGCCGGTTCGGCGTAACCTCTGGTGATCAAGGTTCCGAAGGAGAGACGGACGCAGGACGGCCGAACCTATTGGAGCACATCGCGTGAACCCACTCGAGGCAAGCCGGAGCCCTGGCGCGGGTCTTGTCGGGCGTCGGCCCAAGCTCACGCTGGCGCTCGCCCTCCTGGCAGGGCTCGCGCTGGCCTTCGCAGGCCGGCTTGCTCCCCGGGCGACGCGTGTCGGGTACACGCCAGTGGTGGAAGGGGTCCTGAACGATACTGGGCTGCCGGCGAGCGGCGCGGAGCGGCCGCTCGTCACTCTCGCCGTGTTCTCTGACTACCAGTGCCCGATCTGCCGGGCGGACGAGCCGGCTCTGGAGAAAATCGCCAAGCGAACAGACGACGTACGCCTGCTCTATGTCGACTGGCCGATCTTTGGACCAGCTTCGACTCTGGCGGCGCAGTACGCCCTGGCCGCCAACGAACAGGGCCGATACGTCCCGATGCATCGCGCGCTGATGGCCGCCCGTCCGCCCTTCACCGTGGGGGCGCTCGATCAGATCGCGCGTTCGGCTGGCGTCGATGTTCCCAGGCTGCATCGAGATCTTGTTGCGGATCGAGGGGGGATCGAGGCGCGCCTGCGAAAGAACAGGCTGGAGGCCTGGTCGCTTGGACTGCAGGGAACGCCGGCGTACCTGACCGGACCCTACCTCTGGATGGGCGCCGTTGGCGAAGGCCGGCTGTCGGCAACGATCGGCCGCGCCAGACGCGACATAGCGCCCGAGACGGGGGCGCAACCCTGAGGCAGTCCTTTCGGCGCTCCCTAATGGCGCTGGTACTTCATCACGATGAAGACTTCGCCGGACTGGTCGGGGGTGGTGCGTAGCTGGCCTTCCTTGACCAGGCGAAGGGTGGCGGCGCCGAAGTCGAAGCCGGGAGGGCTTTCCTCGTCCACCGCGCAGTCGTCGAGACGCCCCTGGGATTGGGCGTTGCAGCGGATGACCGCAAAGCCTTCCACGTCCAGCTTTCGCGCCCGATCGGGATAGACCTCGGCGATCAGATCGGCCGGGACCGAGGTGAAGTGAGCGTAGGCGGCGAAGCGGACGCTGAGGGCCTGGACCGAGCGGGCGGGAGAGCCGTCGGCGGCCTTGACCGGCTGGACGCCGGCATCCTTCACGCCTGTGGCGCAGGCGATCGAGTTGAGGGTTGTGGGGCGGGCGCTGCGGAGAATGTCGCAGGCCTCCACGTCGCCCTTTGCACCAATCGTGAGGGCCAGGTCCACGACAGGACGGCCGGAGCCCGACGGCATGCCCGACAGGATGAGCTCCACGTCAGGCGCGCCTTGGCCGAGGACGACCTGGCCCTGCGGCCACTTCACCTGCACGTCGAGGAGGCCGTGAACCGGAGCTCCGTCGTCGTTCGCCGGGGCGAAGCGCGCCTGCCGGATTGCCGCGCAGCCCTTGTCATCGAGAGCCCGATAGCCGCTAGAGGCGCGCAGATGGCACTGTTCCGCCAGCCCCGAAGGCGAGATGGACACCGTATAGTCGGAGAGCGCCTCAACGTTCGCCGGCATGCCCTTAGGCGGCTCGACCGGCGCAGGCGGGGCGGAAACGAGCTGTGGGAGCGCGGCGGCAAGAGCGACAAGTCCGCCGATCATGGTCGTGTCCCCTCGAGTGCAGTCGGAACCTAACCGGCGACGCCGCCGCCCTCAACGCGCCGGCGAGCCCGGCGACGCGCGGTGGATCACGCCCACGGCCCAGACATAGCCGTCGGGGTCTCGGACCATGACCTCGCGCCAGCCGTGGCCGCGGGCCGCCACCTCTTTGAAGAGGGCGCCTGCCCCGCGCGCACGCTCGGCGACTTCCTCGGGGTTCATGCCGAGCAGGCGGAGCTCCGTCCCAATCCCCCGCGGCTGTCCGCTCTCCAGCCCGTCCCGCCAGGGACTGCCCTCGTAGGTGTGATCGGCGTGCAGCATCAGTTCGACGCCCAGGATCCGGACCGCCGCGAAGTCCTGGTCGGCGTAGTGAACATCGGCGTGCAGCACCTGCCGATAGAATTCCAGCGACACGTCGATATTGCGCACGATGAGATTCACGGAGAACTGCGGCAGCAGCGCCCCGTATTCGGGAGCGGGAATCCACGGAGTGTCCGTTCGCTTCTTCATCCTCTCCTCCCCGCCTTGGGCTTGGAACTCGCACGGTGACTCAATGGGTCGGCGGCGGCGTTCGTTATCGGTCAAGTTGAGCCAGGAGGCGAGCGCGATGGGCACGTGTTCTCCGACGACACTGATGCGACCGGCGACAAGGGAGCTGCTCGCACCCGCGGGTCAAAGAGCCAGGCCGCGTCGCCATGCGCCCGGGCTGACCCCCATCTGCTGGGCGAACACCCGGGTGAAGTGGCTCTGGTCGCAAAATCCGCAGCGCTGGGCGATATCCGCCAGCGAAGCCTCGCGCTCCCGCAACAGGTCCTTCGCCACCTCCACCCGCAGGCTCCGCAGCCAGCCATGCGGCGGGAAGCCCGTGGATTGATGGAATGCGCGCGAGAAGTGGCTGACGGAGAGCTGGCATTCGCGCGCTAGGTCGGCCACCGCGACCGCGCGGTCCAGATTGGCTGCGAGGAGCTCCTTGGCGCGGCGCAGCTGCCAGGCCGCGAGGCCACCACGCGCGACGCGAGGGATTCGATGAAGGCCGCCATAGGCTTCCGCCACGTGGGTCGCGAGCGCGCGGCTGACGTGATCGAAGAGGAGGCTCCCTGACGAGCGCCCGTCTTCGAATTCGGGAAGGACCGAGCGACACAGGTTGAGGATGGTTGGATCGGCGACGGCGCGGCCTGGCGCGTAGTCGAGCTCCCCGCGCCACAACGCGCCGGCGTCCTCCGCGAGGGTTTCGATCGCCGCGTTGGATATTTGCACTTCGATCGCGTGCAGGGGCTTGTCGATCATCAGCCGCGGCTGGCGCCGGAGGTCGTGAAACACGGTCTCGCCGGCGCGCATGTCGCTGACCGTCGCCGGCGCCTGCGCCTCCCGGCAACGATAGGCGGGATAGTCCCGTAGGTGCAGCCGGAGGAGAAAGGCGTCCTGCGACGGCGGCGGTGGGGGCCAGCAGCCGGGCGGTTCGTCAATCAGGACCCGAGTCGCGGCGATCCTTCCGCGCCGCAGTCCGTTCGCGCACAGCGTCGCCGAGGGTTCGCAGTTTCCAGCTTGGTCGTGGATTTCTAGGGCTGACATTTTATCTTCGCATCCCGCTCACTGTGAGGGTGCGAGACCTTCGGACGTAGCGCGCCAAAGCGGCGCCCCGGCGCCAGGGGCCACTTGATCCTCAATCTGGGTGTGGCGCTCGCCGTCCCGGCTGGGCGGCGCCCGAGCGCCGCCGCGCGGCGAGGGCCGGGTCAGCACGCGGGCACATAAGCTTTTGTATGTAGTGATGAAAATTCGCCACCGACAGCTCATCCGCGGCGTGCGCCACTATGCGTTGGAGGAATCGCCCGATCCCCCATTCGGGTATCCCGCGCCGCCCTTGTCCGTGAGACCGTCGCGGGCCGTGCAAGGGGGCGTCAGAGGATCCGAACATGAAGGACGGAGGCGCATTCCTCGAGTCGGCCTTCGTCTGCCTCGTCGTCCTCGCGGCGCTCTGGCTGCTCGTCCAGCATCGCCTGCGCCGACACTAGAAACAGCTGCAGGTGCTGATGGATCATCGCATCGCCGAACGGGAGCGCGCCTTCGCGGAACTGAACGACGCCCTGCTGCAGGATGTTCAGGGCCTGACGCTCAGCCTGCAGGCGATCGCCCACACGCCCAAAGGCTTCCTGTGGCTCGGTTCGCTGCCCGCGCCGGTCCAGGGTGCGTCCATAGTTTACCTCGCGCCCGACCGTGGCGGCGTGGTTTGCGTCGGAACGCACAACGATGTTCTGCGTTTCGACGGCGCTGCCGGCGGCAGGTCGCGGGCGCCTGGTCTCTCGGCGCGGACTTCGCCGATTCCGGCGGGGTCTGGGGGCTCGCGCTCGGCCGCGACGGGACGCTCTGGGCGAAGAATGTGCTGGCGACCTACTACCTGAGGCGCGGCGCGGCGCGATTCGAGGCGGCGCCCGGCTATGAGGTCACAATCGTTGTGCCGGCCGGCCTCGCCTGTTCCCAAGCGAACTGGCGTTGGCCTCGATTTGCGCTTCGCTCCAGTCGGGTTGGAGGCTTGGATGTCGCGACCCGGTGAAATCAAGATTTCGGTCCTGGTGGTCGACGATCATCCGATGCTGCGCGAGGGCGTGGCCGCGGTGCTGCAACTTCAGGAAGATATGCGGCTGGTCGGGGAGGCGCAGTCAGGCGCCGAGGGCGTCGCCCGCTTCCATGAACTGCGTCCCGACGTGACCCTGATGGACCTGAACATGCCCGAAATGAACGGGGTTCAGGCGATCGAGGCCATCCGAAGTGAAGCGCCGAACGCCAAGATCGTCGTGCTCACAACCTGCGACGGAGATGTGCAGGCGCTGCGGGCTTTACGGGCCGGGGCGGCCGGCTACCTCTTGAAGTCGAGCCTGCGCAAGGAGCTGATCGAGACGATCCGTGAGGTCTATGCCGGCCGTAAGCACGTGTCGGCGGCGATGGCGGAGCGGATCGCGGTCCACGTCGTCGACGAACGGCTGAGCGAACGCGAGATCGCCATCCTGCGGCTGGTGGCGGAAGGGAACCAGAACAAGCAGATCGGCTGGAAGCTCTCCATCTCGGAGGAGACTGTGAAGGCTCACCTCAAGAGCATCTTCGAAAAGCTGGACGTCTCGGACCGCACCCACGCGGTGACCGTCGCGGTGCGTCGCGGGATCATTGACCTCTGAAGCTCGGCGCTCCCTTGGCCTGGCTGATCACCGGACGTACGGTCGGCAGCCTGCAGATCTATCCGCGACGCAACTGCCTGGACCGCCGGGACCGAGGCGCCGCGCGCAACACCGCATCGGGATTCCAAGGTCGCGATAAGACTACAATATCTCTGGGATTGGAAGGCGTACCTGCAGATCTAGACACGCCACGCCCAATCCCGAAACAGCGCGGCTGACCTTGCTAAATGTCCAGCGAAGAGGATTGAGATGTCGAAGCTCGAAATGCTGACCCCCCAGAACAGCGCGATCGCGCTGATCGACTATCAGCCGGCCATGTATCAAGGCGTTCAGTCCCACGACCGCCTGGTTCCGATGAACAATGTGCAGGTTCTGGCGAAAACGGCGAAGCTCTTCAAGATTCCTACTGTGCTGTCGACGGTAGCCGCGGACTCCTTCTCCGGACCGTTCATGCCCGAGGTCGTTGATTTGTTCCCGAACCACAAGATCATCGATCGGACGTCGATGAATTCGTGGCTCAGCCCCAAGTTCCGCGAAGCGGTCCACGCGACTGGTCGCAAGAAATTCGTGCTTGCAGGTCTGTGGACCGAGGCCTGCGTCACGTTTCCAACGCTCGACATGTTGAATGAGGGTTTCGAGATCTTCGTCGCCGCCGACGCCTGCGGCGACCTATCCCTCGAGGCGCACAACCGATCGATGGATCGCCTGACCCAGGCCGGGGCGACTCCGATCACCTCATTCCAATATCTCTTCGAGATGCAGCAGGACTGGGCGCGAAGCGAAACCTATGAGGGCGCTATGGAAATAATGAGAGCGCACTCGCCCTATGGCATCCAGGTTCGGTTCTCGAAATGGGCCCTTGGCGAACACGCCTCCGAGGCCGCCGCCTAGGCGCAGAAGCCTTCGGTGCTTCTGAAGGTCACCGCGTTGCACCGATGTGATCGTCACAAGCATCTGCGCTGACGGACCGGGCTGGGCTCATTTTGTGAGACGACTGATGAAAATCTACCTTGTTTCGCTCTTCGCCGGCGTACTGGTGGGGATAATCTACAGTCTTCTGCATGTGCGCTCGCCCGCGCCGCCGCTTGTCGCACTGATCGGACTTCTCGGAATCCTTGTCGGCGAACAGGTTATCCCGCTGGGCGCCAAACTCGTCGCGGGGACACCAATCCAGGCCGCGTGGAGCCAGGCCAAGTGCGGTCAGCATCTCTTCGGACAACTTCCTGGCCGACCCACGGGCGTCGCGGAACCTGACGCCAAAACTGAGGGACTGTCATGACCTCTCAATCCACCGCCCCGGACCTCATCCTGCATCGAGGCCTGTTCACGACGCTCGATCGGTCCAATCCGACCGCCAGCGCGGTGGCCGTCAGGGATGGCCAGTTCACACACGTCGGTCACGATCGGGACATCCTCCCCCTGGCCGACGAGAAGACGCGGATCATCGACCTCAAGGGCCGGCGCGTATTGCCAGGCCTGATCGACAATCACCTGCATATCATCCGCGGGGGCCTGAACTTCAACATGGAGCTGCGCTGGGACGGGGTGCGCAGCCTCTCCGATGCGATGAACATGCTGAAGCGCCAGGTCGCGATCACGCCGCCCCCGCAATGGGTGCGCGTGGTGGGCGGTTTCACCGAACATCAGTTCGCGGAGAAACGCCTGCCGACGATCGAGGAGCTGAACGCGGTCGCGCCGGACACGCCGGTCTTCCTGCTGCACCTGTACGATCGCGCGATCCTGAACGGCGCGGCGCTGAGGGCGGTCGGTTACACCCGGGATACGCCCGACCCGCCCGGGGGTGAGATCGTCCGCGACGCCCGCGGCGAGCCCACCGGCCTGCTGTTAGCCAAGCCCAACGCCGGGATCCTCTACGCGACGTTGGCCAAGGGGCCAAAGCTGCCGTTCGACCTCCAGCTCAACTCGACACGCCATTTCATGCGCGAGCTCAACCGGCTGGGCGTCACCGGGGCGATCGACGCGGGCGGCGGTTTCCAGAACTATCCGGAGGACTATGCCGTCATCCAGAAACTTTCGGACGACGGCCAGCTGACCATCCGCCTCGCCTACAACCTATTCACGCAGAAGCCGAAGGCCGAGAAGGAGGACTTCCTCAACTGGACGCGCACCTCGAAATACAAGCAAGGCGACGACTATTTCCGTCACAACGGCGCTGGCGAAATGCTGGTCTTCTCCGCCGCCGACTTCGAGGACTTCCGCCAGCCGCGTCCGGACATGCCGGCGGAGATGGAGGGGGATCTCGACGGGGTGGTGCGTGTCCTGGCCGAGAACCGATGGCCGTGGCGGATGCACGCCACCTATGACGAGACCATCTCCCGCGCGCTGGACGTCTTCGAGCGGGTAAATCAGGACATCCCGCTGGAGGGCCTGAATTGGTTCTTCGATCACGCCGAGACGATCTCGGATGAATCGATCGATCGGGTCGCGGCCCTCGGCGGCGGCATCGCCGTGCAGCACCGCATGGCCTACCAGGGCGAGTACTTCGTCGAGCGCTATGGCGTCGGCGCCGCGGAAGCGACGCCGCCGATCGCCCGGATGCTGGAGAAAGGCGTGAAGGTCTCGGCCGGCACGGACGCCACGCGCGTGGCCTCCTACAACCCGTGGGTCGCCCTGGCCTGGCTTGTGACAGGCCGGACCGTCGGCGGACTGCAGATCTATCCGAGGCGCAACTGCCTGGACCGGGAGACGGCGCTGCGGATGTGGACCGAGAACGTCACATGGTTCTCGAACGAGGAAGGCCGCAAGGGCCGTATCGAAGCTGGCCAGCTCGCCGACCTGATCGTCCCGAGCCGCGACTATTTCGCCTGTAGCGAGGAAGAGATCGCAGACCTGACCTCCGATCTCACCATCGTCGGAGGCAAGGTCGTCTATGGCGCCGGCGACTTCAAACGACTGGACGAAGCGGCCCCCCCGCCCGCCGCTCCCGACTGGTCGCCGGTCCGAGCCTTCGGCGGCTATGCCGCCTGGGCCGACTCCGAAGGCGCCACCCAGTCGGCCCTGCTGGACAAGGCGGCGGCGAGCTGCAGCTGCTCCCACCAGTGCCAGATCCATGGTCACCATCACGCGACGGCCTGGTCCAGCCGCCTGCCGATCGCCGACCTGAAGAGCTTCTGGGGCGCGCTCGGCTGCGCCTGCTGGGCCATCTGACATGTCCGTCAGGTCGAGCGAGGATCCGCGCTGGGTTGACGCCATCCTCGACTGGCGCTGGACCTGGCTGATCGCGCGCATCGGCCTGGTGGGGGCCTATCTCCTGGGCGCGATCGTCAAGCTGTCCAACTTTCCGGCAGCCGTGGCCGAGCAGGAGCACTTCGGTCTTCACCCCGGCTGGCTCTGGGCCGCCTTGACGATCGCCGTGGAGCTGGTCGGGCCGGCGCTGATCATCGCGGGCCGCTGGGTCTGGCTGGGCGCAGGGATGCTGGGGGTGTTCACGGCCCTGGCGGCGCTGGTAGCCAACAACTTCTGGGCCCTGCAAGGTCAGGCCCGATTCGCCGCCACCAACGCGTTCTTCGAGCATGTCGGACTCATCGCGGGCTTTGTGATGGCCGCCCTCATCGCAGAGCACGCCGCGCGGGTGAGGCGCACCGGCGTCTCCGCATCCGCCCGGACCTATCAGGGAGCAGGATGATGAATCTCGCCAAAGCCGTCGCCATCGCCGCGGCCACGCTCCTGCTGGCGGGCGCGACGCAGCTTTCCGCCACCCACGCTGCGCCTCCCGGCGGCGGCCCCGCGGTCGCGCCTCAGTACGATACGGCGCATGTCTATGTGGCGCCTGAGGATTTCGACCGTTTCGTCGCGAGCCTCATCGCCACCTTCGGGGGGACCGCCACCAAGCAGGGTGTCTTCACCGTCACACCAACGCCAAGCCTGACCATGTCCCAGTTGGTGCTGACCCCGGCCGGGAGCGTGTCCGTATTCGGTTTCAAGACGCCCATCCCTTATCCCTTCGGAGCGGAGCGAAGCGGCTATCTCGTCTCCGACATCGACGAGGCCGTTCGCGCGGCCAGGGCCCAAGGCGCCGACGTTCTGGTGACCACGTTTCCGGACCCGATCGGCCGCGACGTGGTCATCCAGTGGCCGGGCGGCGTGAACATGCAGCTCTACTGGCACACGACCGCGCCCAACTACCCGGCCCTGGCCACGGTCCCGGAGAACCGGGTCTATGTGTCGCCCGACAGGGTTGACGCCTTCGTCCACGACTTCGTCGCCTTCGCGCACGGCAAGGTCGTCTCGGACGAGGCGAACGTGTCGGGCGTCGGCATTGGCCGGCCTAAAGACACCTATCGGCGCGTGCGCCTGGAGTCCGGCTTCGGCAAGGTTACGGTGTTCGTGACGGACGGCCAGCTGCCCTGGCCCTACGGACGCGAGACGACCGGCTATGAGGTGGTGGATCTCGACCAGACGCTGGCCAAGGCCAAGGCGGCGGGCGCGAGCGTTCTGGTCCCGCCCTATGCCGATGGCGCGCGCCGATCGGCCATCGTGCAGTTCCCCGGCGGCTATATCGCCGAGATCCACTCGGCCTCCGGCTCTTGATCCAGCCTTGGGGCACGCATTCGCCGGTCTCGCCGCCGCCGTAGCGCTCGGTCTGCCGCCGTCGATCTGCTGGGCGCAGGAGGCGGCGGCGCCGGACGTTCCCGCACGGCCGACGATCATGTTCAATCGCTGGCAAGAGGACTGGTCGGTTCTCGCCAATCCGGACGTACCGAGAGAGCCGTTCGACTGGCTCAAATACATCCCGCTGTCGCCTGGCGATCCACACACCTACCTCTCGTTCGGCGCCAATCTGCGGGAGCGTTTCGAGACTTCGGATGCGGCGAACTTCGGCGTCGGCACGCCAAACCAGAAGTACGATCTCAGCCGCTTCGAAGCGCATGCCGACCTGCACATCGGGACCCAGGTCCAGGTCTTCACCCAGATCGAGAGCGATTTCCCGCCCGGCAAGGCCGTGCTGACCCCCGCGGACAAGAACCAACTGGATCTGGAACAGGCCTTCGTCACCATCACCGAGCCCGTGGACGGCGGGACTTTCAGGCTTCGCGTCGGCCGCCAGGAGATGGCCTTCGACCTGCAGCGTTTCATCGGAGTCCGCGACGGGGCCAATGTACGTCAGGCGTATGATGCGATCTGGGCCGAGTACTTCAAGAGCGGCTGGCGCCTGACGGGGTTCTACAGCATGCCGGTGCAGTACCGCGATCTGAAACCATTCGACGACTACAGCAGCAATCACTTCACCTTTGGGGGCGCGCGACTCGAGAGATACGTCACGGAAACGATCAAAGTCTCGATCGCCTATTCTCATTTCAATCAGGACAACGTGCACTTCCTGAGCGTGTCTGGCAACGAGCGCCGCAATATTCTGGACATCCACACGAGTGGGACTTATCGGCGGTTCGACTGGGACACCGAGGGCATGTACCAGACCGGCGGCATCGGCCAGGACAATATCCGGGCGTGGGCGATCGGGAGCCTGACCGGTTATACTTTCGCAGGTTCGCAATGGAGACCGCGACTGGGGCTCCAGGTCGACGCCGCCACAGGCGACCGCAATCCACACGACCACACGTTCGAGCTCTTCAATCCGCTATTTCCCAACGCTTACTACTTCACACTCCAAGGCTACTCGACCTATGCCAATTTGATCCATGTAAAACCGTCGCTCACCCTTCACCCCATCAAGACACTCACCCTGCTCATGGCCGCGGCGGCCCAATGGCGCGAGACCACCGGCGATGCGGTCTACACGATTCCGGACGTCCCCGTGAAAGGCACCGCCGGGACCCCCGGCAAGTACACGGGGACCTATGGCGAGTTCCGGGCCGACTGGCTGGCTGGCGAACACGTCGCCTTCGCTCTGGAGGCCGACCACTTCGCCGTCACCAACGTCATCCGCAGGGCGGGCGGCCGTGACGGCAACTATCTCGGCGCAGAGGTGAGGTTCGGATGGTGATCGTTGACGCTTTCCGTTCTGCCTGAACTCTATTCCCGTCGACCGACGAAGGGAGGGCCATGAACGGCGGCAGCGCGGCCTCTGCGCCGATTCCCATTGCTGGCGGGCGGGCGTCGATCACGCCGGGCGATCTGCAATGGCTGCTGGTGGGCCTGGGCCTCGCCACAGCCATGCAGTTCTACACCTTTGACAGCGTCAACATCGTCCTGCCGGACATGGCCGGCGCCTTCGGGGCGTCGCGCGATGAGGCCAGCTGGATCCTGATCACCTACAGCGCCGCCCTGCTGCTGGGCACGCCGCTGTCGAGCTATCTGGCGCGCCGGATCGGCCTTCGGCCCTACCTGATCGGCTCGGTGCTGGTGTTCCTGGCCGCCGCGTTCGGCGCCGCGCAATCCACGCGGCTCGAGGAGATGCTGGTGTTCCGCGCCGTGGAGGGCTTCGCCGGCGGGGCGTTGAACTTCTGGTGGCGGGGCAGCGTCTACACGTTCCTCACCGGCCCGGCCCGGTCGGCCGCGGTGATGCGGATTTCGGTGATGCTCTACTGCGCCACTGCAATCGGCCTCCTCGCAAGCGGCTTGCTGACCGACAACCTGAGCTGGCGGTTCATCTGGGTGATCGACGCCGTGTTCGCTGCGGGCGCGCTCACCCTGCTGCTGCGCCACTATCCGCGCGAGGCGCTGGAACCCGACCGGCAGAGCGCGCCGATCGATCCGTTGGGCATGGCGCTGCTCGCCGTCATGTTGATCTCCGCGGTAGTGGTGCTCAGCCGCGGCGAGATCGACGACTGGTTCGGCTCGCCGGTCCTGACCGTCCTGGCCTGGACCGCCCTCATCGCTCTCGTTCTGTTCGTGTTCCGCGCGTTCGATCCGGACAACCCCAATCCGATCCTGCGGCTGGCGCTGATCCGCGATCGCAATGTGTTGGCGTCGGTCATCATCGGCGCCCTCATGGGAATGATCCTCGCCGGCTCGCTCTACGCCCAGCCGCAATTCCTCCGCGGCGTGGACCCGCAGCGGCGGTCGGCCACCCAGACCGGGCTGATCCTGTGCGTCACTCCGATCGCCGCCGGCTGCCTGCGTCCGCTGGTCACCGTCGCCGTCGGCCGATTCGGCCAGAGGCGCGTGACGATCTTCGCCCTCCTTTGCATGATCGCCTCGATGCTGGTGTTCTCCTGGCTCCTGACCTCGAACACGCCCAGCCTCTACTTTGTCATACCCTTGATTCTCTACGCCTTCTGCCTGGCGCCGCTCGTCTCGGCGGTGGGCAGCGGCACCGCCGCGCGCGTGCCCGGCGCGGGTCAAATGGACGCCGTAACGATCTACATGACCTTCCGCCAGTTCGGCACGGCCCTGGGCGTCGCCTTGCTCAACATCGTGCTCAATCGGCGCGAGAGCTTCCATTCGAGCCGGTTGTTCGAGCACCTGCGGGAAGGCAGCGCCGGGCTGAGCGGCTGGCTGGGTTCAACCTCTTCCGCCATGGTGGCGCGCGCCGGTCAGACATCGCCTGACGCCGGCCATGCGGCGCTTGGGGCCTTGCAGAACGCAAGCACGCGACAGGCCGAGGTTCTCGCCTTCGCCGACGCTTTCCGGGTGATGGCGCTCGTCGGCCTTGTGGCCCTGGCGTTCACGCCGCTCATGTCCCCGCCGGCAAAGAAAAAATGACCTCGACCTCGCCGCCGCCGCCCCCTCCCGCCCCGGCCGCCTCGCCGCCGCCGTCCCGACGGACGAGCCGGCTGCGTTGGCGGATCGCGCTGGCCGTGGCTGCGGGGGTGGTGATCGTGGCCATCGCCGTGACGATCCCCTCGCGGTTCGAGGCGACGACCAACGACGCCTATGTCGAGGGCGACATCGTCACCGTCGCCCCCAAGGTCCCAGGCTACGTCACCCGCCTCGACGTGGACGACAACTCCCGCTTCAAGGCCGGTCAGGAGCTGCTGCAGATCGACGTGCGCGACTACCGCAACGCCGTTGCGAGCGCGCAGGCGGATCTCGCGAACGCCGTGGCTGCCCGCGCCAACGCCGCGGCGCTGCTGGCCCAGCAGACGCACATCATCGCCTCGGCCCGCGCCGCCCTGCCGGGAGATCGGGCGACTCTTCTCTTCGCCGGCCAGCAGGTGGGTCGCTATGGGCCGCTCGCGCAGGGCGGTTACGGTTCGGTCGAGCATCTGCAGCAGGTGCAGGCCGACCGCGGCGTGCGCGCCTCCACTCTGGAGAAGGACGAGGCGGACCTCGCCACGGCGCAAAGCCAGACGGCGGTGCTCAAGACGCGCCTCGACGAGGCGGACGCCGAGGTCGCAAGCCGCAAGGCGCTGCTGGACCAGGCCCGCCTGAACCTCGCCTACACCCACATCACTGCCGATTTCGACGGCACGGTGGCCAACCGGATCGTGCGCGCCGGAAACTATGTGCAGCCGGGCCAGGCCCTGCTCTCGGAAGTTCCTGCCCGCGTCTATGTGATCGCCAACTACAAGGAGACGCAGATCAAGCGCATGCGCGTGGGCCAGGCGGTTTCGATCCATGTCGACAGCGTTCCGGACATCCGCTTCCGCGGCCACATCGACAGCTTCCAGCGCGGCACCGGCTCGCGCTTCGCCCTGCTGCCGCCGGAAAACGCGACCGGCAACTTCGTGAAAGTCGTGCAGCGCGTGCCGGTGAAGATCCTGTTCGACGAGCCGACCCCACACCTGGCGAGACTGGCGCCTGGCATGTCGGTGGAAACGACGGTCTCGTTCTCATCGCCTGTAAGGCAGGGCGGGTCGTGAGCGGCGCGCGGTCCCCAGGCGCCCGGCTGGCGGCGATCGCCGCGATCGCCTCCCTGGCGGGCTGCACAGTCGGGCCTAATTTCACTCGCCCAGAGCCGGCGGCCACGCATGGCTTCCCGGACCGATCTCTGGGTCAGTCAAACCCGCAGGACGTCCAGCAGGCCAGTTCGACCGCCGCCCAGGTGACCGCCGACTGGTGGACGCTGCTGCAGTCTCCCAAGCTGGACCAGCTGGTGCGCGAGGCGTTGGCGCGGAACTGGACCCTGGCCAGCCGCGGGGCGGCGATCCAGCGAGCGGGCGAGGAACTCGCGGCGGTGAGGGGCAGGAACTATCCGGAGCTGAACGCCGGCGCCCAGCTTGGCCAGACCCGGGTCGGGGCGACAGTGTTCGGTCCGGACGCCTTCGCCTTCCCGATCTTCTCGTCCTATGCCGGAGGCATCTCGGCGTCCTACGAGGTCGACGTGTTCGGCGGCCGTCGCCGGCGCATTGAGCAGGCGGCCGCGGGCCTGCAGGCGAGCGCGCACGAGCGCGATGCGGCGGCCCTGACTCTCATCGCCAATGTCGCCCTGCAGGCGATCGACGTCGCCGCGGCGGCGCGGGAGATCGAGATCATCGAGGACATCGTGGCCTCCGACGAGCAGACCCTGAAGCTGGTGAATCTGGGGCATGCGCAGGGCGCCGCGCCCAACACCGATGTGCAGGACGCTTCGGCCGAGCGGGACCGCGACCTGGCGCGGCTGCCGGCATTGCGCCAGCGGCTGCAGACCGCCCAGGACGCCCTGTCGACCCTGGTGGGCCGCTCGCCGGCGGACTGGTCGGCGCCGGAGCTCCAGCTCTCCGACTTTGCCCTGCCTGCGGTCCTGCCCAATCTCGTGCCCTCGACCATCGCCAGGCAGCGCCCGGACATCCTCGCCGCGGAGGACCGGCTGCATACGGCGAGCGCGGCGATCGGCGTGGCCACCGCGGACCTCTATCCGCGCATCGACCTGAGCGCGGCGGTCTCGCGCGAGGGGCTGTTCGGCGGGCCCGCAGAGACGGCCTGGTCGCTGCTGGGCGGCATCGCCGCTCCGGTCTTCACCGGCGGGCGGCTGCAGGCGAACAAGCGCGCCGCCGAGGCCGACTACCGTTCCGGCTTCGCCGACTATCAGCAGGTGGTCGTCACCGCTCTCGGGGAGGTGGCGGACACGCTCAACGCCCTGGCCAACGACGCCGACGCCCTGAGATCGGAGGAGAATGCGCGGGCCTCGGCCGCGCGATCGCTCGAGCTCGACCGGCAGGGCTACGCAGCCGGCAGCGCCGATCTCACCCGGGTGCTCCAGGCACAGCGTCTGCTCGACGAGGCAGAGCTGGGCGTCGAGGAAGCACGCAGTGCGAGGCTGGCCGACACGGTCAGGCTGTTCGCCGCGCTTGGAATCCACCCGCCGTTTGCGATCGATTTTGGTGGGCCCGCTTCAATGCCGGCTAGTGAGACGCCGGCAGGGCGCCGGTCAGGATGACGGCGTCCACGGGCGTCCAGATCGCCGGCGGCGTCAGCTGGTAGATCGCATTGTGGTTGAAACCCTGCAGGACGACAGCGCCCTTCTCGCCCGTCTTGGCGTCGAACACGGCCCGGCCGGATGCGATGGGGACAGTGGTGTCGGCCTGGCTGTGGACCCATAGCATCGGCGCCTTCAGCGCGGCCGCCGCCTTGACGTTGTCCCAGGGATCGGAGGCGACGAGCGCCAGGAGCTTCGGCATGCCGCCGGCGACGGCGATCGCCTTGAGGGAGGCGAAGGGATTGGCGACGACGACGCAGTCGGGATGGGCGCCGGGACGCGTCGCGGCGTAGAGCATCGGCCCGCCGCCCATGGAGTGGCTTAGAAGGCAGCGCCGCTCGCTCGACGGGAAGCTGGCCATAAAGGTCGCATAGGCCGCGACGGCGTCGGCGTTGAGGTTGGCGATGGTCCCCGGTGGCGAGCTGCGGCCGTGGCCCGAATAGTCGAAGACGATCGAGGAGATGCAGGCGTCGTGGAGTCGCTTCTGCGCGCCCACCCAGTCTGCGACCGTCTCGCCCCGGCCATGGTAGATCAGCACCGCCGCCGTCCGGGGGCAGCTCGCGTCCGCACGCACGAGGAAGCCGTCCAGCTTGCGCCCGCCGCTTGGAATGCTCAGGCGCTCGAACTTCAGGCCGACGTCGGCGGGGGTGGCGGCGGACCTGAAGCCCGGATTGAGGGTCTTGGCCTCGAACGACTTCCACGGCGCGTCGCAGCCGGCCAGGACGAGCGCGCAGGCCGCCAGGGGGATGGCGTGGCGCAAGATCCGGCGAAGCGTCGTTCGGAGGAAATCGGACATGTCGGCTGCGCCCCGGCGGTATAATTTACAACGTATACCTAAAGTGCAATAGCGACAGCGAGCTCAGCCTGCAAGCGGATGGGCTGTGGGGATGCGGCGAACATGGGCGCCTACGCGCACACATGTGTGTGTATTTATGCGCGCTAGTGTGTGTGAGTATGTAGCCTTCGCGGCTGAGGTCAGGCGGCGAGCGGGCGGCTGCGGACCCCGAGCCAGGGCGTGCCGCGGTAGGTGTCGGCGATGACCCAGCCGGCGGCGGTGAGGGCGATGGAAACGGTGGTCTCGCTCCAGTCGGGGGCGCCCGCGCGGCCGGAGGCGGCGACGGGGACCCAGACGAGGAGGGTGAAGAGGCCCATCTGCACGGCCGAGAGGGCCGCCGCCAGGCGCGCGGCGACGCCAGCGAGCATGGCCGCACCGGCGGCGATGTAGGCGAAGCCGGTGAGATAGACCCACGCCGCGTGCGCCGGCAGCCAGGCCGGGACCAGGGAGCCGGTGAAGGTCACGTAGGCCAGGTGGGCCACGCCGAAGACGATCATGGTCAGGGCGTAAAGTCCCCGTGGGAGGCGCACGCCCCCTTCCCCGACGAAGAGAGCCCAGGCTGCGGCGATCAGAACGGCGGTCTCGCCGGCTCCGTCCCAGGCCGCCACCGCCCCTCGCGCGGCGAGGATGACAGTCACCTTGACGGTCATCAGCCATAGAATGAGCCAGACGGTCAGCACGCCGGCGGCAGGGGTGGCCGTGCGCCGCCAGAGAAGACCCAGACCCGATCCCAGGGAGATCACGGCGCAGACGAGCGCGATCGCCACGTGCGCGGGCCAGCGCCTGGGGACGGGCTGCCACACGCCGACATAGTCGGGATGGACGAACCCCAGGAGGCCGATCGCGATCAGGACGACTGCGAAGACCGCGTGACCCGCCCCGACGATGCGCATCCCCGCCCCCCGATCCGTCAGGATGCAATGGCGGGCGAGCATGACACACCTGAGCCGTCAGGTCCGTACATTCTCGCGCAGCGTAGCGGCGGCTGGGCCAGGTTCGCGTCAGGCGCGAGCGCGGGCCTGAGCGGCGTCTGGCCAGCCGATGCTCTCATCGTGGCCGCGGAAGTTACGCAGCCACCAGCCCCAGTCTTCCGGCACGAGGTCGAAGGGATCGGGGACGCCGAGCTCGCGAGCGGCCCACACCGGCCAGTGCGGATTGGAGAGCGCCGGGCGGCCCAGCAGCACCAGGTCGATCTTCTCCTCCCGGATCATCCGGTCGGCGGCTGCGGGCACGCCGAGGTTCCAGCTGACGCCAACGGGCAGGCCGATCTCCCGGCGCACGCGAGAGGCCCGCTCGACCATGAAGCCCGGCTCGTTGAACGGCCGCGCCTGCAGGTGCGGCGTGTTGAGGCCAAGGCTGAGGTCGGCGAAATCCAGGCCGTGGTCCTTCATCAGGCGGATCGCGGCCATGGCGTCCTCGAACTGCACGCCCTCGGCGTGAAGGTCATCGCAGCCGAGGCGCATGGAGAGGGGAAAGCGCTCGGGCCAGACGGCGCGCACGGCGTCCAGCGCCTCCAGGTGGAAACGCGCGCGGTTCTCCAGCGAGCCGCCGTACTCGTCCGTCCGCCGATTGGCCAAGGGCGAGAAGAAGCTGGCGCCGAGGTAGCCGTGGGCGAAATGCAGCTCCAGCCACTGGAACCCGGCGTCCACCGCCCGCCGCGCGGCGCGGGCGTAGGCGCGATAGATCTCATGGATCTCTTCGCGGGTGAGGGCATGGACGGGATGGGGCGATTTGGCCCCGTAAGGGACGGCCGAGGGGCCGACGACCTGCCAGCCGTCCGGGTGGTCCGGCGGCAGTTGGGCGCCGCCCTCCCACGGCTTGGTCTCGCTTCCCTTGCGTCCGGTGTGCCCGAGCTGGATCCCCGGGACCGCGCCCATGTCGCTGATGATCGAGGTCACCCTTCTCAGGCCCTCGATCTGCGCGTCGTCATAGATGCCGCCGCAACTGACGCTGGTGCGCCCGTCGGTCGTGATCGCCAGCTGTTCGGGGAAGACGAGGCCAAAGCCGCCGGCCGCGCGCGAGCCCAGCAGCATCACGTGGAAATCGTTCATCAGCCCATCGCGCGACCGGTACATGGTCATCGGCGACATCACGATGCGGTTGCGCAGGGTGACGCCCTTGAGGGTGTAGGGGCTGAAGAGATCCGGCATCAGAAACTCCAGGCGCGCAGTCCCTTGCGCCGCAAGACGGCCAGGCGGGCAAAGGATCCGGAAGATCCTTGCTCGCCCGGAACCCTCAGGCGCAACAGACTCTTGGCCGCTCTGACCGCCGGCCGGGACCTCAGAACCGGAACAGCCCGCCGAAGCTGGCCGAAGCGTCGGTCTGGTTGGCGCTGAAGCGGTCGCGCAGGTCGGCGGTGAGCTCGAAGCGGTTGGTCACCCTGACCTTCAGCGAGGCGTCGGCGACGCCGGCCGTGGGCGGCAGATGGACGGAACTCACGGTGAAGCCGGTGTCGGCGATCCCCTCCAGGGTTCCGCTGACATTGCGGTTCTGGTCGGCCAGATCGTTCTGCACGCCCATCTCCAGAGTCGGGCGCAGCTCGATCCCGCCGGGAACGGCCCAGCTGTGCGCCCACTGCAGCCCCGCCTCGGCCAGGGCCGTGCGCGAGGAGGCCAGCGGCAGGGCGTAGCCCAGCCCGCTTGGCCCCGTCTCGGTGACGGCGTCGCGGTCGAAGTTGGCGTAGGTGAAGCGGGCGTAGGGGCGGAAGTCCGCGCCGACCGGCAGGCTGGCCTGGACGAGGAAGCCCTTGGTCCCGCCGTTGGGGTCCGAGTTGAGAGCGCCCGCGCCGGGGACGGCCCGGTCCACCGCCCAGTTGCTGTGCATGTAGAAAGCCTGGCCGTCGATCCACGCCGGCCCGACGATCCAGCGGGCGTAGAGCGCGCCGAAGTAGGACGAGCCGGACGCGGTGGACGAGGCGCCGCCCATGCGAAGGTCGTTCTGCTGGAAGCCGAAGGCCACCCCCACCGTGGCGTTGTCCCCCACCCGCCGGTCGAGGCCGCCCATGGCGCCCGCGCCGGTGTTGTTGAAGCCGAAGCCCGAGGCCGCCGTCCCGACATTGTCGGTGCTGGCGATCGCCTGGGCCCAGGCGCCCCAGCCGTTGCAGGCGTGCGCGCTCCGATCGACCGAACCGTCCGCACACCCCGCAACGCCGAAGCGGTCCTCCACCATGCTGGCGAAGCCGCGGGCCTCGTCGAGGGTCGCCGTGCCGATCCCGCCGTAGATCTGGGCGCCGCCGGTGGACTCGACGACGAGGTCGGCCTGCTTTGGCCCGTAGCTGAGGGAGTAGACGATGCCGCCACCGGGAACTGATCCACCCTCCGTCACACTGGAGAAGGTCCCCGTCAGCGAGGCGGCGGAGATGATCTGGTAGACGTGGGCGGCGTAGGTCCCCGGATCGAAGGTGAGGGCGAGCTTGCCGTTCAGGCTGACCGCACCGGTGGCGACGAGTTGCGAAGCCGCAGTCGGAGAGACTTCGATGGCCAGGGTGCTCGTGGCGCCCTGGGTGTAGGAGCCCACGGTGAGGGTCCCGATCGAACCGCCGGGAGCGACCGTCCCGCCGGCGGTGTTGGTCACCGATCCGGCGATGGACCCGTGACCCCGCAGGGTCCCGGCCGCGCCCACCACCACGTTGCCGGCGAGGCTGGCGCTAGCGTGGGCGGCGTCGCCGACCTCGAGCACGCCCTGCTGGACCGTGGTCGCCCCGGTGAAGGTGTTTGCGTCATTAAGGATGGTAGTCCCCGGCCCCGCCTGGGTCAGGGTCCCAGTCCCGAAGACGACGCCCGCATAGGTCACGGCGCCGGCTCGGTCGAACACCAGAGCGCCGTCGTTGGCGACATTGCCGGCGATCGAGCCGGAGTTCCCGCCGGAGCCCACCTGCACTGTGGCCCCCGTCGCGATCGCCGTGTTCCCTGTATAGGTGTTCGTCCCAGTCAGGATCTGGGTCCCGCTTGCGAGGATCAGGCTACCGACCGACCCGCCGGCGCCGCTTTGGGAGATGACGCCGGAGAAGGTCCCCTCGCCGCTGGCGACCGTCAGGCCCTGGCCGCCGAGGACCACTGCGCCCGAGCCTGAGAGGCTGGAGATCGAGGCGCCCGACGCAGTCTGGGAGATGTCG
>DASXGQ010000190.1:0-56027 GCA_036488995.1 Caulobacteraceae bacterium
TTCATCGGCCTGCCCCAGCTTCCCCACGGCCAGGCGCGGGTGATCGGCGTCTCCTTGTTCTGGTCCAAGCCGTTTCTCTGGTTCTATCTCTACTACTGGGCCGCGGTCGGACTGTTCGCCGCCGCCTGGCGCGCGATCGCCCCGCATCCGTGGGCGAGGTGGTCGGTCGGGGGGACCGCCCTCATCGTCTTCATGACCTGGCTGCAGGTGCAGGTCACCGTCGCAATCAACGACTGGTACGACCCCTTCTACAATCTCGTGCAGGCGGCCCTGACCCACACGGGCCACGCGACCTTACCCGCCTTCTACGAGGAACTCCTGGTCTTCACCCGCATCGCCATCGTGGCGGTCACAGCGGGCATGCTCACCCTCTTCTTCGCCAGCCACTACGTCTTTAGGTGGCGCCAGGCGATGAACGACTTCTACGTCTCCCACTGGTCGCGGCTGCGCAGGGTCGAGGGCGCCTCCCAGCGCATCCAGGAAGACACCATGCGCTTCTCCAGCACGGTGGAGGACCTTGGCGTCAGCTTCGTCAATTCGGTGATGACCCTCATCGCCTTCGTGCCGGTGCTGCTGGTCCTCTCGCGCCATGTGACCAGTCTGCCCTTCGTCGGTCACATCTCCCATGCCCTGGTGGTCGCATCGCTTCTCTGGTCGCTCCTTGGCACCACCTTCCTCGCCCTGATCGGCGTGCGCCTGCCCGGGCTACAGTTTCGCAATCAGCGGGTGGAAGCGGCCTATCGCAAGGAGCTGGTCTATGGCGAGGACAACGCCGATCGCGCGCGCCCGCCGACCCTGAAGCAACTCTTCGCCAACGTGCGGAAGAATTACTTTCGGATCTACTTCAATTACACCTACTTCAATCTCGGGCGGATCCTCTACATCCAGGCCGACAGCATATTCCCCTACATCGTCCTGGCGCCCACCATCATTGCTGGCGCCATCACGCTCGGCATACTGCAGCAGATCCTGAACGCTTTCGATCAGGTCCGCTCATCGTTGCAGTACCTGGTCACCTCCTGGACCACGATCGTGGAGCTGGCCTCGATCTACAAGCGCCTGCGCGCCTTCGAGCACGCGATCGTTGGCGGCCCGCTGCCTCCCATCGAAGCCACTCTCGACGATCCGAGAATCTGGGAGGGCGAAAGCAATGTCGTCCCCCACCCGGCACGTCAGTCGAGCCAAGGATTTTGAACCGGCTCTAAGTGCGCCGCCGATGAGTGATCATCGCGTCGTGCAGGCGTCGGACCTGGCGGCTGCCCGTGCTCACGAACAGGAACGGCAACAGGCCGTGCACGAGGCAGGCCAGCGAGGCGAGGGCCAGGGCGCCGGAGAATCGCGCCGCCGCGCCAAGGTGTTCCAGATAGCTCTCTCCAACTGAGCTGGGGTGCTCGTTGAACACTCTCGCCAACCCGTTCACGCCCGTCTCCATTCGCCAACGACGAGGGAAGCCTAGCCGCGCCTGAGCGGATTGTTGTCCCAATTTTCCCCTCGACGGGCAAGGATCATGGGACGTACATGCTATGGCATGGCTTCAGATCTCAAATTCGATTCCATAGACCGAAGGATCCTTGGAATCATACAGGAGGACTGCACCCTCTCAGTGCAGCAGCTGGCTGAGCGCGTGGGCCTTTCGGCCAATCCCTGCTGGCGCCGGCTCAAGCGGCTGGAAGCGGAGGGCGTGATCCGCGCCCGCGTGGCCGTGCTCGATCCCGAGGCCCTGGGCCTCTCCCTCACGGCCTTCGTAGCCATCCGCACCAATCGTCATGACGCCGCCTGGCTGGACGCCTTCGCCGCCGCCGTGGCGCGCATTCCCGAGATCGTCGAGGCGCATCGCATGAGCGGCGAGGTCGACTACCTGCTCAAGATCCTCGTGGCCGACATCGCCCACTACGACCGGGTCTATCGCCGCCTTATCGCCGCCGTGCCGGGCCTCATCGACGTCAGCTCCACCTTCTCGATGGAACGCCTCAAGTCCGGCGCGCCAGTCGACGTCACCACGCTGGGGTAGAGACAACCACGACCCTGCTACATTCGCGTGCGCGCTCTCCTTCTCCTCGTGTGGGAGGTGGACGCGGCGAAGTCGCGGGCGGAGGGGAAAGCCGCGCCCCGGGCCTCCGCGGGTTGATCCCCTCGACAAACCGGCCGGCCCCGCGAAGCGTGTCGCCCCGCGGAGACACCCCGGACGAGCCCTGAGGCTACGCCGAGGGTCGCTCGGCGTTCCACACCTTGGGGCTGCCCGGCCTCAGGGCTCGGCCGCCCTCCTTGGCATCCACCAGGGCTCGTCGGGCGCCCGAAGCGCCAACAGAACCAGGCGGTACGCCGTTTCGCTGGCCGGCGGTCTCAGGCCGACTAGCGCGCGGAAACGCAACTCAAGGTCAAAGGGACTTTCACGAGACGGTTCCATCATCCGCTGGACCCTCACCACATGTGGACATGTAAATGCCATTTCCTCTCAATCGGCCAGTCCCCGCTTTGCGCTTGCGCAAGGTCGGATACCCTGACGCTGGGGGGCTTGGCTGCAAAATGGGCGCGAAAACGCCTGAATCTGCGCACGAAAAGGACCGGCGTGATCCTTCCGCAACGCCTCAATGTCGTTTTCGTACGGACCCCTGCCCGCGGCCCGCCCTGGCCTTTCGGGTATATGGCGCCAATATGCACAGAAAGAACCAAGGCGGCGTGGGTAACGCGACCGCGCGAACGCCTCGCGCCCCGACCAGGCCGGAGCGGAGGTAGGACCGCAATCGCATGGCCGACGTCTTCGTATCCTATGCGCGCTCAACCGCCCGACAGGCCAATGCGGTGGCCGACGGATTGCGCGCCCAGGGCTACAGCGTCTGGATCGACGCGGAACTCCCCTCGCATCGCGCCTTCCGACAGGTGATCGAAGAGCAGCTGACGGCGGCCCCAGCGGTGATCGTCATCTGGTCCCCCGACGCGGCCGTGTCCGACTGGGTCTGTTCCGAGGCCAGTCGCGCCCGGGGCGACGACAAGCTGGTTCAGGTCCGGGTCGAGAGGACCCACTTGCCCATGCCCTTCGACCAGATCCAGTGCGCCGATCTCGGCGGCTGGACCGGAGAGTCCGACCATCAGGGCTGGCGGATGGTCCTCGCCAGCGTCGCCGAACTGGTCGGCCGCGGCCGCGACGGGCCCAAGAGCAAATCGTCGGCAGAGCCCATCTCAGACGCCCTGCCCGATCCCGGCGCGCGGCCCGCCCTCGCTCTCCCCGACAAGCCCTCGATCGCCGTCCTGCCGTTCAAGAATCTGAGCGGTGATCCGGGACAGGAATACTTCGCCGACGCCGTCACCGAGGACATCGTCACGGCTCTGTCGAGATGGCGCTGGTTCTTCGTCATCGATCGCCACTCGAGCTTCACCTACAAGGATCACAACGTGGCGCTCGCCCAGATCAGCCGCGAGCTTGGCGTGCATTATATCCTCGAGGGCAGTGTCCGGACGGCGCGGGGACGCGCCCGCATTACGGCCCAGCTCGTCGACGCCCTCACCGGCTCGATGCTGTGGGCGGACAAACTCGACCGCGAGCTTTCGGATATCCTGGCCCTCCAGGACGAGATCACCGAGCAGGTTGTCTCCGCCATTGAGCCCGCCATGCTCCAGAGCGTGGCGGCGCGCCTTGGCCGCAAGGGGCCAGTCGATTTCACCGCGCTTGACTGCTGCTACCGGGGAATGCGCCGGCTCAACAGCAAGTGGGTTGATTCCGCCGAAGACGCCTTCGCCCTGTTCCAGGAGGCCATCTCACGCGAGCCCGAACTGGCGCTGGGCCATATCGGAGTGGCCCGCATTCTCTATGGGCGCGCGATTCTCGGCTTCGCGTCCGACCCCATCGAGACCCTCCGCGCCGCCCTGGAAGCGGCCCGGACCGGCATCCACCTGGATCCGCAGGACGCCTACGGTTATTTCGCGGCGGCCGGCGCGTCCCTCTATCTGGCCGATCATGCGTCAGCGTTGGATGAGGTGCGCCGCGCGATCTCGCTCAATCCCAACTTCGCCTACGCCCACTACCGGCTGGGACAGGTGCTGACCTTCAGCGGCGCGCCCACCGAGGCTGTCGCGCCGATCGAGCGCAGCATCCGCCTGAGCCCCTACGATCCCCAGATGGGGACCATGCTCGAGACCCTTGCCCTGGCCCACTACCACAGCGGGAACTACGAGGAGGCCGCGCGGCATGCGAGGGCGTCCAGCCGTGTTTCAGGCGCCGGCTCGCGGGTCCTCGTGGCGAGCCTTGCCAGGCTGGGTCGCATCGAGGAAGCCGCCCGCGCTTCGGGCAGCTCGCTGCCGCCGACGCCCTCGCCGCGACGCCCCCTCGCGCCACCCTATTCGGACCCGTCGCATCTGCAGCATCTGAGGGAAGGCTACCGGTTGGCCGGGAGGAATACGGTGAACTGACTCTCGAGCACCCAAATGGGGCGTGCTCTAGCGTCCAGCAGCCAATGGGTGCGCGTCGGACGGGTAGCGGCTCTTGACCAGCACGGTGATGCCCCCTCGCGTCCGCTCCGTGTCGGGCGCCTGCCAGACCGTCACTTCGTAGTCGTAACCCGGAGCCCAGGCGAAGGAGATCAATGTCGGGGGCTGCGTCTTCAAGGCGTAGTAGATCGTGGAGCGGATGACCTCATGGATGCTTCCGGGCATCCCCTGAAGCACGCTTACGACACTTCCATGCAGCGGAGAGCCCTGGATCGACAGAGCAGTGTGCAGCGGTTTGCCCGGAGCGAAATCCTCGACCCGGCCTGCAAGGTCCTGGATGCGGTTTTCGCGGAACACGTTGTTCAATTCGCCAAGCAGGGTTTGCAAGATCGGCATGCCAGACCTCCGTCCTTTGCCTGTTCGCCTGTTTAAATCGAAGAGACGCCCCCCACCCTTCTCGATAGTACGATTAGGTACGTTAAGATAATAACGGCCTTGAAATAATTGCAAGGACGATGTCGCAAGTCTTCACAAGGGCGCGGAGTTATCAGGTTCTGGCGATGATCGTGACGGCTCCTTCGCGGCAGCCGTGACGGGTTGGCGCGCCATCTCGAGGCATGCCGATTCAGGGACCTGTGTCGGCCGCGACCTCTCCCTCGCGGAGCACAAGCGTCGCGCCCGCAAGCACGAACCAGACGGATTGGGCGATCAGCACGACGTCCACGACGCCCTGCAGGTTCCAGATCAGGCCTGCGAGACCGAGGGCCTGCAAGGTCGCGCCAAACGCCAGGGCGGCGTAGCCGAACGCGCTTGGGAGGACGCCCGACTTCAGGATCACCACGCCCAGCGGCAGGAGCAACGCCGGGGCGATCAGGAAGACGTGCTGGACCGCGCGGATGAGACCGTCGGCGACCATGCCCAACAAGACGTCCTTCGTCGCGATCGCGCGGGCGGCGGCCAGATAGAAGGCGATTTCCATCAGGCTCACCATCAGGATCGTCGCGCCGGCCAGCATGGTGAGGCGCCGACCGAAGGGGCTTGCATCGCCGCCAAGCTCGGCGACGGCAAGGGCGAAGATCACGATGAGCAGCGATCCGATCCCCTGGGCCCATCCGCCCAGAAGGATGAGCCCTTCATGGGGCGCCGCCCACGCAGCCAGCGCAGCCGGCCCCATTCCCGACGGCGGAGCCGGGTTCATCCGAAAAGAGCCGACAAGGATGATCGGCCCCGCTACGCCGCACAGGCCAGCCACAGAGCGGAACCACCCTGGGGTCGTCTTCATGGCGATCGTGCCCTCCCACGGGCCGCCCAATAGCGTGGACGCCACCCCAAGGTGGCGTCCATCGCCGGCGTTGTCAGGCCGGTTCCCTCGCCTTCTGCGTCGCCACCATGCGGTCGAGGCGCGAGCGAATGATGCTCTCGGCCTCCGAGTTGATCCGCGTCACCAGTTCCGCGCAGGTGGGGATGTCGTGGATCAGGGCCTGGCTCTGGCCGGCGGACCAGATGCCGCCGTCGATGTCGCCGCCAATCATCACGTTGGCCCGCCCGCGGGCGCCGGACACCAGCTCGCGCACGTCGTCGATGGTCTTGGTCGGGTCCTGCTGGATGCGCACGACCTCCTCGGAGACGGCGTTGCGCGCCACCCGCGCGGTGTTCCTCAGCGTCCGGTTGGTGAGGATGGTGTCGCGCTCGGTGTTCTTGACGATCGCTTCCTTCACGTTCTGGTGGATCGCCGCTTCCTTCGTCGCCATGAACCGCGTGCCCATGTTGGCGCCTTCCGCGCCCAGGGCGAGCGCCGCGGCGAGCGAGCGGCCGTCCGCCATGCCGCCCGAGGCGATCACCGGGATCTTCACCGCATCGACGGTGGCCGGCAGCAGCACGACCAGCCCGATGTCGTCCTCGCCCGGGTGGCCGGCGCACTCGAAGCCGTCGATGGAGATCACATCGACGCCCAGCCGTTCGGCGGTGACGCTGTGGCGGACCGAGGTGCACTTGTGGATCACCTTGATGCCAGCCTCCTTGAAAGCGGGCAGGTGGTCGACCGGGCTGCGCCCGGCGGTCTCGACGATCTTGATCCCGCTTTCGATGATCGCGCGGCGATAGTCGTCATAGGGGATCGGGTTGAGCGACGGCAGCAGGGTGAGGTTCACGCCGAACGGCTTGTCGGTCAGCTTGCGCGTCTTCTCGATCTCGGCGTGCAGCGCCTCGGCGGTAGGGAACAGGTGCGCGACGATGAAGCCGAGCGCGCCGGCATTGGCGACGGCGGCCACCAGCTCGCCATAGCCGACCCCGGTCATCCCCCCCATCACGATCGGGGTCTCGACCCCGAACATCTCGGTGAGTTTCGTCCTGATCATCTGTTTCCTCTCGACCTGCCGTTCTCAAAAAGGCGACGCCTGGCGACGACCCTAGCGGCTTGCGCCCGCCGCACCTAGCCCGACCTCGGGGAAGGTCGCGCACATTGATGGGACGTGGGCGCAGCATTGAAAGGTCCCGTTTCCCACGTCAGAACGTTCGAACCCGTACGTATCAGCCGAAGGAGCTTTCGCCATGTACGTCTCCGGCCTGGTCATTCCCGTGCCCGAGGACAAGATGGACGCCTATCGCCAGTGGGCGGAGAACGGGGCGAAGATCTTCAAGGACTACGGGTGCCTCGAGATCGTGGAGTCCTGGGAGGACTTCGTTCCCGACGGCAAGCAGACCGACTTCCGCCGCGCCGTCGCGGCCAAGGACGGAGAGAAGATCGTCTTCACCTGGCAGGTCTGGCCCGACAAGGACAGGTTCTACGCCGCCGAGGCCAGGATGCACGAGGACGGGCGTCTCGACGCTTCCGGCGAGCCCCCCTTTGACGCCCGCCGCCTCATCCTCGGCTGCTTCCAGCCGATCTTCTCCATGGGCAGGGAGTGAGCGCGGGCGGGATTCCCCCCCAACGCCGCGACGGCTGAACCAGGCCGGCGAGGACGCCGGCGCTCCGTGTGCTTCCGGCCGACGCGCCGGTCGTCACCCAGATCGAAAGACGTCTCGGAGCGCCGGCGTCCTCGCCGGCCAACGGCCTCGCTATGACCACCGACGGGGCATTGCTGCCCGCGACTGTCCCTTCGACGTCTAGCAAGTCTATCTCATTGTTCACTGGCGCCCGCCCTCAAGGCCGATAGGAGTCCAACTCTCCAGGCCGCCTCTGCGGGATCGTCCGTGCTGCTTCGTCTCCTCATCGCTCTTGCCGCCGCATTCCCCGCGCTCTCGACCGCCTCGCCATCGATGTCTGCCGGCGCCGCCCCCGCGCCCTGGGCCGCGGCTTCCACTGTCCAGGTCTCATCGCGAGATATCGAGTTCCAGAGCGGCGGGGTGAAGCTCAGCGGGACGCTCTATTCGCCGGCAGGACGAAAGGCGTTGGCGGCCGTCGTCGTGTTGCATGGAGCGTCGTCGCCTCTGCGCGACCTGCCGCTCTACGCTCACCTGCGCACAAGCCTGCCGGCTCTGGGCATGGCCGTGTTCGTCTACGATCGGCGCGGGAGCGGCAAATCCATCCCCGCGACGGGGAGCCATGACTTCGATCTGCTTTCGGACGACGGCGTCGCAGCCGCCGAAATGCTGCGCCGGCAGCCGGAGATCGATCCGAAACGCGTCGGCTACTGGGGCCTGAGCCAGGGCGGCTGGCTGGCCCTGATGTGCGCAGCCAAGGACCCGAAGGCCGCCTTCGCCGTCTCGGTCTCCGCACCAATCGTCCCGCCCGATGTCCAGATGAACTACGCCGTCGCCAACATCCTGCACGTCGACGGCTATTCCCAGGCCGACATCCACCAGGCGGTACAGATGCGCCGCGCTATAGACGGCTATCTCAAGGGAACGCTCGACAGGGCCCCGGCCGAGCGCCTGCTGGCCGAGGCCAGGGACAAGCCCTGGTTCAAGCTCACCTACACGGACAGCGAGCTCGAAGACCCCGCGACGTCGAGCTGGCTGAAGCAGATGCGGCTCGACCCGATCAAGACGCTCGAAAGGGTCAAGGTCCCCACCCTGATGATCTATGGCGCGGACGATCCCTGGGTCCCGGTCGGAGTTTCGGTCCAGACGCTGACGGCGCGCGCGGCAGACTTCCCGGCCATGGAACTCCGCGTCATCCCCCACGCCGACCACACCATGATGCTCGGCGTGGATCCCAAAGCACAGATGGACCCCAACGCCTTCGCCGCCGAGGCGCCGGACAGCCCTGAATACTTCATGACCCTGGCTGCCTGGTTGACCGAGCGAGGCTTGGCGCGGGCGGATGGGCGGTTGTAGCGGTCTCTTGTTGACCTGACCGATTACAAGCTTCGATTCTGTTCAGATCGTCTTTTTGGATCGTAGCTCAGCAACATTCGCGTTGCTACACCAAGCTCATCCGTTTTTGTCCATCGTGCGATCTGATTGCTGACAAACGCAGCTTCGATCACTTGAGCCTCAAGGAGGCCAAGTTCTGTTGCGATATGCAGCACCGACCTCTGTCCTATGTCGGCGCCTTGTTCCCTTTCCGCCTTCAAGTAGCGTTCTACTCGCAATCGATTGGAGCGTCTGCGGAGACATTATGCGAGATCCTGCAATTATCCCCAATAAGAATGTTGCTGCAGCAAAGATAGCAGCAAAAATCGATGCATAGGCTTCACCAACGGACAGTGGAATTCTAAACATTCACACCTCCTCCGACGCAAATTCCCTTCGCTTCTTATTGGTCTTTTAGCTGCAAGCAACGGCGCATGTCGACAAGAGAAAAGACTTAAGGCAAGACCTCAGTAGCTTCACCCCGCGCTCTACCCTACCTCGCCAGACACCCGTGCACCGCAGAGATCACCTGCGCGCCCTCGCCCACCGCGGCCGCCACCCGCTTTACCGAACCCGCACGCACATCCCCGATCGCGAACACTCCCCTCCGGCTGGTTTCCAGAGCGTCGTGTTCCACGCCGCCGGCGTCGCGGCCGGTCACCACGAAGCCACGCGAGTCCAGCTTCACCCCTGAGCCGGCCAGCCAGCCGGTGTTGGGTTCGGCGCCGATGAACATGAAGAGGTTGCGGATCGGCCGGCGCGTCTCCTCGCCCTGGGCGTCGCGCCAGCACAAGGTCTCGAGGTGGCCATCCTCGCCCTCCGCGCCGGTGATCTCGCTGCGTACGCAGACCTGCACATTGGGCTGGGCGGCAATGCGGTCGACCAGATAGCGAGACATGCTCGCCTCGAGGCTGGGGCCGCGCACGATCAGCCACACCTTCTTCGTCTTCTCGGCAAGATAGACCACGGCCTGGCCGGCCGAATTGCCCCCGCCCACCAGCGCCACTTCCTGGTTCGCGCAGAGCCGCGCCTCGGCGGGCGAGGCCCAGTAGTGGACGCAGCGCGCCTCGAACGGCTCCAGTCCCACCCCTTCCAGGCGGCGGTAGCGCGCCCCGCTGGCGACGACCAGGCAGTGCGAGCGCGCCTCCTGCCCGCAGCCGAGGCGAAGGCGGATGGGGATCTCTCCCGGGGGAGAAAGGATCGCCACCGCCTCGTCGGGGATCGCCACCTCCACCCCGAACTTCTCGGCCTGGGCGTAGGCGCGTCCCATCAGAGCCTGGCCTGTGACGCCGGTCGGAAATCCCAGATAGTTCTCGATCCGCATCGAGGCGCCGGCCTGGCCCCCGAAAGCGCGGCAGTCCAGGGTCAGCACCGAGAGGCCCTCCGATCCCGCATAGACCGAGGCCGCCAGGCCCGCCGGCCCCGCGCCGATGATCGCCAGGTCGTACACCCGCTCGGGATCGATCCGCCCCACCATGCCCAGGCACCGCGCCAACTCGACGTCGGAGGGGTTGCGCAGCATCAGGCCGTTGGGACACAGCACGACCGGCCAATGACCCGGCGGGACGTGGAAGCGTTCGAGCAGGGCCCTGGCCTCATCGTCACTGTCCGAGTCCAGCACCATGCGCGGCTGGCCATTGCGCGTCAGGAACACCTCCAGGCGCAGCACGTCCGGATGGTCCGCCGGCCCGATGATGATCGGCCCGCCGCCCATCTCGATAAGGGCGACCCGGCGCAGGATCAGGGCGCGCATGATCCGCTCGCCCAGCTCCGCCTCCGCCACAAGCATGGCGCGAAGCCGATCGGGTGCGATCGGCACAGCCCGTGTCGGCGCGCGGGCGCGGGCGCGGGCGAAGGCCGGCCGACCGGACAGCTGCCCAACCTCGCCCATGAAGGATCCGGGCCCGTAGACGACGATGAGCTCGCCCGCGCCGGTTGCGTCCGCCCGCGTGACCTCCACCTCCCCGCTCAGGATCAAGGTCAGGCCCCGGCCGGTCTCGCCCTGATGCATCAGGATCTCGCCAGCGGCGTAGTCGCGCGCCTCGCCAAACCGCGCCAGGCGCTCAATCGCCTCGGGCGCCAGGACCGGAAAGGCCTGGTCGCGCCGCGCCTCGAGCGTCGGGGACGTAATCGGCATGGGGACCCTCCAGCAAAAGGCGAAGTCTACGCCCGCGCCAAGAGACAATCACCGCCCCGAGGGGTTAGGTTCCCGAGGCCTGAGCGCGGAGGTCCCGATGGCCGATGAATGCACCCATGGAGCCTCGATCCGGAAGGTCCATCCCAGCGCGCTCGGCTGCGAGGAGTGCCTGAAGACGGGCTCGTGGTGGGTCCACCTTCGGCTCTGCCGAACGTGCGGCCACGTCGGCTGTTGCGACGAGTCTCCCAACCGCCACGCCACCGCACATTTCAAGGCCACCGGCCATCCGGTCATCGAAGGCTACGACCCGCCCGAGGGCTGGGGCTGGTGCTTTGTCGACGAGATCTTCCTCGACCTCTCCGACGACAAGACCCCCCACCCCGGCCCGATCCCCCGCTTTGTATGACCGCGAGTTGCTAAGCCCTCGGGGCGCGTTGGAGCGGCGCGGTCTGTTGAACCACCAAGACACGAAGGACGCCAAGGTCTGCTGACAGATCGTGGATGCATTTCCTCAATCGAGGGCGCCACAGATGTTTGAGCGCGCCTTCGGCGCATTCTTCATCGCGCCGAAGGCGCAATAAACCCTCCGCTCTCCGAGTCCCGTGCGCCTGCGGATAAGTCCGCCCACGCGCAGCCGCCCTCCGTGTCCTTCGTGTCTTGGCGGTTAAACTGACAGCGTTCGGACCGGACGCGAGGCGCGGATTGTCATGGACCTGTCGCGGATATAGCAGATTGAAATCGCGCCTCGCCCTCCCCCTGCCATCTCGAAGGATCACATGACAGTAGCGACCCTCGCCCCGAAGGCCGCAGCGCGCCGACCCGTCCCATTGGCCCGGCAGATCCGCGACTGGCACGCCTACCTCGGGGCTCTGATCGCTCCCACGGTCCTGTTCTTCGCGACGACCGGCGTCGTGCAGCTGTGGAGCCTGCACGAGGCGCATGGCGGCTACAGCCCTCCAGCCCTGATCGAGAAGCTCGGCGCCCTGCACAAGGACCAGAAGTTCGCGATGGGCCACCACCACGAGTCGGCGCCCGCCGCACCCGCCGCGAAGGTCCGCAAGCCCGCACCCGCCCCAGAGACGCCCAAACCGGCCATCCTCCTGCTCAAGGCCTTCTTCACCGCGGTCGCTGTCAGCCTGATCGTCTCCACCGTGGCGGGGATCTGGATGGCGCTGAGCCAGGGTCCACGGCGCAGGACCCTGGCCATCCTGTTGCTGATAGGCGCCGTGACGCCCGCGATCCTCGCCGCCCTCAGCGCCTGAGAGCGCCGTCCGCCCAAGTGGGAACTGGTTGGGCGATGAGGCGGCGCTCAAGCTTTTGAATCTAGAGCAAATTATCTCCGACCAGATGACTTCGTCTCGTCGGAGTTTGCTCTAGGCGGCGCTTCACGCTGCGTCGTGGAAGATCACTCCCAGGGTGTGGCGCAGGCCCGAGCGCACGCGGCTGACCCCGTGACGCAGGATCGCGCGTGACATGCCGCGCGCGCTGGCGACCGGGCGTTCGCGTACGGCGAAGATCACCGCATCGCCCTGACCAAGATCGACGACCTCCGCGCGCGACTGCATCCGGGCCCGCTGTTCGGTCAGGACGAGCTCCCCGCCGGTAAAGTCCTTCCCCGGCTCCGAGAGCAGCGCGACCACCTGCAGCGGGAAGACGTGCTCACCATAGATGTCCTGGTGCAGGCGGTTGTAGTCGCCCTCGCGGTAGCGCAGCAGCAGGGGCGTCGGCCGGGTCTGGCCGGCGGCGTGGCACTGGGCGCGGAAGGCGGCGAGGTCCGACGGATAGCGCCGCTTGATGCGCATGGCCTCGTTCCAGCGATCCCCCACTGGCGCCAGGCGCGCGTAGAGGCTCTCGCGCAGGGCCGCGACGACAGGTGGCAGAGGGTCGGCGAAATAGCGGTACTCGCCCGACCCATAGGCGTGCTTCTCCATCACGATGCGGGAGCGGAACAACCGATCCTCGTCATAGAGCGCAGCCAGATCCTCGCACGTCCGCGCCCCAAGCAGCCGCGGAATTCGGGCGTGGCCCTGTTCGAACAGGGCCCTCTCGATCGCCTCCCAGTCGAGCAAAGCCAACCGACCGGCCGCCTCCGCCTCCCGAGGCTCCTGTACGCTGCCCACGACCATTCGTGCGTCCATAGGCTCAACCACCCCACTTTGTTCCGAATCGCTGGCCCTTCCCGATCCGAAAGGGGCGCTGGCGAGAACGCAAGGCAGAGGCGGAAGTGTGGTGATGCGTCAGGAACGCCCACAAAGCGCCGCCGTGCGTTGTCAGCCTTGAAGTGAAACGCAGGAGGGGACGATGCGATTGGCCGGTGGAATCCTCCTTGGGGTGATCCTTGCGCCCGTCGCGGTGGCGGCGCCGCAGTCCGTCGCCCCCGGCCTCTCCCTGGCCATCTACGCCCAGGGCCAGGCGTTCGTGCAGGATGACCGCCGCCTCGACCTTGCCGCTGGCGCCCAGACCATCGTCCTGCACAGCCTGCCGCAGCAGACGCGCCCCGAGACCCTGGCCCTTTCAGGCGAGGGGATCTCCGACGTGGAGATCGCCTTCAGGCCCTCCGTCGACGGCGGGCAGCTCCTGCAGCGGATGGTTGGCCATCCCGTGCGGATCGTGCACACGGCGCCCGGCGGGACGCCCTCGACCGAGCAGGGGATCTTCCTCGGCCAGACGGGCGCCGGCCTTCTCGTGGCCCTGGGCGACCACACCGAGCTCGTCAGCCCCGCCAACCCTGACGAACGCCTGCAGTTCGACTCCCTCGGAGAGGCGGATTCCGGCGCGGCCTTCGCCAATGCCAGCCTGCGCGCCGACAAGTCCGGGCCACACCTCGCGCAGCTGACCTACATGACCGGCGGCCTCTCCTGGCGCGCCGACTATGTCGCCGACTTCGACCCGGCGGCAGGCCGGCTCGACATGGACGGCCGCTTCGCCGTCTCCAACGCCTCCGGCGCGCAGATCAAGGACGCCTCGGTCGACCTCGTATCGGGCAATGTCGCGCTGGGCGGCCCGGTCTTTCAACCGCGTCCGATGGCCATGGCCATGGCAAAGAGCGCCGGCCCGCAGATGGAGGCCGTGGGCGAGACCCACGTCTATCACCTGCCAGATCGCCTGACCCTGGCCGATGGCGAGACGCGCACGCTCGGCTTCCTCGAGGCGCGGCACGCGCCCGCCCGCCAGTCCTGGCGCTGGACCCTCTACGGCTTCGAGAGCTCCGAGCAGCCCTCCCACGCCCAGGTCGTGGTCGACTTCGCCAACCGGGGGGCCAGCCTCGATCGCCCGCTGCCGGAAGGGACGATCCGCGTGTTCGAGCCTGATGCAAGCGGCCGGCGAACCCTGGTGGGCGAGAGCCAGATCGGCCCCACTCCAGCGGGGTCGGACCTCACCCTGACGCTGGGAGAGGCCTATGACGTCACCATCAAGCCCACCCTCGTCTCCACCCAGCCCGCCGGCCCCCACCGCACGCGCTACGCGATGAGCTACGAGGTGCGGAACGCCAAGGCGACGCCGGTCACCGTCGACCTACGCCAGGCCGGCCTCGGCGGCGACACGCGGGTGATCACCGAATCCCTCCCCGGCCGCGCCCTCGACGCCCGCACCCGCGCCTGGTCCGTCCCTGTCCCCGCCGGCGGCGAGACGACCGTGACCGTGGAGCTCGAGACGGGCACGCCTTAGGACGTCGCGGCTGCAGCCTCACCCCACCGCCGCCCTCAGCGCCGCGATGTCCGCCGGCCTGGTCCAGCAGCAGCCCCCGATCAGCCGCGCTCCTGCGGCCCGCCAGGCCGAGGCGAATTGGGCCAAGAAGGGGGGAGGGTCGGCGCCGTCCGGTCCTTCGTTCGGATACACCACGATCGGCTTGTCCGTGACCGACGCGATCCGGCGCACCAGCTCGCCGATGTGCTCGGGCGCGGTGCAGTTGACCCCCACGGCAGATACGCAGGCGCGGTCGGCGACGGCCTGGATGGCTGTCTCGATCGTCGCGCCATCGCTGATCCGCGCCCCGTCGCGGGTGCTGAACGAGACCCAGGAGCTCGCCTGCGGAAAGCGCGCCTCCAAAAGGTCCACTACGATCCTCGCCTCGACCGCGGAGGGGAAGGTCTCCAGCGCCAGGAAATCCACCCCGCCTTCAAGCAGGGCCGCAATTCGCGGGGCATGGAAATCAGTGAGGCGCGCCGGGTCCATCGGATAGTCGCCGCGGAATTCGGACCGGTCCGCCAGGGCCGCGCCGTAGGGGCCGATCCCGCCGGCGACCAGCGGGCGCAGCCGTCCCGCCCGGGCGGCCTCGCTCAACCCAGCCCAGAACGCGTCGCGCTCCGACAGCGCCAGCTCCGCCGAGGCCCGGATCGCCTTACGCGCCGCCTCCGTCGTGAGGCCGCGCGCGACGAAACCGTCGATCGAGGCCTGGTAGCTCGCGGTGACGATCACGTCCGCTCCGGCGGCCAGATAGTCGCGATGGACCTTGGCGATCGCCTCCGGCGCCTCGATGAGCAGCCGCGCCGACCACAAAGGGTCCGCCAGATCCCAGCCTCTGCGCTCCAGCTCAGTCCCCATCGCCCCATCGACGATGAGGACGTCGCGGCAAGACAGCGCGTCGGCGAGCGGGTTCGAGGTCATGGCGCCCCGTCCCTCCCCTTCATGGGGAGGGTGTCCTCCGAAGCCCGCAGGGCGCAGGGGGACGGGTGGGGAACTCTAGGGAAGGACACCGACGTCCGGGATGATCCACACTTCCCCACCCGGTCTCGCTCCGCTCAACCACCCTCCCCATGAAGGGGAGGGATTAAAGCGGGATGATGTTCCGCTGGCGGCTGTAGGCGAGGTAGCCGACGTTGGCGCCCAGGCGCAGGCCGACGCCGGCGCGGATGGGGGCGAGGACGATGTCGTTGGCCCGCTGGTAGTTCACGCCCAGGCCGCCGACCAGATAGGCGGAGCCCTCGACGCCCGGGAAGCGCTGGTAGATCGCGTCCGCGTACTGGAGGTTGTAGCAGAGGGTGAAGACCCGACTGGCGTTGCCGCCGAAGTCCCAGCCGAACGAGGGTCCCTGCCAGAACACCCGCTGGGTCGGGCGCCGCTTCATGTACATCAGGCCGCGACCGTAACGCAGCCCCACGAAGAAGGCGGCCGCCCCCTCCTCTCCGGCGATGTAGGCGGTAGGTCGGCCATTGTCCTTGAAGGTCCGCTCGATGATCGCCCCAGCCGTCTCGGCGGTGACGCCCATGAAGTCGGAGACCCGGTGGACGATCTCATCCGTGGAATAGGTGTCGGCCGGCCCCTGCGGCTGGGGCGGCGGGGGCGGCGGAGGACCGCCCGGTTGGGCGTCTGGGTCGTATTGCTGGGCGCCCGCCACGCCAGGGGCGAGGGTGGCGAGGCCTGTGACGATCAGCTTGCGGCGGTCCATTTCGGCGAAGGTCCCGGGTGAAACGGTTTGGAGACCCTCTCTCGCCCCTTCGACCTTAACGTCCGCTGAATTGAAGCGCGGGGGGCGAACTGTGATAGACCCCGCGCCGACATGCCGACCGACCCGTCCCTGATCCGCAACTTCTCCATCGTCGCCCACATCGACCATGGCAAATCGACCCTGTCCGATCGCCTGATCCAGGAGACGGGGGCGCTCACCGCGCGCGAGATGAAGGAGCAGGTGCTCGACTCGATGGAGCTCGAGCGCGAGCGCGGCATCACCATCAAGGCCCAGACCGTGCGCCTCGCCTACCCCGCCGAGGACGGCAAGACCTACACCCTCAACCTGATGGACACGCCCGGGCACGTGGACTTCGCCTACGAGGTGAGCCGCTCGCTCGCCGCGTGCGAAGGCTCGATCCTGGTGGTCGACGCCAGTCAGGGCGTGGAGGCCCAGACGCTGGCCAACGTCTACCAGGCGCTGGACAACAATCACGAGATCGTTCCGGTCCTCAACAAGATCGACCTGCCCGCGGCCGAGCCCGACCGCGTGCGCCAGCAGATCGAGGACGTGATCGGCATCGACGCCTCCGACGCGGTGGAGTGCTCGGCCAAGACCGGCCTTGGCATCCACGACGTGCTCGAAGCGATCGTGAAGCGGCTGCCCGCGCCCAAGGGCGATGCGGCCGCGCCGCTCAAGGCCCTGCTGGTTGACGCCTGGTACGACCCGTACCTGGGCGTTGTCGTGCTGGTGCGGGTCTTCGAAGGCCTGCTCAAGGCCGGCATGCAGGTGCGCATGATGCAGAGGGGCGCGACCTACAAGCTCGACAAGATCGGCGTCTTCAAGCCCAAGGCCACCGACGTGGATTCCCTCGGCCCCGGCGAGATCGGCTTCATCACCGCCCAGATCAAGGAAGTGGCCGACGCGGCCGTTGGCGACACCATCACCGAGGACCGCCGACCCACCCCCGCGGCCCTCCCCGGGTTCAAGCCGGTGCAGCCGGTGGTGTTCTGCGGCCTCTACCCCACCGACGCGGCCGATTTCGAGGACCTGCGCGCCGCCGTTGGGCGGCTGCGCCTCAACGACGCCAGCTTCACCTACGAGATGGAGACCAGCGCGGCGCTCGGCTTCGGCTTCCGCTGCGGGTTCTTAGGCCTGCTCCACCTGGAGATCGTCCAGGAGCGGCTGGCGCGCGAGTTCAACCTCGACCTCATCGCGACGGCGCCCAGCGTGATCTACAAGGTCACCCTCACCTCCGGCGAAGTGATCGAGCTGCACAACCCCGCTGACCTGCCCGACGTGGTGCGCATCGAGTCCATCGCCGAGCCGTGGATCCGCGCCACCATCTTCACCCCCGACGAGTATCTGGGCGCGGTGATCAAGCTCTGCCAGGACCGCCGGGGCGAGCAGAAGGAGCTTTCCTACGTCGGCTCGCGGGCGATGGTGGTCTACGACCTGCCGCTCAACGAGGTGGTGTTCGACTTCTATGATCGGCTGAAGAGCATCTCGAAAGGCTACGCCAGTTTCGACTACCAGATGCTGGAGTACCGCACCGGCGACCTGGTTAAGATGTCGATCCTGGTCAACGCCGAGCCGGTCGATGCGCTCGCCATGCTCGTCCACCGCGCCCGCGCCGAGACCCGCGGCCGGGGCATGGTTGAGAAGATGAAGGAGCTGATCCCGCCCCACCTCTTCGTCATCCCCATCCAGGCGGCCATCGGCGGCAAGATCATCGCCCGCGAGACCGTCCGCGCTTTGCGCAAGGACGTCACCGCCAAGTGCTACGGCGGCGACGCCACGAGAAAGCGCAAGCTTCTCGATAAGCAGAAGGAGGGGAAGAAGAAGATGCGCCAGTTCGGCAAGGTCGACATCCCCCAGGAAGCCTTCATCGCCGCGTTGAAGATGGACGCGGATTGAACTCCCCTGTTCTGGTCCGCCTCACGGCGTGATCAGGACGAGCCTGGGAAAATAGGTGCGGTACCGCCGCATGTCGCGCGTGACCAGCGGCCAGCCTGCGACGGCCGCGTGGGCGCCGATGAAAAAGTCAGGGAGGACGCCGGTGCGGGACCCGCCGGCGGCGCGGTAGCGCTGGAAGACGCGACCGGCGAGGAAAAGCGCCGTCCGGGGCGTCGGCTCAAGCCGCAGCGCCGCTGTGTCGAGCGCGGTGTCGAGCGCCCTGATATCGGAGAAGCGAACGGACAGTTCGGCATAGACGACGTCGTTGATGATCAACGGCCCTCGCGCAGCCGCGACGTCCAACTGGTTTATCGACCAGCGAGCCCAGACCGGATCCTTGGTGAAGAGATCAAGCAGGATGTTGGTGTCGACCAGCGTCAATCAATCTTCGCCGCGAGTCAGAGCCATGATCTCGTCGGTGCTAGGGCCCGGGCCGGCGCAGCCGAGCAGCGCCTCGAAGCGGCTCGGCGGCCGGTCTCCATCGACCTTGACCAGAACCACCCGTCCATCGGGCTCAAGCCGGAAATCGACCGCGTTTCCCGGCTGGATGCCCAGTCGGTCCCGGATCGGTTTGGGGATCGTGACCTGACCCTTGCTCGTGACTGCCGTCGCCATCACGTCCTCTCGGTAATACCTCTGGCCTCACAGGTAATACATAGGGCTTCGAGCTGGTGAACACCAGACGCGCGCTGTCCGTGGAGTTCGTGCAGTTCCTGGCTCGAAGCGACCATCCCGTTCGGGCGCCTCGGGAATCATGATCTGCCACACCTCGTCGGCGCCTGGAGGAAGCATGGCGATCTCGAGCGGGAGCGATGCAACAGCGCCGGCGCGGCCGGTGGCGGAGCTGACGGTTCGGGGGATGATCCTCGGCGCGCTGATGACCGCGGTGTTCACCGCCGCCAACGTCTTCTTCGGGCTGAAGGCGGGGCTGACCTTCAACTCCTCCATCCCCGCCACCGTGATCTCCATGGCGCTACTGCGCGGCTTCAAGTCGGCGAGCGTCCAGGAGAACAACATCGTCCAGACCATCGCCTCCTCGGCCGGGACGCTGTCGTCGATCATCTTCGTCCTGCCGGGCCTGGTCATGATTGGCTGGTGGACGGGCTTTCCCTACTGGCAGTCGTTCGCCGTCTGCGCCCTGGGGGGCGTGCTGGGGGTGATGTATTCGATCCCGCTGCGGCGCGCCTTGGTGACCGAATCCGACCTGCCCTACCCAGAGGGCGTCGCCTGCGCCGAGGTGCTGAGGGTCGGCGCCCGCCCGGGGATAGACGAGGAGGCGCCGGCGGAAGGCCGGGCCGGCCTGCTCACCGTGGTGGCGGGGTCGCTCGTTTCCGCCGCCTTCGCCGTGGCGATTGGCACGCAACTGCTGGCCGCCGACATCGTCAAGTACGCCCGCTTCGGCCGGTCGGCCACGGGGTTCGACCTGGGCATGTCCATGGCCCTGTTCGGCGTCGGCCATCTCGTCGGGCTGTGGGTGGGCATGGCCATGCTGCTGGGCCTCGCCATCGGCTGGGGCGTGGCTGTGCCGGCCCTGACCGCCCTGCACGCCACACCCGGCCTGGCCCAGGCGGCGGCCGAGCAGGTCTGGTCCCACGACGTGCGCTTCATCGGCGCCGGCGCCATCGGTATCGCGGCTGTCTGGACCCTGCTGAAGCTGGTCGCCCCGGTGGCGGGCGGCCTGCGCTCGGCGCTGGCGGCGTCGCGCGCCCGCCGGGGTGGCCAAGGCGAGCTTCTCCCCATTGTCGAGCGGGACATCCCCATCAACATCGTCGGCCTGGTCTGCCTGGCGAGCCTGGTTCCGATCGCCTGGCTGCTGGTCGGCTTCGCCCGCCAGGGCGGCCTTGGCGCGACGGCCTGGACCCTGGCGATCGGCGGCGTGATCTTCGTGGTGCTGGTCGGCTTCCTGGTGTCGGCTGTGTGCGGCTACATGGCCGGGTTGATCGGCTCGTCCAACAGCCCCCTCTCGGGCGTGGGCATATTGGCGGTGATCGGCGCATCCCTCCTCCTGGTCGCCGAGGCGCACGGCGCGGCCGGGCCGGCGGCCATCCACGCGCTCACCGCGTTCGCCCTCTTCGTCACTGCTCTCGTCTTCGCCATCGCCGCCATCGCCAACGACAACCTGCAGGACCTGAAGACCGGCCAGCTGGTGGGCGCGACGCCCTGGAAGCAACAGGCGGCGCTGGTGTTCGGCGTCCTGATGGGCGCGGTGGTGATCCCGCCGATCCTCGACCTCCTGAACCACGCCTACGGCTTCGTCGGCGCGCCGGGCGCCGTCGTCGGCCGCGCCCTCGCCGCGCCCCAGGCCGGTCTGATCTCCGCCCTCGCCAAGGGGGTGATCGGCGGCCAGATCGACTGGAGCCTGATCGGCATGGGGATCGCCATCGGCGCGGCGGTCATCCTGCTGGACGAAGTACTGCGCCGAGCAGGGCGCCCGCGCCTGCCGCCCCTGGCGGTGGGGCTGGGCGTCTATCTGCCCATGGCCGTGACCTTGATGGTGGTCGTAGGGGCGGTGGTCGGCCACTTCTACGAACGCCGCGTCGAACGGCGCGCGGGGGCGGAGCAGGCCAAGCAGCTGGGCGTGCTGCTCGCCTCCGGTCTGATCGTCGGCGAGAGCCTGATCGGCGTCGTCCTCGCCGCCCTGGTGGTGGCGCTTCACAACCCCACGCCCCTGGCGGTGGTCGGCGACAGCTTCCAGGGCGTGGCCACAGTGCTGAGCCTCGCCGTCTTCGCCGGCGCCCTCTTCCTCCTCTACCGCTGGATCGCCCGCATGGCCGAGAGCGCCGCGCCCTCGATCTGATCGGCCGGAACTCCTCCGCGCAGCGGGGAGGATCGCAGGCTCGGACCGCCGCGCCGCCCGCCGCGACATCCCACCCAACCGCACCGGCCTCCCCGCGAGCGCAGCCGCGTTGGCGCGGGCGAGGAACGCGGAAATCATTTTTTCCGGGTTCCTGTAGCGCTTTCGCCTACGGATAAATTAACGTTCGGAATTTTCAGCGTTAACACTGAACAAAATAGAAATATCGACCTCATGGTCGAGCTATAACTTTGAGATAATATATATCTCTTCCGCTTGTCGCCGATATAATAATTAAACGACGTGGGGAACATTTATCGAGAACTTCGAGTTATGCTTTCGAAGGAACCAAAATATGAAATCGATAATCGCATTTTCTCTAGCTATCGGGCTGGGAGCATCGGGCGTGGCCGCGGCGCAATCCTCGCCTCCCATGGCCAACCCAAACGCGCCCCAGAACGCCGCGATCAAGGCGCCTGACGACATGAGGACTGACGCCCCCGCGGCCGGTCGCAACTCGTTCACCATGGGCGAGGCCAGGGAGCACATGGAAAAAGCAGGCTACGCCCACGTCATGGGTCTGATGAAGGATCGTGACGGCCTGTGGCAAGGCCACGCCATGAAGGACGGCAAGCCCGTCAGTGTGGCGATGGACTTCCAAGGCAACGTCGTCAGCAGGTAACCCGCGCTCGAAAGGGCTGTCTATTAGCGCCTCTCGTCGAGAGGCTGGAGAATCACATAATGACCAAGACCATTACTCGCCTCTTCGACAATTATGCTGACGCCGAGCGAGCCATCGGCGAGCTTGAGCGGATCGGCGTGCCGCATCGCGATATCAGCCTCATCGCCAATAATGCCGACGGCGCTCATGACCATCGCGGCGAAGTCCGTTTAGCCGACGGGCGCTCCGCCACAGATCACGCCGCCGACGACGCAGGTAAGGGCGCCGCCACCGGCGGGGTCGTCGGCGGGGCCGGAGGCCTGCTGGCGGGCCTCGGCATGTTGGCGATTCCCGGGCTCGGTCCTGTCGTCGCAGCCGGTTGGCTGGCCTCGATGGCTGTGGGAGCCGTCGCCGGTGCGGCCGCAGGCGGCGCCACAGGCGGCCTGGTCGGCGCACTGAAGCAGTCCGGCGAAAGCTATAGGGACGCCCATGTCTATGCCGAAGGCGTTCGCCGCGGCGGCGCCCTGGTCAGCGCCAAGGTGGACGACAGACTGGCAGCCCAAACCGAAACCGCCCTCGGTAGCTTTAACGCCGTGACCGCCGCCAGACGCGGCGACGCCTACCGGCAGCAAGGCTGGCAAGGCTTCGACGAGAGCGCCACCGCCTACACCGGCGACCAGGTCATCCGCGAGCGCACGCTCTACTCTGCGTGATCAGCGGAAACGCACCAGCGAAAGAGAGGGGCGGAACATCCGCCCCTCTTCTTTTGCGTGACGCTCCCGGCGTCCGCAGGAAACATGCGGAGCGCCGGCGCCCGCCCATTGTCGCAACGACCGCATCGGTGATAGCCGCCGCCCGGTGACTGCTCCGGTTCGCATCTGGCTCGAGATCGCCCACCACAGCGCCTTCCGTATCGGCGGCTGGGCCTTCGTGCGCCTGCGCGACGGGGCGGTGAGTGGCGCGGCCGGCGGAGCGCGCCGCATCGACCTAGAGCAGACAGCGCTGAAGGCGATTGCCGCGGCCTTGTCCGGGCTCACGCCAAGCGAGCCGGCAGAACTCCACACGTCCTCGCCCGCGGCGCTCGCCATTCCGGGCCGGATCGCGGGCGCCGAAGGCGGCGACGCCCCACCCACGGAAGACCTCGAGCTCTGGGCCAAGGCGGTCGCGGCGCTGCGCCGGCCCGGCCTCGTCATGAGCTCGACGATCGCCACGCCCGGCACGCCCACCGCCTTCACCGCCGCCTGGGCCGACCTCGCCTGCGAACGGGCCAAGACCAAGGGCGAGTTCACCGCCCCGATCCCGAAGCACAACCTGGCGAAAGCGGGGGTGTAGGGGAATCTCTCCCGAAGGGATCACCCCTTCTGCAGCGCCGCCGCTGCGGCGTCGAACTCCGCCGCGAGCCAATCGTTGGCCAAGCGGCAGCCTTCGACCACACGACGCGCCCACAGCACATATTCGACCTTGCGCTCTTCCGCCCAGTCTGCGGGCGGACTTGCGGCCAGGGCGCGCAGGTTCGAGATCTTGTCGGCCATCTTGATGATCTGTGCGCCGCGCGAGGCATGCGGGGCGTGCTGGATCTGCAGGTCCTTACGGGTCTGCTTTGGCAGGGACTTGTCGTCGGTGACCTCGGCCACCATGCCACGCACGCGTTCGCCGAACGCAGCCTCCACGCTGGCGAGCGACGTCTCGGTATCCTCCACCGTATCGTGGAGAACGGCGGCGATAATGATCTCAGGATCGGTCCCGCGCGTCGCCTTGGCGACGAGCTCGGCGACCTCGGTGAGGTGGTTGATGTACGGCTCGGCCGCGACGCCTTTGCGGCGCTGGTCGACGTGCGCAGCGGCTGCAAAGTGATACGCGCGCGCAAGCGCCACGACGGGGTTCTCGGTCATCCCCTTCTCCATTTTGTGAATTGGACTGCTCGGCGCCTGGGTTCGGCGCCCCGGCGCTCCATGCATGCCCAAGATGGGACAGGCGTCCGCCGGCTCAAAGGGAGCCAATCGTCGCGCGTCCCTTCCCTACATCCCCCCGAACCGGACCGCTTCCCCCGCCAACGCCATCGCGTTGGCCGAGGAAAGCACGCGGTTGGCCTCGGCCTCCCAGTTCTGGGCTGGCGCCCAGTCCGGCAGCGACATCGAGCCGTGGACGTGGCCGGCCTGGGCGCTGGCGACAGCCTCGACACCAGCGTCCTGCAGGCGCGCGACATAGGCCTCGCACTCGTCCCGCCTGGGATCGTGCTCGGCGTTCATCACCCATGCCGGCGGCAGGCCGGAAAGGTCGCGCGCAAAGAGAGGCGAGGCGTAGGGGTCGGCCCGGCTTTGCAGGTCGGGCAGGTAGAGATCGACCATGGCGAGATCGCGCTCGCGCGTGGTGTCATGGCCGCGCCGGAAATTCCGCCAGGCGTGGGACGACTTGGTGAGGTCCGTTCCGGCGATCTCCAGCAGTTGCAGGATCAGCGGCGGGCCCCCGCGATCACGCGCCATCAGGGCCATGACGGCGGCGAAATTGCCGCCCGACGACACCCCGCCCACACTGACAGCGCGAGGTTCGATACCGAAGGCGGCGGCGCTCTCGACCAACCCAGCGAGCGCCGCGTAGCTGTCTTCGATCCCGGCGGGGAACGGGTGCTCAGGGGCCTTTCTATACTCCGCCGAGGCGACCATGGACCCGGTCGCCGCCGCGCGGCGCGAAAGGACGCCGTCGTGGGCGCCGGAGAGCGCCGAGCCCAGGATGAAGCCCCCGCCGTGCAGGTGCAGGTGAAGAGGCAGTGGTCCGGTCGCCGTCGGCCGGTAGAGTCGCACCGTGACGCCACGGACCTCCACGTCCCGCATCGAGACACCCTCGGCCAGGGCAGGTTCGGTGACCACGCGGGAGAACCGCTCGCGGATCGCCGGCAGGTCCTCGACCCGGAACGGCCGCGCCATGTTCGCCTCGAAGCGCTCCAGCATCCGCTCCACCGGCGGCTCGAACGCTGGGCTCGCGGGCTGGGCCGTGTGCGGGTCCTCTGGGGTCAATGGCAGACTCATCGACGAGCCCTCTACCGCGTCCTGCCGGGCTTCATCGAGTCGTCCACCCCGGCGTTGCCCTCGAGTTCAGCCGATCCCGGTTTGAAGTGGCGCGGGGTATTGTGGCCAGCTACGCGACAGGCGGCTCATCAGCGCCGCTGAGATCACCGCGACCAGCGTAAATGGCAGGACGACCTGAACGGCAAACCACGCGCCGGGATGCAGCAAGGCAGGAAACATCGCCAAAGCCACGCCAGGCGGATGAAAGGCCCGCAGCAAAGGCAACGCAATCAGCGCCGTGAGCGCCGCCACCATGGCGACAGCCGGGCCAAAACCCAGGACCAGACTAAGCGCCGTGCCGATCGCCGCACCTAATGTGGAGCCGACGACGATGGCGAATGGCTGGGCGATCGCGACGTCAGGAAGGTAGAGCAGGATCGTCATCGTCGCGGCAAACGGAGGGACCAGGAAAATCCCCCCGTGCCGAAGGTCCAGCAGGACGAGAGCGCCGAGCAATGCGGCCATCCAGAGGGAGCCAACGACCGGGGGACGGCGAGATGCGCCCCATCGAGTGACGATGCGATCCACTATCAAGGCGCCGTCCTCCTGAAATGAGCGGGCGCCTCAAACATGGGGTGGCGTAGGGAACCGGTCCTGCGTGTCCCTGCTGCCATGTCACCCTGGTCGGCGTCGAATCCGGCCATGGTCATGATCGGCTCCGAGGGATCGCCGCATAGCCAAGCGGCTAATTTGGCGAGCGGCCCGAGCGTCGGCTGGCGGATTCCGGCGGGGCGAGCCATCGTCACCGGGCGGCTCGAACCCGACGGTCCCGCTTTCGGTCGCGGGCTTGTCCGCCACTGTCATCCTCACCGCCCTGTCAGCGCGCGGCTTGCGAATAACGCGCCTCCGCTATAGCTGGCGCCACGACAGAGAGTCGGGGGCAGATGATGAAGCTTGTCATGGGGTTCTCCGCGGCGGCCGTGTTGCTGGGCGCAACCGGGCCGACGATCGCAGCACCCCCTGCGCCGGCGGACCTGTCGGCGACCGTCAGCCCAGAATCCGTGGGCTTCGACGCCGCCCGACTCCAGCGCCTGGACGACTACATGGCCGGCGTGGTTTCGAGCGGGAAGGTCGCGGGCATGACCACCCTTCTTGCCCGCCACGGCAAGGTCGTGGAGTTCCGCACCTATGGCAAGGCGAACCTGGCGACGGGCGCGCCCATGAACCGCGACGAGATCTTCCGGATCTACTCGATGTCCAAGCCGATCACCGGCGTGGCGATGATGATCCTCTTCGAAGAGGGCAAGTGGAAGCTGGATGATCCGGTCACCAAGTTCGTGCCGGAGTTCAAGGACCTCAAGGTCCTCACCCAGGACCCCTCGGGGAATGTGACGCTGGAGCCGATGCGTCGGCCGCCGACCATGCGCGAGATCATGAGCCACACGGCCGGGTTCGGTTACGGCCTCTCCGACAACAATCCGGTCGACCGCATGTTCCAGGAGAAGCGTGTCCTGGGCTCGCAGGGCCTCAAGCAGATGATCGATCGCGTCGCGACGATCCCGCTGAAGTTCCAACCTGGGACGGACTGGTCCTATTCCATCGGCGTCGATATCCAGGGTTACATCGTCGAGAAGATCTCGGGCGAGCCGCTCGGCCAGTTCATGACGGAACACATCTTCAAGCCCCTGAAGATGAAGGACACCGCGTTCTACACCGGTCCCGAGCGCGCCTCGCGGTTGGCAGCGCTCTATGCCGGCGATCCCAAGAGCAGCGGACTCGTCGAGGTGACCAAGCTCTTCGGCGAAACCGCGCCCGACTACACAAAACCCCCACTGATGGAGTCCGGCGGCGGCGGCCTGCTTTCCACCACCACCGACTACGCGCGCTTCTGCCAGATGCTGCTCAACGGCGGCGAACTGGACGGCGTGCGTATCCTTTCCCCCGCGGCGGTCCAGCTGATGGGAACCAACGTCATCCCCAAGGACGTGCTGGTGAAGTCGAACGGGACGGCCGGGGAAGGCTTCAACGAGGCGGTGGGCTTCGGCCTCGACTTCATGGTCGTGAAGGACCCACGGGCGGCCGGAACGCTCGAGGGCAAGGACACGATGAGCTGGGGTGGCGCGGCCGGGACCTGGTTTTGGATCGATCCCACCAACGACGTGGTGTTCGTGGGCATGATCCAGCGGATGGGCGGCACAGACGGAGAGGATCTGGGGTCGCAGGCCAGCACCCTCACCTACCAGGCGCTGACCAGGCCGGAGAAATAAACGGGTCTTGCAAGAGGTCCTTATACGTAAGCAAATCACTCAGGGGGAAAGTAAGATGGCCGACTTCTACGCTTTCATCTCACCCGCCGAGCTCGCCTCGTCTGACGACCCGGTCGAGATCCTTCGGAGCGCGAATACGATCGACGAGCTCCTGGAGCACAAGAGCTTCAATCCCGACCAGACCGCCTTCTGGGCCCGCGCCAAGGTTCACGCCTCCACCGGCGAGGACGAGATCCTCAACGAAAAGACTGGCAAGCTGGTGCTTGCCGCCGTCTGCGGCCTGGAACGCTGAGCGGTGCGCGCCGGGGCGTCCCTCATCGCCCTGGCGCTGGTCGGCTGTGCGGGCGCGTCGGTCGACCGCTGGTCGCATGTCGAGGGCCTGCCACCCTACGCGCCGCCGGTCCTTACGGTGAGTTCCGCCCCCACCGCCGGCGGCGAGCCGCTCTCGGTCAAGGGACTGCCGGAGCGGGCGGCTGGCGCCTACATCGCCGCCCTCGCAGGGAAGGAGAAGAGTTCCGACGATCTGCGCGGCGCCCTCGCCAAGCCGATCGGAGGGACCGCGGCAAGCCGGGACGCCACCGTCGCGCCAAGAGTCCTGGTGGTGGGCGTGGAGCGTGAGGCGCCGCGGCCAGGCGATCGCCTGCTCTCGACAATCGTGTCGATCCGGCCTGTGGAACCCGCCTTTCAGTTCGTCGACTACCAGCAGGCGGCCACCGACCGCACCGTCATCGACATCGGTCAGGTCTCGATCACCGACCAGCTGTCCGCGAGTGTCGGCGTGGCGCCGGGCGCCCTTTCGACAACCGAGGGTCTGACGGCAAATCTGGCGGCCAGCCGCTCGCGGACCGCCTCCCGCGCAATCCGCGGCGAGAGCGACCTGACGGTGGACGTGACGCCCGATCTGGTCCGCATCTTCCGCACCGGCGCCGAGGGTCGCGATCTCACCGGCGACACCCTGGTCAAGCTGTCGCTCCGCCAGTCTCCGGCGGACGCGCGGACCTATGCCCTGGCCGACGCGGATCTGCGCGATGCGAAGGGCGCGCCCACGCCAACGGACAAGCTGCAGATAAGACTGAGGTTCGTGACCCTCGTCCCCGCCCGCAACCTCTGGGTCTGCGCCAGGCTCGCCTACGAGGACCGCGCGGTGGTCGACGGGGCCAAAAGCTATGACGAAGGCCGCCAGTCGGTCGTCCTGAAGAGCGGCGAGACGCCCTGGACGCCCTATCTCGTTGCGCCAGCCGAGGAGCTCGAGGTCCCGCTGTGGGTCGTCGAGGACAGGGCGGGAGGCGGCTTGGCCCTGGACGACGGGATGGCGGTGAACACCCTCACCTTTGACGACTACGACGCGGCCGTCGATTTCCTGGGCTGGGCGCAACATGCCAGGGCCGAGCGGGTGGCGAACGGGCGTCTTATCGAGAGCGCGGCCGGCGTGACCGTTCCGGTCCGGGACTTCGGCGCGCTCATCGTGCGTCGCCTTCCCCAGACCCGCGGCGCCTCAGCCCCGCCGGCGTGCGGCTGAGGCTGCAGCCTGTTATTGGGGGTCATGACTTCTGACCTTTCGGGCCGCGTCGCCCTTATCACCGGCGCCTCCTCGGGACTTGGCGCCCGCTTGGCCAGGATCCTCTCGGAGGCCGGCGCAAAGGTCGTCCTGTGCGCGCGCCGCATCGACCGGCTGGAGAGCCTCGCCGGCGAGATCCGGGCTGCCGGAGGCGTGGCTTTGCCCATCGGCATGGACGTCACCGACGCGGACTCGGTCGCGGCCGCCTTCGACGCCGCAGAGGCGAGCGAGGGTCCTGTCGATACGGTTTTCGCCAACGCCGGCATGAACAACCGCGCCCTGGCCACCGAGATCACGCCCGAGGCCTGGGACGAGGTGATGGCGGTCAATGTCCGCGGCGTCTTCCTGACCGCCCGCGAGGGGGCGAAGCGGATGATCGCGGCCGGCTCGCGCGAGAGCGGCCGCGGGCGGGTCGTGCTGATCGCCTCGATCGGCGCGCACAAGGTGCTGCCGGGCCTCACCGCCTACTGCACGTCCAAAGCGGCGGTGGCGATGATGGGCCGCTCGCTCGCCCGCGAGTGGGCCAATCGCGGGATCAACGTCAACGTCCTCTGCCCCGGCTACGCCCTCACCGAACTCAACGCCGAGTGGTTCGACGAGGCCGGCGGCAAGGCGCAGATCGCAGGCTTCCCCCGCCGGCGCCTGATGGACGTGGCGGACCTCGACGCCATGGCCCTCTACCTGGCCTCGGACACCTCGCGGGCGATCACCGGCTCAGTCTTCACCCTCGACGACGGCCAGAGCCTCTAGCCCACCGCGCGCGTGTACAGCCGCCAGGTGGCGTAGCCGAGCACCGGCAGCACGATCGGCAGGCCGACGAACAGGGGAACGCAGCCGATCGCCAGCAGGACGGCGACCCGAAGACCCCAGCCGAGGGTGGCGCCGGGGCTGAGACGGGCGACGCGAAGAGAGGTGAGCACCGCAGCGACCGCGCCCCCGCGCCGGTCCACGACCATCGGGAAGGAGACGAACGTCAGCACCAGCGCCGCCACGGCGAAGGCCAGGCCGATCAGGTTCCCCACGATGATCATCGTCCAGCCGGCCGGCGTCCCGAACAGGGCCCGCACGAAGCCCATCACGCCAAGGTCGCCCCCCGCATCGACAGTGGCGTGGTAACCGGCGGCGATCGTCGCCCGATAGACGAGGAATGCGGAGGTCAGCCACAGGGCGAAGAGGACGAGGAGGCCGAGGGTGAGCAGGAGCAGACCCCCGCGGGTCGGACGCCTCAGGGGATCGAAGAAGTGGATCCAGGTCAGGTCCTGACCCGCGTCCCGTCGACGATCCAGCTCATAAAAGCCCGCGGATACCGCCGGGCCAAGGATGGAGAGGCCGGCCACGGCCGGAAAGACCATCGGCACAAAGCTCGCGTTCACCGCCAGGACGAGGGCTAAGAAGCCGGCGAGCGGATAGATGAGCGGGAGGAAGACGATGTCGCCGCGCAGCTCGCGGAAGTCGCGCCAGCCCTGCGCGAGCGCCCAGTCAAGATCGGTGGAGCGGATTCGTCGGATGGCGGGAAGGCTAAGGTTCGATCGCGCCACCGTGACTTGAATTCCAGCCATATGCTTCCTCCGCGGCGACTTGCCTTCGTCGCCGCCAGCTTTTCCTTGGCCGCTCCCCCAATAGTGTTGCCTACAGGCGAGCGTACGACGCCGCTCCGAACGCGGCAAGTCGGCTGTTTTGGTTCGAAATTCGCCGGAGAGGGTACGGTGGTCGGCTACCCGCCGGCCTGCTGAAGGTAGGCGATCACGTCCGCGCGCTGCTGCGGATCCTTCATGCCGATGTAGGTCATGTAGGTCCCCGGCACGACCTTCTGGGGGCTCTCGAGGTAGGTGAAAAGCTCCTGTTCGGTCCACACCAGGCCCGAGTTCTTGTTCGCCGATGAATAGTGGAAACCGGGAACGGTCCCGGCGTGCCGATTGACGACGCCATGCAGGGATGGGCCGACCATGTTCTGACCCGGCTGAACGCTATGACAGGCCGAGCACACGACAAAGTCCTGCTGACCACTGGCCGGGTTCCCCGTCACCGGCTGGCCCTGATCGTTCTTGATCTGAAGCGGGATCACCGTCGAGGTGATTGGGCCGGGAGCCGCCGCCGGGCTCGCTGTCCCGGAAGCTGGCGCCGGTTCGGAAGCCGGCGCGCCTTGGGAGGCCGGGGCCTCAGGACCAGACTCGGATACCGCCGGAGCCTGTGCGGTGGCGGCCTCGCCGGCCGATTGCGAAGCCTGGCCGGACGGTCGCGGTCCGCAGGCGGCAAGCGCGAAGGTCAGCACGGCGAGGCTGGCGGCGGCGGGTAATCTGGTCATGCGTCTCGACGGTCAGCTCTGCCGGGTGGCGTTCGCGGGACCTTTTGGCAGAGCGGCCGCACCCCGTCGAGACAGCGGGATGCGGCCGCCAACTGGCGCGCGATGGCGGATCGGCAGGCCTCGCGCGCCGGCGAGCCCCGTCAGATACGGCGGCGGTTCAGCACGCCCAGCAGACGGCCCGAGAGGGCCGAGCCGGTGAGCATCTCGGCCGCGCCGAGGACCAGGAGACCGACCATGGTCAGGACCAGGTTCGCTCCAACCCGCGGGATGAGCGCCAGCACGCCCAGGGTCAGCGCCGCCAGCCCGGAGAACAGCTGCGCGCCGATCGCCGAGTTGACGGCCGAGCGGGAGATCCGCCGTGGAGCGAGCCCCAGGTGGTTGATCGCCGCGGAGATCTCGTTGAGTTCACGCACGGAACCGGCGGAGAACATCAGCCCGGCTCCGCCCACGATCACGAGGGTCGCAAGCAGCGGCCGCGGCGCCACGCCGACCAGGGCGAGAACGCCAAGGACGATTCCGGCAATGCCGGCGACGACCTCCGAACTCATGCCGGCGCCGAACTCGAGCATCGCTGGCTCCGAAGCGGTCGCCGCGGTCATCAGGCTGGTATGACGCGAGGCCAGAGCCGCACCCTCGATGAGGAGCGCAGCGCCGAACACGATGCCTGCGATCGCCGTCAGGGCCATGGGCATCACACCCACGAGCGCGAGGATCGCCAGGATCACGACTGCGACGCCGCCCATACTCTCGGTCGCCGCGCCGCTGGACTCGACCGCCAAGGCCCGCCGCACTGACTCAGAGCGCGGTGGGACATCATTGTGGAAAACTGAAGACATCTCTACGTCTCACACACAGGCCCCCGCATTCCCAATCCAAGGACCTAGCGCCCGTTCCCCTGCCTGACCTCAAATCTATGCGACGACAAGATGTCCAGATTGAGATCGGGAGCTGACGCGCAGGCGAACTCTTCGTTTGGGAAGAAATCACCTGGCCCGAGCGGCTCGGTGACTGGTCCACCTTCATTTCGTCGACTTCGCCGACGGCGGAGTCAACCGAGGCGATGCAAGGCGAATTCTGGGGGGATGCTGCGAGACGACCCGGAGACGACTTCGGCCAGCATTTCACCAAGGGCGGCTGAATGCTTGAAACCGTGCCCCGAGCACGCCGATGCCGCCAGGACGCGCTCGGAGGTCCAGCCGACGGCGAAGTCGCTGTCCGGTGTCGTGGAATAGGGGCACACGGCCGATCGCAGGACTCGGGGGCCGATTCCCCAGAAGCGGCCGCGAACGTGCCGCTCGAAGACCTTTGCGCCGGAGCCGTCAGGCGCGGTGCGGTCGAGGTCCTCGACACGAGCGATGAAGTCGTCGCTCTCGCAGGCCATTTTCAGGCCCGCCTCCGGAGGTCCGACGATAGGGAAGCCATAGAAGCTGTCGCCCGCCTCCTCTCCTCGGAGCCACATGAACACCGGGAACCTGCCGGGCGCGAACGCCGCCGGATCCTCGCAGGAGAACCAATGCAGGGTCTGGGGCTGGATCGTCAGTCGACGGAAGGGCCCCCCGATCAGGCCTGGCGACCAGGCGCCGACAGCGCCGACCACCTTGTTCGCCTCGAACGCCCCGGCGACCGTGACCACACGCACTCCGGCGCCTGCTTCCTCGATCGAGAGCGCCGGGGCCTCGCAAACGACCCTCGCGCCGAGGCGCTGCGCCTCGGCGAGCTGAGCGGCGATGCACCTTTCGGGATAGACGTAGCCGGCGCCCGGCTCGAACAGCCCCGTTTCGTCGCCGGCGAGTCTGAACTGCGGCCACCGAGCCTCCACCTCGCCGGGGCTCAGCCGCTCGTGGGGAATGTCGAAGGCCTGCGCGACAACGACTGCGCGCTCGAGGAAATTGCTTGCGCCGTGCGCCTGGACCCGCCCGTTCGCGGGCGCGAGGGTGAGGAGTCCGCATGTCTCCAGCAGGCGCGCGCCGGTCGCCGCTTCCAGTTCCCGCCAGATCTCATGCGAGCGGATCGCCAGCGGTGCGTAGACCGCGCCCTCGCCCACGGCCTGACGCGTGATCCGCGTCTCGCCATGGCTGGAACCGCGGTCGTGGGGCGGCGAAAATCGGTCGAGGCCAATCGCCCGCACGCCCCGGCGGGCGAGCTGATACAGGGTCGCCGCGCCGGCCGCGCCAAGGCCCACGACGATCACATCGGCGGTCTCGGTCATTCGGTTCGTCGTGTCCCAGGGCTGCGGCGTTCGCGCCTTGAAACCGGCATGGGCCGGTTCTGGCAAGGGCGTCTCTTGCCGCCGGTGCGCCAGTCGTGTTGCAAACGACTCGACGAGGGAGGGGTCAGACGTGAATCTGTCGAGACGTGGATTGCTCGGCGCCGCCGGCGCGGGGGTTGCGATGCTTCAAGCCGGATCAACCGTCGCCCAGCCCGGCCAGGCCCTCAAGCCGATCACGGACGGCGCGAAACCCATTTCTCCGGAAGAAAGGCAGGCGCGGCTGGAGAAGCTTCGCAGGCTGATGGCCGAGCAGGGGATCGGCGCCCTGGTGGCGGAGCCCGGTTCGAGCCTCGACTACTTCACGGGAGTGCTGTGGCACAGGTCCGAGCGCACCACAGCGGCGGTGATCCCCGCCCGTGGCGAGATCGTCATCGTCACTCCGGCCTTCGAAGAACCCTCGGTGCGGGAATCCCTCGCGGTCCCCGCCGAAGTGCGGGTGTGGGATGAGCCGGACAGTCCGTTCCTCCGCATCGCCCAGGCGCTGAAGGACCGCGGGATCTCGGGCCAACCCGTGGCGGTAGAGGGGACCACCCGCTTCTTCATCGTCGATGGCGTGCGTGAAGCCGCCCGCGGATTGAAGGTAGTCTCGGGCGATCCGATCGTCCGCGCCTGTCGGCTGATCAAGTCGCCGGCCGAACTCGCCCTGATGCAAACCGCCAACGACGTGACCATCGCGGCCCTGAGGCATGTCCACGGTCGTGTCGCGGCCGGCATGACGGCCAAGGACATCGCCGCGCTGATGGACGAGGCCACTCTCTCCCTGGGCGCGCAGGCGGTGGAGTTCTCGCTCGTCCTGCTGAACGAGGCGAGCGCCTACCCCCATGGCTCGCGCAAGCCGGAGGTCGTTCGCGAAGGCGGCGTGATCCTGATGGACTGCGGGTGCAACGTGCACGGCTACCAGTCCGACATCTCGCGCAGCTGGGTGCACGGCGAGCCAACCGCCCGGCAGCGCAAGGTGTGGAGCACCGTCAAGCGCGGCCAGGAGATCGCGCTGGAGACCGCGAAGCTGGGCGCGCCGGTCGGGACAATCGACGACGCCGTGCGCGCCTACTACGAGAGCCAGCGCTGGGGACCAGGATATCGCCTGCCCGGCCTCTCGCATCGCACCGGGCACGGCATCGGCCTCGACGGCCATGAGGCGGCCTACCTCGTGCATGGCGATCCCACGCCTCTGCAGGCGGGGATGTGCTTCTCCGACGAACCGGGAATCTACATCCCCGGCGAGTTCGGCATCCGCCTGGAGGATTGCTGGCACATGACCGAGGCCGGCCCGAAGCTGTTCACCGGACTGGCGAATTCCATCGACGATCCGATCTGACCGCTTATGCCGAAGGCGGCACGATTACGCTCATGCAGGTGAGCCCAGCCTCGGCCTTTGCCAGTTCGCTCACGTCGATCAGCCGGGCGCGGAACCCTGCGGCGTCGAGCCGCTCGGCCGTCGCGGGATGGGCGGACTGGACGAACACCTCGCCGGCCAGCGGCAGGCAATTCGCGGCGAACGGCTCGTGCGTCGGGACCTCGATCACCCGTCGGCGAAAGAGGCTCGCATCAGTCCAGGCCGGATTGACCAGCACCGTCTCCGGATCGGGCGCCGTCACGGCCGTCTTCAGGTGCAGGGCGCCCGTGAGCGGCGCGGACGCGACGCGGTAGCCAAAGGGCGAGAGGAGGTCGCCAAGCTGCTGGATGGCCGCGGCATTGGAACGGCCCGAAAGACCGACCCAGATCTCGCGGCCGATCCGCAGCACGTCCCCGCCGTCCAGCGTCGCCGGCCCCGTCAGCCGCAGGACCGGGCGGTCGCCCGGCAAGGCTGTCGCCAGGCTGTCGACCTCTCCCGCGCGGGACGGCGCGCCCGGCCGACACAGCACGAACGCCTCTGGCAAGGCGAGCAGCCCGTCCTCGACGAAGACCGCGTCGCAGAAGCCCTGCAGGGCCGGCAGATCGATGACTTGCAGACCGAGGCCCCGGATCGTCTCCCGGTACCCGGCATGCTGGGCCTCGGCCCGCTCCGGATCGATGGGGACGCGCGGCAGGTGGGTGAGTTCGACGCGGGTCAGGTCCTCGCCCGGCCTGCGCGTGATCGCCACGGCTTTGTCGTTCATGGTCCCCTCCCGTACGACGTCATTCACCCCTGCTGTTGACCTCGCGCGGAGGCCCGCGCCAAGCTTTTCCTAATCGAATACCAAGGAAAAACGGGAGGCGTCATGGGGCTGTCGCGACGCGAGGTCATCGGCGGCGCTGCGGCGAGCGCCCCGGCGCTCGCCTTCCTCTGGGCCTTCCCAGCCGGAGCCGCCGCCTTCGATCCTTCCCGACTGATCGGGCCGCGCGAGGCCTGGGCGGAGCTGGAACGGATCAATCGCGAGATGGGCCCCGCCCGGCTCACCGGGTCGCCCGAACACACGCGCTTCGTCGCGTGGCTGAAGACCGAACTGGAGCGGGCGCTCACACCCGCCCGAGGCGCGGTCTTCGAGGAGAGGTTCGAGAACTATCCTCGCTGGACGGCGCGATCCTGGAGCCTGCGGGTCGCCGGACACGAGGTGCCGGTCGCATCCTACTTCCCCTATTGCACCGGGGGCTTCACCGGCGCGCGCAGTCCGCTCACCCCAGCCCCCGCGCTGGCGGCCGCTGGCGGCGGCGGGAACTATCCTCGCGCGGGCGAAGGCCGGGCGAGGATCATTCCACCGGCCCCGAGGGCCGAGGGGCAGCTGACGGATGTGGGCGTCTTCACCGGACCCGGCTCGGTGGACTGGTCGAATGCCGCGGATGGGATCGCTCTGGTCCGCGTGTCCGTCGAGGCGCTCTCGAACCTCGTTCCGCGTGACTCCTATACGGTGAACGGGACATGGCAGGACAACCATCCAGAAGCCGGCCCCTATGTCACCTTTCCCGCGCCGACGAGCACCATCTTCTCGCCGCCCGATCTCGCCAACGCGACGCGGGCCGGCGTGAAGGGGGTAGTCCTCGTCTGGCAAGGGATCTCTGCCGGCAACGCGAAGGGTCAATACAATCCCTTCACCGTGCCATTTTCATCCTGGCCCGCCAGCAGCCCCGCCGGCTCCGATCCGACGGCGACGAAGGGCGGCATCCCTGCCCTGTGGGTGGACGAGGAGGTCGGCAGGCGCCTCGCGGCTGACGCCAAAGCCGGCGCGCCCTGCTTCCTCGCGATTGAAGCCGACATTGACCAAGTCTCCACGTCCACGGTGTGGGGAATACTGCCGGGCGCACATTACGGTCAGGACGACGAGGAGATCCTGGTCTGCAACACCCACTCCGACGGGCCGAACATCACCGAGGAGAATGGCGGCGTCGCGGTCGTGAACATGGCCCGTTACTTCGCGGGCCTCCCCACAGCCGAACGACCCCGGACGATGGTGTTCATGGCCTCGACGGGACACTTCGGTCATCGGTTCCTGGGCTCGGGGCGGGACTGGATCGTCCAACATCCGCAGATCATGGCGCGGACCGTCGCCTGCCTCACCCTCGAGCACTTCGGCTGCCAGGAGTGGGAGGATGTGCAGGAGGGCGAGTCGCTCCGCTTCGCGCCGACCGGTCGGCCACTGCAATCACAGATCTTCGTCACCGCGCCCTCGTTCCAGGCGCGCACCCCCGGCCCCGCTTCCCCCGCCCTGCGCCGGATCGTCGACCTCGCGCTCGCCTCCTCCACGGACCGGGCCGCCGTGCTCAGCGGCGGGGCGTTTCTGGGCGAGGGAGGCGGCTTCCACGCGGCGGGCGTGCCCACCATCGGCTTCCTCCCGGCGCCGCAATATCTCTGCGCCATGGCTGACGACGGCGAGATCTCAAAGCTCGACCCCGCCATCTTCCATGACCAGCTCCAGCTGTCCGCGAAGTGCCTCCTGTCGATGCAGTCAACCCGCGCGGCCGACTTGAAAGGGTAGCAGCCTGAGGGGCCAGGCCGGCGCCCTTATGTGGCTGCCGCTCGCGCGGGCTCGGCGATGCCGGGCGGCCTGGCTCGCGATTTGACCGGAGCGCTCTCGGGCATCAACAAAAAGGCGATCTGCCCCATCGCGGTTGCGCCGATCAGGTACCAGGCCGGGGCGATCGGATTGCCTGTGACATGGATCAGCCAGGTCACGACCAGCTGGGTCGTGCCGCCCAGAGCCGAGATGCTGACGGCATAGACCACGGCGAAGCCTCCGCCCCGGATCGCCTTGGGCAGGCTCTCTGAAAGGGCCGCGAAGATGGAGCCCCCCGAAAAGTTCGCGACGACCGAAAGGACTGCAACGCCAAGCACGAGGGAAAGATCGGAGCGGGCTGTCGTGATCCACAGGAAGACCGGATAGATCAGGACGAGCAGGGCCAGATTGGCGCAGATGTTGACGGGACGGCGACCTATGCGATCCGACACCCATCCCCCCGCGAGCAGGGCGCCGATCGAAAGGGTGTAACCTATCAGTTCCGCCGCGAAACCGCTGGACGCGGGCATGTGCAGCGTCGCCTGGGCGTAGGTCGCGATATATTGGAAGATATAGGTCCCGATCGTGCCTGAGCCCAGGACGATCAGTCCCAGGATGATGATCCGCCGGTAGCGCCAGGCCGTGTGCAGGCGCGCTTCTCCCTCGCGCACGACGTGTGGCCCGGCCTCCGGATCGTGGAGGGTCTCGGGGAGACTTCGCCTCAGCCAAAGACCGAATGGCAGGGTAACGGCGCCGAGAAGGAAGGCGATACGCCAGCCGTACGCCTCGAAGGCGGGCGGCGCGAGGAGACGAGTCAGGCCCAGTCCCACAAGGCCCGCCGCGGCCGCGGCGGTAAACTGGCTGGCGCCCTGCCACGAAACGACGAGGCCCCGGCGGCCCGGAGAGGATGCTTCCATGAGGAACGCCGTACTGCAGCCCACCTCCCCGCCGAGCGAAAATCCCTGGATCATCCGTATGCAGATCGCCAAAACCGGCGCCGCCACGCCGATGACCAGGAATGGTGGGATGAGGGCAAGCGCCACGATCGAGGCGCCCATGAGCGAATAGCTTAGGATCATCGCGGGTCGACGACCGACGCGGTCGGAGAAACTGCCGATGACGAGCGCGCCGATGGGCCGGGTCACGAACCCCGAGCCGAACGTTGCCAGGGAAAGCATCAGGCTGCCATAGGCGCTCTGGGTTGGGAAAAAGGCGCGCCCGATCTGGATAGAGAAGAAGGCGTAGGTCAGGAAGTCGTAGAACTCAAGGGCGTTACCCAGGGTCACAGCCGCCACATGGCGACGTGCAAGACCGCCAGGTCGAGTCTCAGGCTCGAGGGTCATAGGGTTTCCCGCCCCTGCGGTCTGCGCAACAGACCGCTGGTCGACGACTGTCGCGGCTGCAGCCGGCAGGATCAAGAGAGAACTATTCCGTACGTTGCGAAAGGCTGACTCCCGCCTGCCAATCGATCGGCCAGCGCCCCCGAGACGACCGATTTACCTCGCTAGCGCCCCCCCTTCCCAAATAAAAATGGGCGGCGGGTAAGACCCGCCGCCCACAGTTCTGGAGAGTTCGTAGTCTGCCTTAGAAGTCGGCGGTCACACCCATGAAGATCTGACGACCCAGGGAGTCGTAGATGTTCGGATAGGTGTTGCCGTTGCCGAACGGCAGGGTCGATGCTGCCGGGCTGATCGTCGAGATGACCGGCGGATCCTTCGCGAAGATGTTGTTGATACCGGCGCGGAAGGTGATCTTGTCCTTGATCCTCCAGGTACCCGACAGGTCGAAGTAATTGAACGCCGGCAGCTGGCCTTCCACCGTGTCGATCACGCCCGGAGGGAGTACCGTGTTGAAGAACGGATCGTTGACGTGGTTCACGTCGAGGCCGACGCCGCCAATGTGGCGCCACTGCAACGAGACCGTGATCGGCCATTCCTGCGGCTCCCAGGTCAGGCGCGCCTTGGACCTCCAGTAGGGCTGCGGGAGTCCGCAGACCGCGCCGTACAGGCCGACGCAGTTGAACGAGGGCCCGCCAGCGAGTGGGGTGTTGGAGAGATCCGACGTATAGGTCCCGACATAGTTGAAGGTCAACGTGCCGAGGCTCTCGCTCAGGTGCCCCCACGGGAAATCCGAAAGGTGGAACCGGTAGTTGAAGTCGAAGTCGAAACCGCTGGTGGTGAGCTGACCGGCGTTGACGTTCGGAGCGAGCACGGCGCCGTTGTTGAAGGCGATCGACCCGGACCTGGGATCACGCTGGACCAGATTGCAGTAGAACGGATTGGCCGTGCTGACGCACTGCCCCAGTTCCGTCGCCGCGCCGCTGGCTATCGACGTACCGCCGTAGCCTGAGGTGATGACGTTCGACACCTTGATGTTGAAGTAGTCGACGGTGAAGGTCAGGCCGCGAACCCAGTGCGGTTGCAGCACCACGCCGCCGGTCCAGGTGTCGGCAATTTCCGGCTTCAGGTTGGGGTTGCCGCCGACGAGTTCGTTGCACTGGCCGGCCGCGCACTGCGGGATGTTGCCGCCCGCGAGAAGCGCTGCCGCCTGAGCCGGTGTGAACACCGAGTTCGCGAAGGAGGCGACGCAGCCCGCATACAGCGGGTTGCCCGGCAGGATCGACTTGCCCGCGCAGGGGTCGTTACCCGAGAACAGGTTCGGGTGAACGGGGGTGAAGAGTTCGACGACGTTTGGCGCCCGCACGGCGCGGTTGAAGCCGCCGCGGAAGCGGACGTCCTCGATCGGCGCCCACTCGCCGGTCACCTTGTAGGTATTAGTGCTTCCAGCCTGGGTGTAGTTCGAGAAGCGGTAGCCGGCATCGACTTCCAGGAGGTGGGCGAACGGCAGGTCCTGGGCGAGCGGGACGCGGATCTCGGTGTAGAGTTCCTTGACGTCATAGCCACCGTTCGCCGGCGGGGTCGGGCCGCCCGAACCGGAGATGTCGCCGCTTGCCGTCAGGGCGTCGGTCGTCAGCCCAAGATGCTCGCCTCGATAGTCGGCGCCGAAGGCGACGCCGACGCCGTCCTTCGACCACGGTGAGCGGATCCCGTAGGTTCCGAGGTCGCCGACGATATCGGCTTCCACGATCTGCTCGCGGGTGAAGCCGACGTCGATCCCCGGAGCCGCGAGGTAGTTGGCCTGGGCCGTCGTCACGCCGTTGATGTTGAAGACATTCAGCGGCACGCAGGGCGCGCCAATCGTGCACTGACCTGTCGCCGGGTCAACCAGAAGGGCGTTCTGGATTGCGGTCTTCGACAGCTGGCCGGTGACGAGCTGATTGAACTCCGACAGGCCGTACTGGGCGTAGGCGTCGTAGGTCCACCCCTTGGCGATATCGCCCTTCAGGCCGATGTCGATCTTATATTCAGTGTGGACGTAGTCGTAGCTGCGGGGCAGGGCCGCGCCGCTGACGTTCGCGAAACGGTAACCGACGGCCGCCTGGGCGATCGTGGGAGTGCCCGCATTCGCACCGCAGATGAGGTTGGCCTGCGACCCCGGGCCGATGCCGCCTGCCGTCAGCAGCGGGTTGTCACAGTTGATGTTGTAGGTGTCCTGGAACAGACCGCTCGGGCCAAGCTGCCCCACGGTCTCGGTCCGGGCGAACATGAAGTCGCTGTAGATCTGCGCGTGATCGTTGATGTCGTAGTGAGCGAAGTAGCCGGCGCTGTAGCGCTCGTTCTGGCTCAGCTGATACTGATAAGGCGCGAAGTTGTAATCAAATTGGCCGCCAAACGGCACGAAGGTGTTCGTGCCGTTCGGGTTGTTGGCATACCCGGATCTGGGGTGGGGGGGAGCGAAGCTCGACTGCGGGGTGAATTTTCCGAAGGCCGAGTTGCTCGATCCGGCGCAGTAGTGGGTGTCGTACGGGCCAACGCTGCTGAAAGGCAGCTTACCGTTCGTCGCGCCGATTTCGCAGTAGCTGTAGTCCAGATTACCCTGGAGGATCGGGTCGACGTGCCGGTATCCGGCATAGGCGGTGATGTTGCCCTTACCGTCCGGGGCGTTCACGCCAATGATCGCCGTGACGTCGATGGTGCGGCCGCCGAGGAAGGGCGACGTCGGCCCGTTCAGCGGCACGCCGTTGTCGAAAATACCGTTCTTCAGCGCCGATTGGACGCCGCCGGTATTGTTGTTCGGATAGTCGAAGAAGCCGTACTGGGCGTCGAGCCGCAGGCCCGAGAAGTCCTTCTTCATGATGAAGTTGACGACGCCGGCGACGGCGTCGGAGCCGTACACAGCCGACGCGCCGCCGGTCAGGACGTCGACACGATCGATCAGAGCCGCCGGAATGATGTCGAGGTCCGGCACCGGGTTGATCGGGTCGCCAGGAACCAGGCGCTTGCCGTCGATGAGGACGAGAGTGCGCTTCGAACCGAGGTTGCGCAGGTCGACGGTCGCCTCACCGGTCGTGCCGTTGTCGGAGGTGAGGCCGAAGTCGGGCGAGACGGACGGCAGGCTGTTGAGGAGGGTCTCGACGTTGGTCGTGCCCTGGAGCTTGACCTCCTGGCTGTTGACCACGGTGACGGGGCTGGCGCTGGTCAGGTTGGGCGACGGGATGCGCGATCCGGTGACGACCACTTCCCCGACGGTCGCGGGCCCGCCCGCCGCAGCCTGAGCGGCCTGAGGCCCGACCTGAGCGTAAGCAGAGGTGACCGCCAGTACGGCAGCGCTTGTAATCATCGACGACGCGAGCAGTCGCACGCGCGTGTTGGTTGCCGGCAAGATACAATCCCTCCAGGCGGCCGACCGTTAGGTCTGACCGTCATTGTTGATGTTGCCCGAGTGACGTCCCCGGTTGCCATTGTGTTAGGTTCGCACGGGCAAGCCGGTCAACGCGCATTAAGAGGCCGTAATCCTTTCGTGCCTCCCCTGTCACCTTACGGTCACAGATTGGGACGCCTGATCGGCGCCGAACACGCGGAGAACTGGATGTGAGTGGGAATAAGGCGAGCCTCGGTCAACGAGCGACCACTTTGACTCTCGTGGCGATAGGCGCTTTTGCGGCGACCTTAGCTGCGGTCGCGAAACCCAAGGCAGACGCCCCGCCTCCCGCGACGGCGGCGACTGTGTCGGCCGTGTTGGCATGCCGCTCGATCGTGGACAACACGGCGCGCCTGGCCTGTTTCGACAAGGCAACGGGAGACATGGGCGAGGCGCAGGCGAAGGGCGACCTTCTGACCCTCGACCGGCAACAGAGGCAGGCGGTTCGGAAGCAGGCCTTTGGACTGCCCCTGTCTACGATGACAGTCTTCGACCAGGGAGAAAAGGCGGGGGAAGCCGACCGGATCACCGCCACGGTAGCGTCGGTCTCGCGAACGCCGTACGGGAAGTGGATCCTCCGCCTCGACGACGGCGCAGTCTGGCTTCAAACCGACGACAACGATCTGCAGAGCGACCCCCACAAAGGTTCGACCGTCGTGATCAAGAAGGGGATCCTCGGGAGTTTCTTCATCGACGTGGATGGCCACCAAGGTTTCAAAGCCCGTCGAGCGAGTTGATCCAGACGGGCGTCGAGGAAGGACAGGAGAAAGATCAGTGGGTGAGTTTCGAAGAGTGACTGACGAGTTCTGGGTCAGTCCTCAGATCTCGGTGGAAGATATCGCAAAGGCGAAATCGGAAGGATTCAAGCGGATCATCAACAACCGGCCCGACGGCGAGAGCCCAGATCAGCCCGCCTCGGCGCAGATCGAGGCTGCGGCGCGCGCCGCGGGACTGGACTACGTCTTTGCGCCCGTCAGCGGGCGACCGGGCCCCGATACGATCGGAGCGGTGCGCGCCGCGACACACGGATCATCCGGTAAGACCCTCGCCTTTTGTCGGTCGGGCACACGCTCCATCGTCACCTGGGCCCTGGGCGAGGCTGGCGACCGCGACCGGGAGGAGCTCATCCGGCTGGGCGCGGGCGCGGGCTACGATCTGCGGGCCGTGCTGGCGTGACCGTGATTCCCTTCGTCCGCGAGATCGACCTCGAATACGGCCGCTGCGACGTCGTCTCCCCGCTCATCCGACGCGTGACAGCCAACAATGCCGGCCCCTTCACCTTCCGTGGCACGGGCACCTACATCGTGGGCCGCGGAGCCGTCGCAGTGATCGATCCGGGGCCCGCCATGCCCGAACACCTCGACGCCATCCTCGCGGCGGTCGAGGGCGAGACCGTCACGCACATCCTGGTGACCCACCACCACAGCGACCATTCTCCCCTCTCCCGCCCCCTGGCGGCGCGAACCGGAGCGAAGGTGTGGGGGTGCGCAGTCCGTGACCTGCCGGAGCCAGGCGAGGTCCGGCTCGAGGCGGGCTACGATCGGTTCGAGCCGGACATTTCGGTCTGCGGGGGCGCGGTGATCGAGGGCGAGGGCTGGACCCTGGAGGCGATCCCGACCCCCGGGCATACCTCGAACCACATTTGCTACGCCCTGGCCGAGGAGGACGCCCTCTTCAGCGGTGACCACATCATGGGCTGGTCGACGACGGTGATCACGCCGCCCGACGGCGACATGGGCGACTACCTGCGCAGCCTCGAGCTGATCCGCGAGCGCGACTTCTCGGTGCTCTGGCCGACGCACGGTCCGCCGGTGACCGAGGTGCGGCCGTTCCTCGATGCCTACATCGAGCACCGAAAGGACCGGGAGCGGCAGATCCTCGCGCGACTCGCCGCCGGCGACACGAGGATCAAGGCGATGGTTCCAGTCCTCTACTCGGCGGTCGATCAGCGCCTTTGGCCCGCCGCCGCGCACTCGGTGATGGCCCACATGCTCGAACTGGTCAGAACGGGGCGCGTAGCCACCGAGGGCGAGCCGACCCTGGATTCCGAGTATCGCCTGGCAGGCTGACGGCGCCGCGGGCGGTTCCCCGCTCCGAGGAAACATGCTCGTTCGACTTTGCGGTTTACAAAATCCCTTCTCCCCTTGCGGGAGAAGGTGGCCCCGCGCAGCGGGGTCGGATGAGGGGTCGACGCACCTCTCCGCTGTCCTCACTCTCCACATCACAACTCATTGGAATAAGTCCGAGAGGCGGCCGGGCCGGACGCCAATCGGCGAGGCGCGTCGACCCCTCATCCGGCCGCCTCTCGGCGGCCACCTTCTCCCGCAAGGGGAGAAGGGTCTAGTTTCAACCCGCAAAAGTTGGAGGAGGCCCCTGCACTGGGTCGAGCGACTTTTCGGGCTCCCTAGGCCGCCGGATACCCGAAGCGCTCGGCCCATGGCGCCAGTATCGGGAGAATCGGTTCGAGGGCCGGAGCGTACGGCCGCCAGCGGGCGACGCCCTCGGCGTTGAGGCCGCGGACGACCTGGCGGGCGCTGGGCGTACGGATCCTTCGGTTCTTGGCCGTCTCCGAGAAATCCCGCATTTCCTCGCGCCAGGGCACGCCAATGAAATCGCAAAGCGCTTTTACCTGAGCGTCGAAGTCCTCGACCAAGTCCTCGTGCCGAAGGACATGCAGATCCAACGGCAGCCTGGCGCGATACGTCTCGAAGAGATCCATGACCCCGGCGTAGAGCAGCGCCCCGCGCTCGATGTCCGCCATGTCGTTCTGCAAAGGCCCTGGCTTGAATCGATTGCGGAAGCAGCTGAGCACCACATCGCGGGGATCGCGTCGCGCCCACAGGATCTTCGCGTCGGGAAAAATCTTGGCGATGAAAGGCGTCCACAGATTCGCCAAGGGCAGCTTGTCGACGAAGACGCCTCGTTTCGCGCCCAGCCCCCGGCTTCGGATGCGCCGCCAGTATTCCGCGCGAAGTTCCGCCGCCCGTTCGACGCTGAGGGTCGCGAGCCTGTCCAGGCCCCCTGTAGTCCCGAAGAACTCCCCGGCGATATCATCCAGGATCGAGATCTCCTCCATCGTCTCGATGTCGGGATGGCTGGCCAGGATTTGTTCGAGGAGTGTCGTGCCCGATCTGAAGTAGCCCGTCATGAAGACGTGCCCCGAAGGCTCGTCCGACGTCCGCACCGCAGCTGGAGCGGACCAGTCAAGATCGACGCCTTCCTCGAAATCCTTCTTCAGCCGCCCCACGAATTCGACTCCCCGCTCGAGGCCCGCCCCGTCCACTTGGGACCGATAAACCTGCAGGAACAGGTTGTTGCCCCTCCGATAGGCCTCGAAAGCCTCGAGCGGTTTTCTCATAGAGTCGAGAACGTCGCCGATCAGGCGCCAGAGGCTCGACTCGTGGAGCGGCGCGAGCTCTCCGCGATTGAGCAGGACCATCGCCCTCGATGCAGCGGCCTGAAACTCGCCGGACTCGTATTCAACGTGGGCGAGCGCCATGGCGGCGGCCGTCTGAAAGGGGTCGAGGGCGAGGGCGCGCTCGGCGAGCGATCGGGCCTCGTCGATGTCCTTACGTTTCACTGCCTGGAGAGCCAGGCTGCCGAGAGGATCGGGAAAGCCGGGCGCGTGTTCGACGGCTTCCTCAAAACACTGGCGCGCGGCATCCAGTTCGTCCTTCATCTCCAGGACGAGGCCCAGGCCGTGATGCGCGGCGACAAGGCTCGGGTCGATTTCCAGCGCCCCGCGAAAGGCGGCTTCCGCATCGACCCACCTGCCCAGCTGGGATGACAGCTGGCCGATTCCGATCATCACGAACGGATCGCGAGGCGCGATCCGCGCGGCGCGGACGAGCAGGTCCATCGCCTCCGGATACCGCCGCTGGACCTGCAGGCCGTGGGCGGCGACGTTGTAGACCAGCGGATCCTCTGCGCCCCGCTGGACCGCCTCTCCCGCCAGATGGATCGCCCGGGGCAGGTCGTTCGCCGCCACCGCCGCCTTCACCGCTTCGATCGAATTTTGTATGTCCAAGAATCTCGCCCAGGTCGTGACCACGCCCATGCGCTCGTCGATAGGAACGGCGCGCCGTGACGCCTACACCTAACCGCCCGCCCTCGCGATATGCCAGGATGCACCAATGACAGCCATTCCCGGCATGACCATTCCCCCCGATCAGGCGCAGAGGCTCCAGGCGTCGAGCGACATGATGCGCCAGGGGCGACGCGAGGAGGCGATCGCCCTGCTCCGCAGCCTCGTCCGCGACGCGCCCAAGCTGGCGCCTGCGCAACGGCTGCTCGGCGTGGGCCTCAGCGAAGTGGGCGATCTGATGGGCGCGGAGGTGGCGTTCCGCGCCGCCATCGCCGCCGATCCGTCCATGATCCTGGCCTATGTCGGTCTGGGCGAAACCCTGAGGCTGCTCGATCGGGGGACCGAGGCCGTCGAGCTGCTCGCGCCCCTCGTCACCCCGCAAACTACGGACCTCAACCTGCTCACCTATTTCGGCTTCGCGTTGCAGAGCATCGGCCGGTGGGACGAGGCGCTCGTCTGGCTCGACCAGGCCGCGAAGACCTCGTCGTTCAGCGCCGTCGCCGAGCACAATCTGGCGAGCGCGCTGGCCGACCTCAGTCGACCCGCCGATGCGGAAGCAGCAGCCCGGCGGGCCTTCGCCAAGGGCCTCGACGCGGCCGAAACCTGGCTCGTTCTCGCGCGAACGCTCGAGGCGCAGGATCGTCCCGAAGAGGCCGAGGCAGCCTATGCGGAAGCCCTGCGCGCCCGGCCGGGTTATTCCGACGTGGTCGGCGACCTCGCAAAGCGCGTCTGGACGCGCACGGGAGACGCGCGCGCGGCCGAGGCGGTGCTAGACGAGGCCCTGGCTCGCGATCGTAGCAATCCTGCCCTCTTCGTCCACAAGGCCAAGCTGAAAGAATTCGCCGGCGACCCCGCGGGCGCCGCCGAAGCTCTGGCTCGCGCCCTCCAGCTCTCGGCCGATCCGATGCTGCATGTGGCAGCCGCCCAGCTGGCGGTCGGCTCCGACCCGGAAACGGCCATGTATCACGCCCAGCGCGCCTTCGCCCTTCGCCCCGACAACTACGCGGTTATCGCGGCGCTGTGTAAGGCGCGACTGGCGCTCGGCCACCCCGACGAAGCGGCTGCCCTGGCGGAGATCCTCACCGAGCGACAGCCGTGGGATCAGTACGCCCTCGCCCTGCTGGCGACGGCCTGGCGGCTGCAGGGCGACCCCCGATACCGCGAAGTCTATGACTACGAGCAGTGGGTTCGAAGCTTCGAGCTGAGCCCGCCGCCCGGCTGGTCTTCCCTGCCCGCCTACCTCGCCGACCTGGAAGTCGAACTGGAGCCGCTGCACCCCTTCCGAGGTCATCCCGTCGGTCAGTCGGTGCGGCACGGTTCGCAGACCCGCGCAGACCTGAAGAATGCGCGGACGCCAGCTCTGAAGGCCTTCACCCAGGCCATAGACGCGCCCATCCGGGCCTACATGTCGGCCATCGGCGAGGGCTCCGATCCGCTCCGGCGACGCAAGACCGGCGAGTACCGGCTCGACGGCGTCTGGTCCGTGCGCCTGCGTCCAGGCGGCTTCCATGTCGACCACGTCCACCACCGGGGTTGGCTGTCTTCGGCCTTCTATGTGTCTCTGCCAGAGGCGGTGGAGAGCGGGCGGGAGGGCTGGCTCAAGTTCGGAGAGCCGGGCGTGCCGACCGCGCCTGCGCTCGAGCCGGAGCGGTTCGAGCGGCCAGTTCCTGGCAAGCTCGTGCTCTTCCCGTCCTATATGTGGCATGGCACCGTCGGCTTCTCGGGCGATCAGAAGCGCCTGAGCATCGCCTTCGACGTCGTGCCCGCCTGAGCGGTCCCTCCTCGAGGATTCCAACGTGTTTCTTGAGCTCAAAGATGTCCTGTCGCCGGGCGAGGTGCAGCGTCTGCGCACCTGGGCGAGAGGCGCGCGTTTCGCCGACGGCCGGCTGACCAGCCCGCACTCGACGGTGAAGAACAACCTCCAGGTCGATCACTCCGATCCGATCTATGTGGAGTCGGCGCGGCTGATGAGCGCGGCTCTCCAGCGCTGTGAGCCCTTCGGCGCCTACGCCTATCCGCGCAAGGTCGCGCCGCCGATGCTGGCGAAATACACGCCCGGGATGAACTACGGCGCGCACTCGGATTCGGCGTTCATGGCGATGGAGGGCGGGCTGCTGCGCTCGGACCTCTCGTGCACGCTCTTCATCGCCACGCCCGAGAGCTATGAGGGCGGCGAGCTCTCGATCCGGCTGGGAACCGCGGAGGTCAGGTTCAAGGGGGAGCCCGGTTCGGCGATCGTCTATCCCTCGACCACCCTTCATGAGGTGACGCCGGTCACCTCCGGCGAGCGGCTGGTCGGCCTGACCTTCATCGAGAGCATGATCCCCGACCCAGTGAACCGCGAACTGCTCTACCAGCTCGACGAAGTGGCGGCGCTCGAGGGGCTCCAGATGAGCTGGGAGAATCGCACCCGTCTTCAATATGTCCGCAACAATCTGCGCAGGATGTGGGGCGAGGCCGAGTAACCTCCCAACCTTCGTCATCCCGGACGTAGCGGACACCGGCCTTGCGCCGGTGGGAGCGGAGATCCGGGACCCAGCCTCCACGACCTCTCCACTGCGAACTCGTCCACGGCAGAGGGCCGTCGAGAACCGCAGCAGCGAACAGCGTCCAGATCGTGGAGGCTGGGTCCCGGATCTGCGCGCTCTTCGAGCGCTCCGTCCGGGATGACGGTATTTTGAGTGGCTGCTGAGAATGTCCGCTGATTGGCGGACGCAATCCGTCAGGATCGACTATTCCCTCTCCTCGTAGGCCTTGCGTGCGACCATCATCGCCGACACCAGGGCCCGCTCCGCCTCGGACAGGAAGGGGTTCCACACGTCGAGGATGAGGATCGTCCGCGGCGAGTCGGCGTCGTTGACCGCCTCATGCTCGATGGTGTCGTCGAACACCCACGCCTCGCCCATCTTCCACTCCCGCGTCACGTTGCCTACGCGGAAGCGCGCCGGGCCCGGCAGCACCAGCGGCAGGTGGACGACCAGCCGGACATTCGTCGAGCCGGTATGGGGCGGGATGCGGGTGCGCGCATCCAGCACCGAGAACATGGCCGTCGGCGCGTAGCCGGGTTGCTGCGCCAGGGGCAGGGTTTCGAGAAGCGCCGTCGTGCGCGGACACAGGGCGCAGGCCCTGTCCTGGCGCTTTCCCCCGCGCCACAGGAAGAAGGAACTCCAACGGCGCGAGCGGTTCAGCTCGCCCCACTGGTTTACCGGCACGCCAGGTGGGAAATCGATGTACGGCGCGAACTCGTCCAGCGCGATCCCCTGGAGGGCCAGGAATTCCTCACGCACCACATCGGTCGCCCCCTCGAGGTCCTGCAGCCAGGGAAACAGAGAGCGGTTGTAGAAGGGTATCGGTGGCAGCTGCGGGAAGTGGAACAGCAACGGCTTCTGAACGAAGGGCTCACGCACGCCGGCATAGATCTCGAGGCTTTCGTCGAACCGGCTCAGATCCTCATGCGGATATTGCGCCCGCACCGCCTCCGTGGCCGCCGCCAGGTGGGCCGACAAGGTGGTCGCCGCGGAGTCGACGAAAGCCCGAGCCTTCTCGAGAGCCGCCACGATCGATGGCGGCAAGTGTTCTTGAGGTGGGGCGACGGCGATTGCCGCCCTGTAGGCCCGCACCGCGTCCTTCGAGCGCCCAAGCTGTTCGAGGGTGGCGCCCTTGGAGAGCAGGGCGAGGAAATGAGCTGGCTCGCGGACCAGGGCCGCCTCGAGGGCGCCCAGCGCATCCAAAGGCCGGCCCAGCATCCGAAACGCGAGCGCCTTGTCGAGGGACAGCTGGACCGACGGGGATTGGATTTCAGCCTGTTGCAGGAGTGCAAGCGCCCCCATGGGGTCCCGCCGCTGCAACGCCTCTCTGCCCTTGTCCGCCAGGCTCAACCCTTGGCCTGTCATATCTTGTCCCGGTTCCGTCAATGACGTCACGAGACGGCAAGCTAGCGCCGCACGATCTCCTTGTCGCGTGCGCCTTCGTTCAGAGCGTCAGAGGGCCGCAATCTGCGCGGCGGCGTCCATCGTGCGGGCGATGACAGCGTTCGAGCGGGCCATACCCTCAAGCCAGCGAAGCCCGCGCGCGATCTCCGATGACCACGTCTGACGCGCCTGACGCAGCACCTGGCCGCGAAGTGCGGCGTTGAAGGGATGCTCCGGGGCCTTCGAGTAGCGCATCATCTCCGAGCCGCTGAGCATAGCCGAGAGGTCGCGCGGCTCCGCCTCGCCTCGCAGATGCCCGAAGGCCTCGGCGAGCTGGTTCCGGGGATCCAGCAGGAAGCGGTCGAAGTCGAACCAGCGGATCCGTCCCGCGAAAGCTTCGGCGCAATCGAGCAGAGCCGAAGCCTCGCACGCCCACGCCAGCGCCGCCATTTCTCCCGCACCTGCCGATGTGGGGATCTCGCTGACGCCCAGTCGCCTGGCGAGACGCTGCCCGCGCGCCGGGGTGAGGCTGGGCAGTTCGGCCAGTGTGGCCTCACCGCCCAGGATGCCCGCCACATACGTCTCGGGCGCGACCAGCATCAGGATCGCCCGCGCGGAGGGAGCCAGCGACATGAGGGCCGGGGCGCCTTCCGACACGAAGCTGGTCGCCTTGACGAGGCTTCGCTCATCAGGAGTCCAGGTCCGGCTAAGGAGCGCCAGGATCGGCCTGAGCGCCGGATCCGGCGCGCCTGGCGAGACCGCGAGGCGGCGGAGCAGCGCAGGCTCACGAAGGGCGAACACGCTCGGATGCCGACCCAGCAGCCGCGCCAGCAGGGTCGAGCCGACGTGGCCGATGTGGAAGATGAAGTCGAGCTCGACCGGTAGCGAGGCTACCGCCGCGGTGGCGTCGGCCCAGCGAAGCCGGATCGTCTCGAACCCCTGAACCAGCAGCCGCTGGTCCAGGAAACTTGCCGCGGCGTAGTCGCCCTCGGTCAGCCTGATCAGATCGAGGATCGTCCCGTCTTCGCTGATCTCGATCGGGTAGAATTCGGGCGTCTGCGTCAGCTCGGCATGGGTGGCCATAACAATCTCACGCCGGGCGTCGACAGGCCGGGGACAGCGATCAGTTGGGGGTGCGCACGGTCTGCTGCGATCTCTCCACCTCTGCGCGGGAGACTCGCGACATGTCGTCCCACTCCGCACGGGTATGGCAGATCTTCGTTCCGCCCAGACGCGAGCCGGGCTCCTCCTGGCGCCTGCAGACGACTTCCTGACTGGCGTCAGGCTTGGGGGCCGGGGCCTTCGCTTGGGTCGGATGCGCGTCGTTGGGTTGGGGGGGTGGCGGGGTCTGGGCGAACGCCGCTCCGGAGATTGATAGAGCCCCCGCCATCACGACAGGGATGATTCGGATCATTGAGGTCACCTTCCTGGCAGTTTTGCGTCCGTACTAGTGAAATGGGCGCGCTTCGCAAGTTTCACCCGCGCCGGACACTACGTTGTCGGCTCAACCTTCGTCGAGGTTGCCGACCGACGAAAGCATGGCCGCGACGTACCGCCGCTCCTCGGCCGTAAGCTCCGGTCGCCAGACTTCGAAAAGAAGGATCCCGCGAAGCTTGTCACTGTCGTTCCACGCTTCATGCTCGATGCTGTCGTCGAAGATGAGGACCTGCCCTTCCACCCACGGACGCGTTTCGGCCCCGACGCGCAGCGCCCCGTTTCCCGGCACGATCAACGGCAGGTGGCAGATGAGCCGCGTGTTGAGTTGGCCGTTGTGAGCGCCGATGCGTGACCTCGGCCTGAGCAGGGAGAACAGCACCGAAGGCGTGCGGCCAGGCGCGCGCGACAGCGGGACTTCACTCAGGGCCGCCATGGTCCGGGGGCACCGCGCGGCATGCTCCCCGACGACGGATCCGCCCTTGATCAGGTAGAAGGCGCTCCAGCTCGGGTTGTCCGCCAGCTCCCCCAGGTTCCGCGGGGGGCGGCTCCCATCGCTGCGGACATAGGGCTCGACGCCGCGCTCGTCCCTCAGCACCTCGACGAGTTCCTCGCGAATGGCCGAGGTCCTGGATTCCAGAGCCTCTATCCAGTCGAACTCTTCGCGTTCGAAGAATTGCCTTTGTGGTAGTTCCGGAAAGTAGAATGCGGTCGGAGACTGCAGGAACACCTGCTGTTTGCCGAGCATGAGATCGAGCGCCTGATCGATCCGGCGGTTCGAACCACCCGGCTTGTATCCCTCAGCCGCCAGGGAAGCTCTGAGCCGCGCTTCGAACATCCCGGCGTATCGGGCGCTCTCGCGCTCCGCCCGCCGCACGGCTTCCCGAAACTCCGGCGGCAGCTGCTCCAGGGGCGGAGCGCGGCTGACTGCTGCGCCGTAGAAGGCCTGCGCAGCGCGATCGTCACCGACGGCGGCGTAGTGGTCCGCCTTCATGAGAAGGGCGGGAAGATGGTCCGGAACCAGGGCCAGCGACCTGTCGAGCGCGCTCAGATGAGCTTCGATCTCTCCCAAGCCCCGCGATGCCATCGCGAGTCCGTACCAGGCGTTGGCGTCAGTCGGCCGCGCCGCGACCAGGCGGCCGAAAACGCTCCTGGCTGCGCCGGCGTCGCCACGACGCAGGGCGTCCCAACCGGGCTGCAAGGGATCCGGCGCGCCCGAATAGACCGACGTCACGGGTCCCCTCCTTGGACTCGGCGCGGTACGTTCGCGCCTGGCGCCCACATACGCGCCGAGAAGCGCCCGAGCGAGCCCCCGCGCCCCTGCCCGGGCGCGGCGTCTTGGTCAAAAGGCGGAGGGACCCAGGAGGCGCGGCGCCAGCACCGTGGCGCCCTGGGCCCTCAGTCGAGCGTCGCCCACGTCTGCGGCCAGGGCGCGAGCCGTCGGATCATCGAGCACTGCCTGAGCCATACCGAGCATCCTCGCGCCCTGGGTCGAACCTCCGAAGAGCTTGCGCAGAGCTTCGAAGGGCGAGGTGGGCGGATTGAACAAGGCCAGGCGCACGGATCCGGTCAAACCGGCGAGCGCCTTCGCCCGATCGACCGCCTCGTAGAAGCCGCCGAGCTGGTCGACCAGTCCCAGCGCCTTGGCCTGGGCGCCGGTCCACACACGGCCTCGCGCGATCCCCTGCACCTGCTGCACCGGCATCCTCCGGCCATCGGCGACCCGGGCGACGAAGCCGTTGTAGATCTTGTCCATCCAGGCGGAGAAGGCTGCGGTCTGGGCGGGACTCATTGGCGCTTCAGGAGAACCGGAATCGGCGAACTCGCCGCCGATCGTCAGGTGGCGCATGTCGACGCCAAAGCGCGAGAGCGCATTCCCGATCGCGATCTTTCCCCCGAACACGCCGATCGAACCCGTAAGGGTCGAGGGCTCGGCGACGATCGCGTTGGCCTGGCTGGAGATCCAGTAACCGCCCGACGCGCCATAGGTCCCCATGCTGACGACCACAGGCTTGCCGGCCGCCTTCGCGGCCCTGACTGCGGCCAGGATCTGCTCGGAGGCGGTGTCGGACCCGCCCGGAGAGGAGACGCGGAAGACGATCGCGCGCACCGCGTGGTCGTCGATCGCGTTGTAGAAGGCCTTGGCGACGTCATCGGAGCGGATGGTCTGGTCTCCGCTCAACGGGTTCGGCGTGGACGGGCCCGTCCCCGTCATGATGTCTCCCTCGGCCCCGATCACGGCGATCGTCGGCGTATTCCCCAGGCCGTCCGCCCCTCCCTGCCCCAGCGTCGGCGTCTGGGCGGCATAGTCGGCGAAGCGCTCCAGCTTGGCGCCTGACCCGGCGCGCGCGAGCATGGAGGTCTCGGCGTCGTGGACCTCCCCGACCTTGTCGATCAGGCCGTTGGCCCGGGCGTCGTCGGCGAGATAGGGACCCGCGACAATCAGCTTTTCCAGGCTGGCCGCGGACTTTCCGCGGTCTACGGCCGCAGCGCCGATCGCGGTCTCGAAGACCGAGTTCATCCAGGAAAGCTCGGACTCACGATGCGCCGGCGTGTAGTCGTTGTAGAGATATGGATTGACCGCGGTCTTATACTGATAGCGCTGCTGGTAGTCGGGACGGACGCCGTACTTGTCGAAGAAACCACGCAGGAAGACATCGTCGCGCGCGAGGCCTGTGACCTGGAAGCTGGAACCCGGTTGCATCCAGACCTCGCCGGTCGCCGCCGCAAGTTCGTAGGTCGATGCCACCGTGCCGTCGGCGTACAGCCCCTGGCTGTGCGCGAGCGCCGCCTTTCCGGATGCGCGGAACCGCCTGATCGCCAGACGCAGCTCGTCCGCGGCGCCAGGGGCCATCGCCCCTTCCGGCAGGCGAACGATCAGGCCCTTGACGCGATCGTCGTGCTCGGCGGCGCGCAGCACCTGCTCGATCCCCAGGACCGACTTCGTCCTGCCCTGGATCACCGCGAATGGGCTCGAGGTCTCCTGGTCGGTCAGGCCGCCCCTCAGGTCGAGGACGAGGACCGAGGCCGGCGGCACGGCGGGCGGGCTCGCGGCGGACAAGGCCCAGCCGAGCAGAAGGATGGGGACCGCGATCGCGAACAGAAGCAGTCCGGCGAAGACCCCTGCTACCGTTATGAGAAACTGCTTCATGCTCGCAGCGGAACAGGGTCTCAGCAGGCGGTCAAGCCTCCCGCGCAGCGCCCATTGCGCCTTGAGGACGGCTGGCCGATCGCCTCGCCGTGTCGCGCTTGCGAAGCGCCGCGGGCCTCCTCTATAAGGCGCCCTCCGCAAGGATCGGAGTGTGGCTCAGTCTGGTAGAGCACCGCGTTCGGGACGCGGGGGTCGCAGGTTCAAATCCTGCCACTCCGACCATCCTGCTTCGCCCTACGGGCTTCGCAGGATTTAGCGCTGCGGTTGGCAGCGAAGCAGGATGCCCTGCGAAGCCTTGGCGAAGCAGGGCTGTTGCAGTGTCATCCTGACTCTTGGGGGCCCTACGGGCTTCGCAGGACTTAGCGCTTCGTCAGGGGGCGAAGCAGGATGCCCCGCGAAGCCTTGGCGAAGCAGGGCTGTCGCAGCATCTTGCGGCGATGCACTACGTCTATCTTCTGCAAAGCGTCTCGACGCCATCGGCGCGCTACGTGGGCGTGACTTCGAACCTAAATGCTCGACTGGCTGAGCATAACGCGGCCCGGTCTGGGCATACTGCCACCCACGCACCTTGGCGGATTGTGACGTATGTCGCCTTCTCGGCCCGTAGACAGGCTGAATCTTTCGAGACGTATTTGAAATCGGGCTCAGGCCATGCCTTCGCTCGAAAAAGGCTCTGGTAGCGGGAGAAGCCGGGCGCCACCTGTGGGCTACTTGCTCCCGATCGCCCCACAAGATCGCGGGGGCGCTCGTCAATCGGCGCAGAGCCCTGTAGGCGTTCGGCGAATCCGCAGGGAGAGACGATATGGCCCGCCTGAACGGCTGGATGAGCATACCCGACGCCTTCGCCAACGCGACCTTCGCCGCGGCAGGCTGGGACAGCGTGACGCTGGATGGACAGCACGGCCTGTTCGACGATCGCTCGATCCGGGACACGCTCCACGCCTTGGGCCAGCCGAAGCCCAAGAGGCTCGTCAGGGTCCCCTGGAACGATCCAGCCGAGGTGGGACGGGCGCTCGACATGGGCGCCGATGGCGTGATCGCGCCGATGATCAACAGCGTGGCGGACGCCAAGGCCCTCGCGGAGTTCTCCTGGTATCCGCCGCGCGGCAAGCGCTCGTTCGGCCCGGCCCTGGCGGCCCTGCGAGCCGGCGGCCACGCCTATGAGGCTGTCGCTCAGGAAATCGAGGTGTGGGCAATGGTGGAGACGCGTGAGGCCCTGGAGGCGGTCGAGGAGATCGCCGCCGTGGACGGGATCACCGGCCTCTATGTCGGTCCCAACGACCTCGCCCTCTCCATGGGCCTTCCGTCCGGGTCCAGCCGGGAGGAGCCGCAGATGATCCAGGCCTTCGGGCGCATCGTCGAAGCGGCGCGCGCCGCCGGCAAGGACTCCGGCATCTTCTGCGTCGGCCCGGCCTATGCGCGCCGCATGGCGGATATGGGCTTCACCATGGTGACGGTGGCCGGCGACGGCGCTCTCATGCGCGCCGCCGCGACAGCGGCGATCGCCGAGATGAAGGCCTGAGGCGAAAGCTCCGCGCGCGGTTGCCAGCACGGGACTCGCGCGCTATCTCCCCGCGCTCCGGTCAGCCGGCCGGCAGCGCGAGAGCGCCGCTGGGGAATGGTGTAATGGTAACACAGCGGTTTTTGGTACCGTTATTCTAGGTTCGAGTCCTAGTTCCCCAGCCAGCCTTTCTGCACCAACCGTCTCTCGCT
>DASXGQ010000012.1:0-36941 GCA_036488995.1 Caulobacteraceae bacterium
CACACCCACTTCCCATGTCACGCCCCCACTGCGGACGTCGAAGGAGTAACGCAGGCCGGAGCCGCCCGATTCCTTCTCCAGTTCCTGGTCGGTAATGACGCCGGGCCTGGCCTTCAGGGCGAGCGTCCTGGCCTGGGCGAGCGAGACGCGGGCGGACGCGGCGAACTGGTGACCTTTGAACGTCGGGGAACTGGCGTTGGTCTCCGAGGCGCCGGCGAGGGCCCCGGTCGTTGCGAGGAGGCCGGCGGCCGTGGCCGCGGCTAGGGAGAGTCTTCGACGGTTCATGGCGCGCTCCTGAGGTGAGCCCCGCCGGCATCCTCTCGCCCTGCGCCTCACGGGACCTTGTGCGCGCGATTACCGTTTCCCAATGCAACCGCCTCGCAAACCCTCGACCGCACAAACAAGTCTCCCAAAGAGACAGGAACCCATCCGACGGCCTGTCGCGGGCATTGGTGGGCGGCGAGGGGTTCGAACCCCCGACCTCCTGGGTGTAAACCAGGCGCTCTGACCAGCTGAGCTAGCCGCCCGCGCAAGGCCGTTTAGAGCGCGCAACGTCGCCGAAGGAAAGACCCCCGGTCCTCCGGCTGCGCCGACAAAAAAGAAACGGCCGCGCCAGAACTGACGCGGCCGTCGCTGGGTTCAGGGCCAGGGCCCTGACAGATCCGGTCAGATCAGGCGAGGCTCGCCTGACGCCGGCGCAGGGTCGCTCCGAGGGCGCCCAGGCCGAAGATCATCATTGTCCAGGTGGCCGGTTCCGGCACGCCCACGACGACATCGTTGATGGTCCACTGCAGGGTCGCCGGGGGACTGCAGCACTCGACGTACTGAAGGTCGAAGGCGAAGTTACCCGCCGGCCCATTGTTCGTGACGGTGAACGGGGTGAAGTCCTCCGCCGTTGGTCCCGGCTCGTTAACCACTTCGCCGAACCCGGTGATGTTGAGGACGACGCCGTCGTCATGGGCGAGGACAAAGGTGTTGTCGCCGTGCAGGAGCCCGACGGTGCCGGTGATGTTGATGAAGGTGTTTCCAGTCCCAAAGCCGAGAGACATGTTCGAGCCTCCTGCCGCGATGAACGCAGCCGACTCGTTCATGAAGGTCGGATTATTCAGGAAGGATCCGATCGTATAGACGGCGCCGGAATCTGTTGGATTGTAGAGGATCTGTCCCGGCCCGAACGTCGCATCCGCCGTGCCGCCAGGAATGACGGCCGCGCTGTTGCTGGACTGATTGATCCAGATCGAGCCGGAAGTCGCGCCCGCATGGCCTGCGGTCGCGGCAAGCATGGCCAAAAGGCCCGTGGCGCCTGCTAAAAAATGATGTTTCGTCATAGGCAAGTTCCCTCCTCGGTCGCTGAGCGGGTCGCACCGACCATTGATGGCACTTTACGTATCAATACATCTGCCGTCAATGTGTTCTATAATTGTCGAAATTTTGGCGCAAGAGTCGGCCGCTTTGAGCGCGTCCGGCGTCAGTCCGCGAAAGACAGAGAGCGATCGAACCCCGCCTGGAAACGCGCAAAAGAAAACGGCCGCGCCCTGGTGGAGCGCGGCCGCCGATCCGGAGGGATCTGAGGAACTAGTGGGTGACCACCAGTCCTCCGACGGTGTCGTCGCCGGGAGGAGACGGCTGGACGTCCGGTGTCTCGTCCTCGTCTCGCCATTCGATGGGCTCGATGCGCCGGGTCAGCGCGCGCTCGAGCACCTGGTCCACCGTAGAGACCGGCACGATCTCCAGGGCCGACTTCACCGCCTCGGGCACGTCGACGAGGTCCTTGGCGTTCTCGATCGGGATCATCACCGTCTTGATGCCCGAGCGGAGCGCCGCGAGCAGTTTCTCCTTCAGGCCGCCGATGGGCAGGACGCGACCGCGCAGGGTGATCTCACCCGTCATAGCCACGTCCTTGCGGATCGGGATGCCGCTCAGAACCGAGATGATCGCCGTGGCCATGGCCACGCCGGCCGAAGGTCCGTCCTTGGGGGTCGCGCCCTCGGGCACGTGCAGGTGCACATCGGTCCTGTCGAAGGCGATCGGCTTGATCCCGTAGGCCGGAGCCCGCGAGCGGACATAGGACGCCGCCGCCGAGATCGATTCCTTCATCACCTCCTTGAGGTTGCCGGTGATCTGCATCCGGCCCTTGCCCTGCATCTTCACCGCCTCGATGGTGAGGATGTCGCCGCCGAACTCGGTCCAGGCCAGGCCCGTGACGATGCCGACCTGATCCTCCTCGTCGGTCGCCCCGTAGTGGAAGCGGCGCACGCCGGCGTACTTGTCGAGGCGCTCGGTGTCGATCATGACGCTGAGCAGGCCTTCCTTGGCCATGTCGCGCACGCTCTTACGGGCCAGGTTGCCCAATTCACGCTCGAGCGAACGCACCCCGGCCTCCCGCGTGTAGTAGCGGATAAGGTCGCGGATGGCCTCGTCGGGGACGATCCACTCGCCCTCCTTCAGGCCGTGGTCTTTGGCCAGCTTGGGCAGCAGGTGCCGCTTGGCGATCTCGATCTTCTCGGCCTCGGTGTAGCCGGGGATGCGGATGATCTCCATGCGGTCCAGCAGGGGCTGGGGCATGTTGAGCGAGTTCGCCGTTGTCACGAACATCACGTTGGAGAGGTCATAGTCGACCTCCAGGTAATGGTCGTTGAACGTGACGTTCTGCTCGGGATCCAGCACCTCGAGCAGGGCCGAGGAGGGATCGCCGCGCCAGTCGGCGCCCATCTTCTCGATCTCGTCCAGCAGGAAGAAGGTGTTGGTGGTCTTGGCCTTCTTCATCGACTGGACGATCTTGCCGGGCATCGAGCCGATGTAGGTCCGGCGGTGGCCGCGGATCTCGGCCTCGTCACGCACGCCGCCCAGGGACAGGCGCACGAACTCGCGCCCGGTGGCCTTGGCGATCGAGCGGCCAAGCGAGGTCTTGCCGACGCCGGGCGGTCCGACGAGGCACAGGATCGGCCCCTTCAGCGCGCCGGTGCGAGCCTGCACCGCCAGGTACTCCAGGATGCGTTCCTTGACCTTCTCCAGACCGTAGTGGTCCTCGTCGAGGATCCGCTCGGCCTCGGCGATGTCGATGGGCTTGGACTTGGCCTTGCCCCACGGGATCGACAGCAGCCAGTCGAGGTAGTTCCGCACCACCGTCGATTCGGCGGACATCGGGCTCATGTTGCGCAGCTTCTTCAGCTCGCCCTCGGCCTTGGTCCGCGCTTCCTTCGACAGCTTGGTCTTCTTGATGCGCTTCTCGAGCTCGATCAGCTCGTCGCGCGAGTCGTCCTGCTCGCCCAGCTCGCGCTGGATCGCCTTCATCTGCTCGTTCAGGTAGTACTCGCGCTGCGTCTTCTCCATCTGGCGCTTGACGCGGCTGCGGATCTTCTTTTCGACCTGCAGGACGCTGATCTCGCCTTCCATAAGGGCGAAGACCTTTTCCAGGCGCTTGGAAACGTTGAAGATCTCCAGCAGCTGCTGGCGGTCGGCGATCTTCACCGCAAGATGGGCGGCGATAGTGTCGGCCAGGCGGCCCGGATCGGTGATCTGCGGGATCGCCGCGAGCGCCTCAGGCGGGATCTTCTTGTTCAGCTTAACGTAGTTGTCGAACTGCTCGATCACCGCGCGGCTGAGCGCTTCGGCCTCGTGCGCCTCGGCGCCCTGGTCTTCGATCGAGGCGATGTCCGCCTCGTAATAGGTTTCGTGGTCAGTGAAGCGCAGCACCGCGGCGCGCGATTTGCCTTCGACCAGCACCTTGACCGTACCGTCAGGAAGCTTGAGCAGCTGCAGCACAGTGGCCAGCACGCCGACTTCATAGATGTCGCCGGGGGTCGGATCGTCCTGATCCCGATCCTTCTGGGTGACGAGCAGGATCTGCTTGTCACCCTTCATCACCTCCTCGAGGGCTCGCACCGATTTCTCGCGTCCCACGAAAAGCGGCACAACCATGTGCGGGAAAACGACAATATCCCGCAGCGGCAGCACAGGTATGGTGTTGATGGACGTCATAGACGGGGTACTCCTGCCAGCCACGGTGTCGCATCCGCGGAGCCAGCATAGCTCATGTGGTCGACGGCCTCCTTGTCCGAACGTGCGCCGTGTCGGACCGCCGCAGTGATCAGCCTTCTGACGAGCAGTCGGCGTCTCCTTCGCAATGCAATGTGGCTTCGCGTCCGGGGAGGTTCAAGCTAACCGTCCGGGTAGGGGAAGGCGCCCGAGTGTCGCGGCCCTGCGCCGGATTGTCCGTTCCTGCGCCTATCTCGATTCACGCCTCGAGGAACGCGCGGCGCGTCGACTCATCAGCGGGGTAGAAGCACTCCAGCGTCAGCTCCGAGAGCGTGACTTCGTTTGCGGCGCCGAAGACGGTGGTCGTGCTGATCAGGTTGAGGGTGCGGCCGGTCGCGTCCCGCATCCGCAGAGGCGTCGCGATTGCATCCAGCGGCGCGGGCGGCGTCCCGCCCTGGCCGGGCATGGCGCAGAGCTCGGCGTGAAGTTCGAGCAGGACCGGGTCTCCGCTCGCCTCCGCCTGACCCTTCAGGCGGTGCAGCACGTGGCGGCGCCACTGAGCGAGATTCTCGATCCGCCCCGCCAGGCCGTCCGGGTGCAGGCTCAGGCGCAGGACATTGACCGGCGGCTCCATCAGGGCCGGAGCCGCCCCGGCGATCAGGCGAGCGACAGCGGCGTTGGCGGCCACCAGGGTCCAGCGCCGGTCCACCGCGATGGCCGGAAAGGGTTCGCAGCCCTTGAGGACCGCATCCACCGCCTCCCGCGCCGCCCGCATATCGGGCGAGTCCATCTGTCGCTCTGGGTGCATCGGCGCATAGCCGGCCGCGAGCAGGAGCCGGTTGCGTTCGCGCAGCGGCATCTCCAGCCCTTCGGCCAGCCGGAGCAGGAGCTCGCGGCTTGCCGCAGCGCGGCCGCTCTCCACGAAGCTGAGATGGCGGCTGGAGACCTGAGCTTCGCCCGCCAGGTCGAGCTGGCTGAATCGTCGCCTCCGGCGCCAGTCGCGCAACACCCCACCAACGGTCGCTTCCAGGGCCATGCTCATGACGCCAGTCTAGGCCAAGCCGGACGCGTGACCATTACCTGACAGGTAATCGCCAGGCCTCACGATCCGCCCCACCCTCCCCGGCGTCCCATGTTGAGGAGGCCCGGACATGACCCATCTCCAGACCATCGCCGATCCAATGACCATCGCCGAGGAGTACCTGGCGTTGTGGAATGAAGATGACGCAGACCGGCGGCGACGCATGATCGCCGAAGGCTGGTCGACGGAAGTTCGCTATGTCGATCCTCTGATGGCCGGCGACGGCCCCGAGGGTGTCGCGAGCATGATCGACGCGGTTCGGGGCCGCTTCCCGGGCCATGGCTTCGCCCTCCGGGGCGTGGCCGACGGCCATGGTCCCTTCGTGCGCTTCTCTTGGACCCTTGGGGGCCCGGACGGGGCGCGGGTCGCCGGCGGCACGGACATGGTGCGTCTCGACCGCGAAGGCCGCATCGCCGAGGTGGTCGGCTTCCTCGACGCATGACCGCCAAGAGCCTGATCCGTTTGCACGCAATAGATGCAAGCGGTGAATCAGGCCCTGCACTTTTGAATCCCGTTCAGACGATTCCGTCTGAACGGGATTTCCTCTGACGACGCCGGAGCGTGCGGCCCCGGCGTCCGCGCCTGTCGCCTCTGTCTGAATCCGACCAAGCGCCCTTCGCCCCCGACCCGAGCCGGCCTCAAGGCGATGATGCGCAAACAGATTTTTGCAGCTGCGGCTACGCTTCCGAACCGAAGATGAACGGCAGATGACTAACTCGTCTCGCCTCCCGTTCATCCAGCCACGTCCACCCTCACGCCAGACCAAGTCAGCGGCTGGCGCTGGTGCGAGCGCCCGCTGACCGGGCGGCCGCGGCCCGCCGCCCGGGTGGAGGGGACGCGATGGGCGTGCGCGCGCGAGCGACGCCCAGGCGCTGGCTCGCCGGGAAGCGGAGCCTGCGCAAACCCCATCGCGTCCCCCCACTGTTCCTCGCGACCAGGACGGTCTTCGGCTAAGCCGGCGATCATGGCGGCGCTACCCACATTGCAGGACTTCATCGCGAGCGAGCGCCTGCCGCCCGAGTTCGCCGGCCTCGTCGAGACCTTGCACGCCCCCATCGCGCAATCGGTCCTGCGCCGCCTCGCGGACGCGGGACGGCCGCTTGTCGTCGGGCTCTGCGGCCCCCAGGGCTCGGGCAAGACCACCGCGGCGCGCACGCTGGAGTTGCTGCTGGACCAGGCGGGCGCGCGCACCGCCGTACTGGGCCTGGACGATCTCTATCTCGGCCGGTCGGAGCGGGAGCGCCTGGCCCTCTCTGTCCATCCGCTGCTCGCGACCCGTGGCCCTCCCGGCACCCACGACCCAGCGCTGGGCGCGCGCCTCATCGCCGACCTGGCCGGCGATCGCGTCACGGCCCTTCCCTGGTTCGACAAGGCGAAGGACGATCGCGCGCCAAAGAGCGAGTGGCGGATGGCCCAGGGTCCCGTACAGGTGGTGATCTTCGAGGGGTGGTGCGTGGGGGCGCGTCCCCAGCCGGCCGCCGACCTCGTCCAGCCGGTGAACCGACTCGAGGCCGAGCACGACCCGGACCGTTTCTGGCGCCGCTATGTCAACGACGCCCTCGCCGGCCCCTATCGGGACCTCTTCGACCGCATCGACCACCTGATCATGTTCCGGCCGCCAAGCTTTGAGGTGATCCTCGAATGGCGCATCCAACAGGAACACAAGCTGCGGGAGGCGAGCGGCGGAAACGCGGTGATGTCGGATGAGGAAGTCGGCCGTTTCATCCAGCACTACGAGCGCATCGCGCGCTGGCTCGACTGCGAGATGCCCGCCCGTGCGGACATGGTGATCGACCTGGACGCATCGCGTCAGGTTGTCGACTTGCGAGCCGGGTCCGTGTTCTGACGCCGAGCCCTTGGTGTCGGAACTGCGAGACGCGCAGGTTCGTTCCGCTTTCGTACATCGGCCCTGCCGATCGGAGAAAAGCGGAATGAACACCACCTCGATCGTTATCGCCGTCGTTGTCGTCGTCGCCCTGCTCATCGCCGCCTTCGTGCTGTGGCGGCGGCAGCGCTCGGGGAAGCTGCGCGACCAGTTCGGGCCCGAGTACGGGCGCGCGGTCGAAGAGACCGGCAGCCGCAGGAAGGCCGAGGCGGAGCTGCGCGACCGCCAGGAGCGCGTCGCCGCCCTGCCCCTGAGGGATCTCTCGTCAGAGGACCGCGCCCGCTTCGGCGACGGCTGGACACGGGTGCAGGCGGAATTCGTCGATGATCCGCCCGCCTCGGTGGTCCATGCGGATGTCCTGGTGGGCGACGTGATGAAGGCCCGCGGTTACCCGGTGGCGGACTTCGAACAGCGCGCCGCCGACATCAGCGTCGACCACTCCGTCGTGGTGGAGAACTATCGCGCCGCCCACGACATCGCGATGCGCCATACGGCCGGCCGGGCCACGACCGAGGACCTGCGCCAGGCCATGGTCCACTACCGCCGGCTGTTCGAGGATCTGACTCAGGACGACGCTCCGGCACAGGCCGCCGCCGCGCCCGTGGCCCCCGCTCGCTGAGCGGGTCAATAAGGCGCGGGCACGATCGCCTTGGTCATCCGCGCCAACGCACAGATCTCCCCGTCCACGTTCGCCCCAGCCTCGCAGAACGCGAGCCTGCGGCCGGCGCGCAGCACGCGCCCCGCGAGCTCCACCCGCGCACTCGCGCGGATCGGCCGTATCAGCTGGGTGTGGACATCGGCGGTGACGGCGTAGCGGTCCTCTGGCAGCACGGTCATCAAGGCGAACATAGCGGCCGGCTCCAGCAGCAGCCCGACCACGCCGCCATGCACGTCGCCGGCCGGTCCCAGGCTCGCGGCGCTCGCGACGAAGCTCAGTTTTGCCTCGCCCTCGCTCCATTCATTGAGCGCCAGCCCGAACATCCTGTGCGCGGGAATCTCCAGGACACTCCGGAAGAACGCCTCCAGCGCCTCAGCTGTCCGCGCCATTGGCGGAGAAGCCCCTTAGTAAGGGCGGTCGCCGATGATCGTCACCCGCTCCATGCGCCGCACCGCCGGCCAGTAGTCCGAGGCCGCGTAGTGCTGGCTGGCGCGGTTGTCCCAGAAGGCGATGGAATTGACCTCCCATCGGAACCGGCACTGGTATTCCGGGATCGCGGCCTGGGCGTAGAGGCGCCTCAGCAGGGCGTCGGAGCGTGACTTCTCCATCCCTTCGATCTCGGTAGTGAAGGCGGCGTTGACGTACAGCGCCTTGCGTCCCGTCTCCGGATGGGTGCGCACGACCGGATGGTGGGGCATGGGATAGGCGGAGTTGAACGCCTCGATCTCGGCTTCGCTCTTGCCCTGGCGACGCAATCCTTTGCGGAAGTGGGTGAAGTCGTGCACGGCGACGGCGCCGTCGATCTCCGCCTTCACTTCGTCGGAGAGCCCCTCATAGGCGGCGTACATGTCGGCAAAGAGGGTGTCGCCGCCGACCGGTGGGACCTCGATCGCCCGCAGGATCGAACCCAGCGACGGCTCGAGCCGCCAGGTGACGTCGCTGTGCCAGGTATTCTCGCGCCCACGGCTCTCGCGGTTGTGGGTGATCGCCAGCACTTCGGGATAGCCGGGTTTGGAGGGGGCAAAAGGATGCACCTCGAGCGGACCGAAGTTGCGAGCGAAATCCAGGTGCTGCTCGGTGGTGATGTCCTGGTCGCGGAAGAAAAGCACCTTCCAGTCGAGCAGCGCACGGCGCAGCGTGGCCTTGTGCGCGGACGTGAGCGGTTGCCGCAGGTCGATCCCCGCCACCTCCGCACCAATGGTCGGCGTCAGGGGCGCCAGGGCCAGCCCGTCGAGGTCCACCGTCCGCACCAGCTCGGTCATGTCGCTCCTCCGTGCTCCCGTCCCATCGTGACCGTAGGACGAGGGCGTGCGGCGCGCAAACCGGGTGGTCCTGGCGACGCTCCTCAGAGGTACGCCCAGACTCCGGTGGCAACTCCGGCCGCCGTGAGGCCCATCGCCATCAGCCATGGCCACCGGCGATGCAGGATAATCGACAGCGTGGCGATCGCGATGGCCATGTGCAGCAGGGTGCTGCCGATCGTCAGGCGACCGTGACGACGTTCATGGACCTCGGCGATCTCGCTGTAGTGGTGACGCGCAGCCTCGAAGGCCTTGGCCTCGGCCATGATCTTCTGCTGGTCGGCCGCGTTCTGGGCCACCACCTTGGCGTAGGCGGCGGCCTTGGGTCCACCCCGGTCGGCTTCGATAGCGTAGAGGTTCTTCTTGAGGCTCTTGGCCTCGTACTCGTTCCACTGGTCGGTGGCCTGGTTCTGCTGCAGAACCGCATCGTTCTTGGCGACGATGGTCTTGTCGCCTTCGCTGGTCTCCAGGCTGGCTCCGATCGCCGCGATCACCGCCATGACAGCGATGGTCATGGTCACCTGGGAGTTGAAGGCGTCTTTCTTCGCCTCCTCCGCACGCTCGGCGCTCTCACGCGCCTCCAGTTCCTCTAGCGGCGATTCGGACATGCGATCTCCTGCCTCTGCGGCGAAGGCCTAGCAGATCATCGCAATGGCTACGACGGCGCCGCTTGTGGCCTCTCGGGCGGACGCTAGCCCTTCTTCGCCGCCAGGGCCGCCTGGGCGGCGGCCAGGCGGGCGACGGGGACGCGGTAGGGGGAGCAGGAGACGTAGTCGAGGCCGACGCCCTCGAAGAAGGCGATCGAGGCCGGATCTCCGCCATGCTCGCCGCAAATGCCGAGCTTGACGTCGGGCCGCGCGGCGCGGGAGCGCTCGGCTCCCATCCGCACCAGGGCGCCGACCCCCTCGACGTCGATGGAGACGAAGGGATCCTTCTCGAAGATCAGCTTGTCGATATAGGCCCCGAGGAACCGCCCGGAATCGTCGCGGCTGATGCCGAAGGTGGTCTGGGTGAGGTCGTTGGTGCCGAAGGAGAAGAACTCGGCGCTGCGGGCCAGTTCGCCCGCGCACACCGCCGCCCGCGGCAGTTCGATCATCGCGCCAACGCGATAGTCGATTTTGACCCCCTTCTCCTTGATCACCTGTGCGGCGACCCGATCGGTCAGGGCGCGAAGGAAGTTCATCTCCTCGGCCTTGGCGACCAGGGGATGCATGATCTCGGGGATGGGCGCGACGCCCGTGGCTTTGGCGACCTCGCAGGCGGCTTCGATGATCGCCCGCACCTGGATCTCGTAGATCTCCGGATAGGAGACGCCCAGGCGGCACCCACGGTGGCCGAGCATCGGATTGGTCTCGCGCAGTTCGGCCGCACGGCGCAGCAGCTTGTCGGGATCCAGGCCTGTCGCCTTGGCGACGGCCGCCACGTCCTCGTGGCTGTGCGGCAGGAATTCGTGCAGCGGCGGGTCGAGCAGGCGGAAGGTCACCGGATAGCCGGCCATGATCGTCAGCAGCTCGACGAAGTCGGAGCGCTGCATGGGCAGGATGCGCTCCAGCGCCGCGCGACGGCCACGCTCGTCGTCGGCAAGGATCATCTCCCGCACCGCGGCGATGCGCGCCTCGTCGAAGAACATGTGCTCGGTCCGCACCAGGCCAATGCCCTCGGCGCCGAACTGGCGGGCGGTGCGGGCGTCAGTCGGCGTCTCGGCGTTGGCGCGCACATTCATCCGGCGCGCCTCGTCTGCCCATTCCATCAGGCTGGCGAAATCGCCGGAGAGTTCCGGTTCGACCATGGGCGCGGCGCCAGCGAGGATCTCGCCCTTGGAGCCGTCGATCGTCACCACGTCGCCGGCGCGGAAGACCCGGCCGCGCGCACGCATCTCGCCGGCCTCGGCGTCGATGACGAGCTCGCCTGCGCCGGACACGCAGGGCCGGCCCATGCCACGGGCAACCACCGCGGCGTGGCTGGTCATGCCGCCGCGGGCGGTGACGATGCCGCGCGCGGCGTCCATACCGCGGATGTCCTCGGGGCTGGTCTCCTCGCGCACCAGGATCACCGGCCCGGCGGCGCCCTCGCGCTCGGCCGCCTCGGCGGTGAAGACGATCCGGCCGGTTGCCGCGCCGGGCGAGGCTGGCAGGCCCACCGCAATCACGTCGCGCTCGGCGTCCGGATCGATGGTGGGATGCAGCAGCTGGTCGAGCGAAGCCGGATCGACGCGCATCACCGCTTCCTGCCGCGTGATCAACCCTTCGGCGGCCATCTCCACCGCCGCCTTGAGAGCAGCGCGTGCGGTGCGCTTGCCGTTGCGGGTCTGCAGCAGGAACAGCCGGCCCTTCTCGATGGTGAACTCGATGTCCTGCATGTCGCGGTAGTGCCGCTCGAGCCGCGTCACCAGCTTGCAGAAGGCCTCGAAGACCTCCGGCATGGCCTCTTCCATCGAGAGCGCCGTCTCGCCCATCTCCTCGCGTGCGATCTTGGTGATCGGCTGGGGCGTACGGATGCCAGCGACGACGTCTTCGCCCTGAGCGTTGATCAGGAACTCGCCATAGAGACGGTTCTCGCCCGTTGAGGGATTGCGGGTGAAGGCGACGCCGGTGGCGCTGGTCTCGCCCATGTTGCCGAAGACCATCGACTGCACGTTGACCGCCGTGCCCCAGGCCTCCGGAATGTCGTGCATCTTGCGATAGAAGCGCGCCCGATCGTTCATCCAGCTGGCGAACACGGCGCCGATGGCGCCCCAGAGCTGGTCGTTCGGATCCTGCGGGAAGTCGACGCCGGTCTCGCGGCGGACCGCCTGCTTGTATTCGGCCACCACGTGTATCCAGTCATCCGCCGACAGGTCAGTGTCGACGGAGGCGTTCAGGGCGTCCTTACGGTCGTCCAGGATTTCCTCGAACATGTGGTGGTCCAGGCCGAGGACCACGTTGGAGTACATCTGGATGAAGCGCCGGTAGGAATCGAAGGCGAACCGCCGGTCCGCCGCCTGTGCCGCCAGCCCCTCCACCGTGAGGTCGTTCAGGCCCAGGTTGAGGACGGTGTCCATCATCCCCGGCATCGACGCGCGTGCTCCCGACCTCACTGAGACGAGTAACGGGTTGGCCGGGTCGCCGAACCGGCGCTCGGCGAGCGCCTCAACCTTTTTCAGGGCCGTCTCGACATCGCCCCTCAGCTCGGCCGGATAGGTTTTGCCCTGGGCGTAGTAGTGGTTGCACGCCTCGGTGGTGATGGTGAAACCGGGGGGCACGGGAAGGCCCAGACGCGACATCTCCGCCAGGTTGGCGCCCTTGCCGCCCAGGAGATTGCGCATGGCTGCTTCGCCGTCCGCCGCGCCGCCGCCAAAACCGTAGACCCACTGCGTCCGAGTTTTCGCGGCGCGATCGACGGTCGTCATGAACTCACTCCTTGTTCGGCGGCGCCGCGACGCGACTCCATCTGCAAAGCTAGGCGAAAAAAGGCCGCCATGACGCCTCGGTTCCTTTACCTAACGGAAACGTGCGCTCGGCGCGCCCCGCCCTTCATCCTGCCACCTTCGAGAAGTCGGCGACCCGCAACATGGCGTCGCGCACCTTCGCCAGCAGCCGCAGTCGATTGGACCGTTCCGCCGGAACCTCGGAATTGACCAAAACGGCGTCGAAGAAGGCATCCACCGCCGCCCGCAGGCCGGCCATGGCGACCATCGCGGCCGCGAAGTCCTCCGCGGCCAGGGCGCTCTCGATCGCCGGGGTGACGGCTTCCAGCGCGTCAAAGAGGGCGGCCTCCTCCACCGGCGAGGCCGCGCGTGACGGCGCGCCAGTGGGAAGATCGCCCTTCTTGGCCTCGGCAGCGAGGATGTTGCCGGCGCGGCGGAAGGCGGCGAGCAGGTTGGCGCCATCCTCGCTCGCCAGGAAGGCGCTGAGCGCCTCGACGCGCGCGACCACGCGGACCAGGTCGTCGTCGCCGAGGGCGAACACGGCGTCCACTAGGTCGTGGCGGCGTCCGGCGTCGCGCAGGGCGACCTTGAGGCGGTCGGCGAAGAACGCCATCAGCCCATCCGGCTGCTGCCCGGCGCGGGCCGACAGGTCCTCGACCAGATCACCCAGCGAGAAGCGGAGCCCGTTCTCCAGAACGATGCGGATGACGCCGAGAGCCGCGCGCCGCAGGGCGAACGGATCGCGCGAGCCCGTCGGGGCCTCGCCGATCGAGAAGAAGCCGATCAGGCTGTCCAGCTTGTCCGCCAGGGCGACGGCGATCGAGACCGGCGCGATCGGGATCGCGTCGCTGGGTCCCTGCGGCCGGTAATGCTCGCGGATGGCGGCCGCCACGTCGGCCGGCAGGTCCTCGTGCTCAGCGTAGTAGCCGCCCATGATCCCCTGCAGCTCAGGAAATTCGCCGACCATGCCGCTGGCGAGATCGGCCTTGGCGAGATGCGCGGCCTGACAAGCGGCATGGCGGTCGGCGCCCACCAGGGGCGCGATCGCATGGGTCGCGCCCTCGATCCGATTGACCCGGTCGAGCAGCGAACCCAGCCGGGCGTGGAAGGTGACCCCGGCGAGCCGCGGTAGGCGATCGGCCAGGGGGATCTTCAGATCCTCCTCCCAGAAGAATCGCGCATCGTTGAGCCGGGCCGACAGGACCCTGGCGTTACCCGCGGCGATGAGCCGGCCTTTGTCCGGCGCCTCGATATTGGCGATGCAGACGAAGTGCGGCGAGAGCGGGCTGTCGGTCGTGGGTCCCTTGCGAACGGCGAAATAGCGCTGGTGGACCCGCATGGTCGTGCGAACCACCTCGGGCGGAAGGCGCAGGAAGGCGGCCTCCATGTCGCCCAGGATCGCGACGGGCCACTCGACCATACCGCCAACCTCTTCCAGGAGGCCGAAATCCTCGACCCAGTGAAGGCCCGCTGCGGCGGTGATATTCCGCGCGCCCTCGACGATCCTCCGGCGCCGCTCGTCCGCCGAGAGCACCACGAACCGCTTGTCGAGGGCCTCCTCGTAGCTGGCGAAGTCGCGCACCCGCACCGGACCGCGAGGACCCATGACGCGGTGACCTTCGGTGAAGTCGCCCGCGGCGAGGCCGTCGATCTCGATCGGGACGACCTCTCCATCGAACAGAGCGAGGATTCGGCGAAGCGGCCGCACCCAGCGGAAACTCCCCGATCCGGTGGTCATGGACTTGGGCCACGGGAACCGCGCCGCGATCCCCTCCACCAGCTCCTTGAGGATCGCCGGAGTCGACCGCCCTGGCCGGGAGATCCTGGCGAAGAACACGCCGGCGCGCTCTTCGAGCTCGTCGGCGCTGAGCCCGGTGGAGCGCAGGAAGCCCTCGATCGCCTGGGCCGGGGCGCCGACCCGGGGGCCGCGCCGCTCTTCCGTCCGGTCGGCCTGCTGCGCCGGCAGGCCGGTGACGACGAGGGTCAGGCGGCGGGGTCCGGCGAACGCGCGCACGTCGTCAAACGCCAGGGCTTCCGCCGCGAGCCCTTCGCGCGTCATCCGCTCGAGGTCGCGCGCCGCACCGGTCTGCATCCGGGCCGGGATTTCTTCCGACAGGAGCTCGAGCAGGAACTCGCTCATCGGGCGGGCTCCGCCTCTCGGGGGGCGGTCACGCCGCGCCTCCCTCGAGCGCCAGCCAGGCCTCTGCGCAGCGCCGACAGAGTTCGCGGATGCGGCCGATGTAGCTCGCCCGCTCCGCCACGGCGATGGAGCCTCGCGCGTCGAGCAGGTTGAACAGGTGCGAGGCCTTCAGGACGTGATCATATGCCGGCAGGACAAGCGGTTGGCCTTGGCGGCCACGCGCCTCCAGAAGCGCCGGCACGGCGGCTTCCATATCGGCGAACTGACGCTGGAGCATCGAGATGTCCGCGGCCTCCAGTTCGAAGGCAGAGAACTCCCGCTCGTTCTCCAGGAAGACCTCGCCATAGGTCTTGAAGTCCGGACTCTGCGGATTGTTGAAGGCAAGGTCGTAGATGTTGTCGACGCCCTGGACATAGAGGGCGAGGCGCTCGAGGCCGTAGGTCAGCTCGCCCGACACCGGCTTCACGTCCAGGCCGCCGACCTGCTGGAAATAGGTGTACTGGCTGATCTCCATCCCGTCGCACCACACCTCCCAGCCGAGCCCCCAGGCGCCGACGGTGGGATTTTCCCAGTCGTCCTCGACGAAGCGGATGTCGTGCATCTTCGGGTCGATCCCCACCGCCTCGAGGGAGCCGAGATAGAGCTCCTGCATGTCGACCGGATTGGGCTTCAGGATCACCTGGTACTGGTGGAAGTGGCGTAACCGATTGGGGTTCTCGCCATACCGGCCGTCAGAAGGACGGCGCGAGGGCTGCACATAGGCGCAGCGCCACGGGCGCGGGCCAAGTGCGCGCAGGACGGTAGCGGGATGGAGGGTCCCTGCCCCCACCTCCACGTCATACGGCTGCACGATCACGCAGCCGCGGGCGCTCCAATAGGCATGAAGTTCCAGGATCAGGTCCTGGAACGAAAGGGGTCTGGAAGCGGGCATCGGCGGGGAGCTCGAAGGGATGGGGTCCGGTTCGCCGGCGGAGGCGGTTAAACCTCCGCTCGGCGATCCCTTCAAGCCCGCTATCGTCAGTGCGGAAGCGTGACGTCGCTGGGGACCATCACCTTGTCGACCGGATAGATCCAGCCGTTGGTCGCCTGAACGCCATCCTGGAGGATGTGGGCGCTGTCCACCATGGGGGTCGCGCCGAAGCCATCCACCTGGAGCGGCTGGCCTTCGACCGAGGTGACCGGTCCCTTGGCGCCCTTCACCTTCGCGGCGTCGAGGTCGATGTGGACCAGGTGGTACGTCAGGATCTTCTGCAGAGTCGGAAGATTCGCCGGCTTCATCAGCGCGTCCGCCACGCCGGGCGGCAGCGCCGCGAAGGCGTCGTCAGTCGGGGCGAACAGGGTGAGCTGCGGCGTCGCCGCCAGGATCTGCGACAGGTTCACGGCGTCCAGAGCCTTCACCAATACGCTGAAGTGCGGGTTCGCCTTCAGCGTGGCCATCATGTCGCCGGCCGCCGTCAGGTTGGGGGATGGCAGCGCGGGCGCAGCGGGGGCGGCCGGCGCGGCGGCCGCGGGCGGAGTCGCCTCGGGGGGTGGGGTCTGGGCGCGCGCGGCGAGCGGCGCAAGCAGGCAGAGGGCCGCGCCGGCGGCGACCAGAGGACGTGTCAGCAAGGTGGGGCTCCGTCAAAAAAAGGGGGGCGGCCGATAGGGGCCGCCCGCAATAAGGCTAAAAGCAGAGGGTTTGGCTGCGCGTCAATTGCCCGCGGGCTTCGTGAGCTTACCGGTCCGCGAGTCCGGGCCGCCGAATCTGGCTCGATTGGCGGGGGTGTCCGGAACCGGCCCGTTGGTCACGGTGACGTTGAGCACGGTGGCTCCTGGGGGCGCCGTCGCGACCGAGGCGCTGGTGTTGGCGCCCGCGGCCGCGGCGGACGGGGCGGCGGCAGGTTGATCTGGAGCCGGGGCCGCCATGGTCTGGCTGGGAGCCGCCGGCTGGTTCTGGGCCGGAGCGCCCATGGGCGAGGGCTGGTCAGGCGGGGCCTGGGTCGCCGGGGCCTGCTGCGCCGAAGCGACGGTAGCCGCCGCGAGGCTCAGCGCGCCCGCGGCGAGCATGGAGTGGAAACGGGTCATCTTCTTTCTTCTCCTCGCACTCTGGCGTCTGTCCGCTGGAGCACGGCCGGAGTTACGCGCGAGGCGTACGGTAGTTTCGATTTTCACGGCTTCGTGATCAGCAGCTCGAACCTGGCGACCGCCGCTCATTTTTTAGGCGCCATTTAGCTCAGGCGCCGGTTTGGACGGCGCCACGCAATCCCACATGTCCGACGGGGCGGAGCCCAATCGTACACGGCCCGCGTCGCGTTAGAGCCGAGCGACGCGCGAGTGGGGGCGGACCGGATGAAGTTGATCATGGCGATCGTGAAGCCCTTCAAGCTGGAGGACGTCCGCGAGGCGCTTCTCGCCGCCGGGGTCGAGGGGCTCACCGTCACGGAGGTGCAAGGCTACGGTCGCCAGAAGGGACAGACCGAGATCTACCGGGGCGCCGAGTACCAGGTGAACTTCACGCCCAAGGTGAAGGTCGAAGCCGTGGTCGACGACGGTCAGGTCGAGACGGCAGTGGAGGCCATCCGCACGGCGGCTACGACGGGGCGCATCGGCGATGGAAAGATTTTCGTGCTCGATGTGGAGAGCGCGGTCCGCATCCGGACCGGCGAGACGGGGCTGGCTGCGCTGTAGGAAGCGGCGCGGCGACAAGAAAATAAAGGAAGAGATGATGGTTCGTTTCGGGGGATGGCGGACGGCTGCGCTCGCCTTGGGCGCCGCGGCGGCGCCCGTGGCTGCGGCCTGGGGTCAGGCGACGGCGCCCGCCGCCTCGACGGCGACCACCTTCGTGCTCAACAGCGGCGATACGGCCTGGATGCTGGCGGCCACCGGCCTCGTCCTGATGATGACCATCCCCGGGTTAGCGCTCTTCTACGGCGGCATGGTCCGCAAGAAGAATGTGATCGCCACAGTCGCCCAGTCCTTTGCGATGACCTGCGTGGTCACCCTCGTCTGGTTCATCGTCAGCTATTCGATCGCCTTCGGCACGAACGCCGACGCGCAACAGAACAAGTGGTGGGGCGGCCTCTCGAACCTGATGCTTGGCCATATCGGCTTGGGCAAGCCATACACGATCGCGGGTACGGCCTACGGCGTGCCGGAATACGTCTACATGATGTTCCAGATGACCTTTGCGATCATCACGCCCGCCCTGATCAGCGGCGCGTTCGCCGAGCGGTTCAAGTTCTCCGCCCTCCTGCTCTTCACGGTCCTCTGGTCGATCTTCGTCTATGCGCCGATCGCTCACTGGGTGTGGGGCGGCGGCTTCCTGGGCAGCGCGGGCGTGATGGACTTCGCCGGCGGGACGGTCGTCCACATCAACGCCGGCGTCGCAGGCCTCGTCTGCGCCCTGGTGCTTGGTCCTCGTAAGGGCCTGGGCTCGATCTCCATGGCCCCGAACAACCTCGTCTACACGATGATCGGGGCGAGCCTGCTGTGGGTGGGCTGGTTCGGGTTCAACGCCGGCTCGGCCGTGGCCGCCAACTCCCTCGCGGGCATCGCCATGGCCAACACCCAGATCGCCACCGCCGCAGCGGCGATTGCCTGGATGGTCGTGGAGTGGGTCCACCGCCGCAAGCCCACCATGCTGGGCCTGGCCTCAGGCGCTGTGGCGGGGCTCGTCGCCGTCACACCGGCGTCCGGATGGGTCGAGCCGACGGGCGCCCTCTGGATCGGATTGGCGGCGGGGTCGATCTGCTATTGCAGCGCGGTCTTCCTCAAGAACGCGCTCAAGTACGACGACAGCCTGGACGCCTTCGGCGTCCACGGCGTGGGCGGTTTCGTCGGGGCGATGCTTACCGGCGTCTTCGCCAGCTCCGTCGTGCAGAAGCTTCCCGACGGTCATGGCGTGCTGACCCAGCTCTACGGCTGCATCGGCACGATCGTGTGGACGGCGGTGGTCACCTTCCTGATCCTGATGGTCTGCAAATTCACGACCGGCCTGCGCGTCTCGGAGGACGGCGAGCGCGAGGGACTCGATATCGTCCTCCACGGAGAGACCATCCACGACTGAGGCTAGCGGGGGTCGGCGTCTAGGGCGCCGGCCTCAGCAGCCTCCGATCGCGCAGGCGCGCACCCACCAGTGAGGGTGCTCCGCCTGCAGTCGCTCGGCCAGCGCGCCAGCCGCGGCGTGGTCAGAACAGATGGCGAAGCACGTTGCGCCCGATCCCGACATCCGCGCCAGCAGGGGCTCGGGGTGGGCGCAAAGCACTTCGAGGCACTCGCCGATCTGGGGGGCAAGCGCCACGGCCGGCGCCTCCAGGTCGTTCCGGCACCCAGCGAGGAAGACGGCGACCTGGGTCGGGGTCTCGAGCGTCAGCGGCCAATCGGGCGGGTTCGCCCCCTCGGGAGCCACGGCGACGTCGTACGCCCGGTAGACCGGCCCCGTGGGGGATGCCACGCCAGGATTGGCGAGGACCGCCGACAGCACCGGGAAACCCGGCGCCGGCGCCAATACATCGCCGCGCCCGGTCCCGATCACCGGCGTGGCGTCGAGGCAGGCGGGACCATCGGCCCCCAGGGCTCCCGCGATCTCCCTCAGGCCATTGTCGTCGACGGCAAGATCCAGAGCGTCACGGATCAACCTCAGCGCCGCAGCCGCGTCGCTGGACCCACCGCCCAGGCCCGCGGCGATCGGCAGGGACTTTTCCAGGACAAGTCCGAAGTCGGCCACTCGCCCCGCTCGCGCGAGCAGCGCGTCTCGCGCCTTCAGGACCAGGTTGTTCCCCTCGGCCGCGAGACCTTCAGCGAACGGACCCTCGACGGCGAGGCCCTCCCCTCCCCGGACGAGACGAACGTTATCTCCCACATCGGCGAAAGCCATCAGGCTGCAGACGGGGTGATAGCCGTCGGCAGCCGGCGCTCCGACGTGCAGGAACAGGTTCACCTTCGCAGGCGCGAAACGCTGCACGGGCGGTCGTTCAGGACTTGGGGAATTCGTCGGCGACCTGCGACGGCGCGGGGCCGCCGTCCAGGCCAGTCTTCAGCTTGCTCTCGACCTCGGACTTCAGCTTCGCAGACGGATCAAGGGTCAGCACGCGCTCCCACTGGAAGTGCGCCTCGAGCTTGCGGCCGACACGCCAGTAGGCGTCGCCCAGGTGGTTGTTCACGTCCGGATCGCCGGGCTCCATGGATACGGCGGCCTCGAGCTTCTCCACGGCCTTGCGATAGTCGCCAAGGCGGTAATATCCCCAGCCAAGGCTGTCGATCATCGCGCCCGACTCTGGATTCAGGTCGACCGCCTTCTGGACCATCGCGAGAGCCTGGGTGAGCTTCTCGCCCCGGTCGATCCAGGAATAGCCCAGGAAGTTGAGGAGTTCGGGGTCGTCAGGCCGTAACAGCAGGGCGCGCTGAAGGTCGCGCTCCGCATCCGACCAGCGGCCGCTCTCCTCGTAGTCGACGGCGCGCATGTAGAGCAGCTTCCAGTCCGGATGCTCCCCCTGGGCCGCGATCAGCGGATCGAGGATGGCGGCGGATTGGTCATACTTCTCGTCGGCCCGCAGCAGATCGGCGAGGTTGATGGCGGCGTCGCTGTCCTTCGGCTGCGCCTTGGCCGTGGCGCGCGCAACGGCGAGGGCCTGATCCTTGTCGCCGCCGTTTTGATAACTCCACGCCAGCTTCAGCCGGGCCGTGACGTACTGAGGCGACGATGGCTTGGGCGCCTCGTAGGCGGCGCGGGCGCCAGGGATGTCGCCGGTCGCGGCCAGGGCGTCGCCGACCATCAGCCAAGCCTCGTCGCGGGTCGGATCGAGCCGCAAAGCCAGCCTCAGATAGGCGAGCGAGGCCTCTTCGTCCTTGCGCATCAGGAAGACGCTCGCAGGGGCCATCAGGGCTTCGGCGGCCGAGCGCCTAAGGGTCGGCAGCGGAGGCGGTGGCTTTCCGGCCGCGAGGCGGGCGCGCGCATCGCTCAGGCCGGAGTCGTCCTTCGATCGCGCGAGGGCCTGGTCGTAGATGGCCGCCGCCTGGCGCGGGTGACCGCGGCGCTCGAGCATCTCGCCGAGGCGAAGACTGGCGAGGCCGCCCGGGTCGCCCTTTGCGATCAGGGCGCGATAGGCCGTCTCGGCCTCGTCGTGACGATGGGCGCGCTCGAACAGTTCGCCCTGGTCGAGCCGAGCGAAGAATTCCGCGATCGGCTGGTCGCTTATCACCGGCATGGCGATCGAGAGCTCGACATCGCCGGCCTGCGCCGCCGCATAGGGGCGTAGGAGGGCGGCCGCAATCGCGGTCGGCTGGCCCGCCTCGGCGGCCTTGAGCTCAACCTCGGCCAACTTGCCATTGCCTTGGACCATGTCCTCGACGCCGCGGACCAGCGCCCCAAGCTCGACGAGCTGATGCTGGTTGTCCGGACCCTGAGGCGCCAACGTGGCCGCGCGCTGGATGTCGCCGGCCAGTAGGGCGAAGGTGAAGGCCTGCCCCTTCAGAAACTGATCGTCCGTGGCGTCGCGCGAGTCGGCGGCGCGAGAGAACAAGCCCTCCGCCGCCGCGCTATCGCCCTTGTCCGCCGCCGCCTCTCCCGCGAGGAACAGGCCGTAGGCGGTGCCCGGGGATGCGTCCGCCGCCTCGGTGGTCGGCGGGGGCGCCGCCCCAACGCCGGCGCACGCCGCGAGCACAAGGGGGGCGAGGCAAATGAGGGCGCCGCGGATGGAAGCCATGCGCTCATCCTTGGCCCCGTAACGTGCGGGACGCAAGGATCGCGCCAGCGGCCTTTGTCACATGTTGGGGTAGTTCGGGCCGCCCCCGCCTTCCGGTGTCGTCCAGGTGATGTTCTGGGACGGGTCCTTGATATCGCACGTTTTGCAATGGACGCAGTTCTGCGCGTTGATCTGGAAGCGCGGGTTCTGCCCCGCCTCGTCATAGAGAACCTCGTACACCCCCGCCGGACAGTAGAGGCGCGCCGGCTCGCCATATTTCGGAAGGTTCACGGCGACTGGAACCGAAGCGTCCTGAAGCCTCAGATGCGCAGGCTGGTTCTCTTCGTGGTTGGTTCCTGAGAGATAGACGCTCGAGAGCTTGTCGAAGCTGAGCACGCCGTCGGGCTTGGGATAGACGATCGGCGTATAGTCCTTGGCGAGGCCGGTCGCCTCCGCGTCGGTCTTGCCATGCTTGAGCGTTCCGAACAGCGAGAAACCGCCGAAGAGGCTGGTCATGTGCATGTCGGCCACGCCCAGGGCGCTGCCGATCCAGGTGCCGTAGCGGCTCCATAGCGGCTTGGCGTTGCGCACCACGTGGAGTTCCTTGCGAACCCACGATGTATCGTAGGCCGCCTGGTACTCCACCAGCTTGTCGCCCGCCCTACCCGCGCCGATTGCGGCGAAGGCGGCCTCGGCGGCCATCATGCCGGACTTGATGGCGTTATGGCTGCCCTTGATGCGGGGGACGTTCACGAAGCCCGCGGAATCGCCGATCAGCGCCCCGCCTGGGAAGGCCAGGGCCGGCACGGACTGGTATCCACCCTCGCAGATGGCGCGCGCGCCATAGGCGATCCGCTTGCCGCCCTTCAGGTGGCGGGCGATCGCCGGATGGTGCTTGAGGCGCTGGAACTCGTCGAACGGAGAAATCCACGGGTTCTTGTAGTTGAGGTGCACCACCAGGCCGATGGCGACGTAGTTGTCGCCGAAGTGGTACATGAAGCTGCCGCCGCCGGTGTCGCTTGTGAGGGGCCAGCCGACGGTGTGCTGGACGAGGCCGCTCTGGAACACGTCGTCCGGAACCTGCCAGAGCTCCTTGAGGCCGATGCCGAACTTCTGCGGCTCGCGGCCCTCGTTCAGCTTGAAACGAGCCTGGATCTGTTTCGCCAAGGACCCACGCACGCCCTCTCCGATGAAGGTGTACTTCGCGCGCAGCTCGAGCCCGGGCTGATAGTCGGCGGTGGGCTCGCCATCCTTGCCGATGCCGAACACGCCGGCGACGACGCCTGCCACGGCCCCGTCGTCGCCATAGACCACCTCCGAGGCGGCCATCCCCGGATAGATCTCCACCTCCAGCGCCTCAGCCTGTTGGGCAAGCCAGCGGCAGAGGTTGCCGAGTGAGGCGATGTAGTTGCCGTGGTTGTGCATCAGACCCGGCATCGGCCAGGTCGGGATGTTCATCGAGCCGGTCTCGCTCAGGGCGACGAACAGGTCCTTTGTGACCGGCGTCTCCAGCGGGGCGTCGCGCTCCTTCCAGTCGGGGATCAATTCCGTGAGGGCGCGTGGGTCGATCACCGCTCCCGAGAGGATATGGGCGCCGACCTCCGAACCCTTTTCGACGACCGCGACCGAGATCTCGCTCCCCGCCGCCTTCGCCAGCTGCTTGAGCCGAATGGCCGCAGCCAGGCCGGCCGGACCGGCGCCGACGATGACCACGTCGTACTCCATTGCCTCGCGCTCGACGGTTTCGCTCACACTGCCCTCTCTTTCCCCGGCCAAAGCCGTCTTCCCGCCTAAATCGAAGGGGCGGAGGGCGCGGTCAAGTGCCCGGCGTCTCCACCTGGCTGGCGGGGCGGTGTAGGGTCGCCCCAATGCACGACGCCCGAGCCCTCGAAAGCCTGCTCGCCTTCTGGGTCGAGGCCGGCGTCGACGCCGCGCTCGCCGATTCGCCCGTCGACCGTACGCTCCCCGCAGTCGAAGCGCCTGGGCCTCTTGTCGCCGAACCCGCCCCGCCGCCGCCCGAACGAAAGCGCCCGGCGCCAGCCGTCTCTGCCGCGCCCCCGGTCCTCGCCGCGGCGGCCCCCGACGTCCTGGCCAAGGCTGTCGCCGCCGCGAGCGAGGCCGCCGCTGCCGCCCAGGATCTCGAGGCGCTCGCCGCAGCCATCGCCGCATTCGAAGGATGCCCGCTGAAGGCGGGGGCCCGCCAGGCGGTGTTCTCCCGGGGTCGCCCCGACGCGCCTGTGATGGCCATCGGCGAGGGACCGGGTGGAGAAGAGGACCTCCAAGGCCTTCCCTTCGTCGGCCGGGCGGGTCAGTTGCTGGATCGCATGCTGGCGGCCGCCGGCCTCACCGACCGGGTATTCATCACCAACACCGTCTTCTGGCGTCCGCCGGGCAACCGCACTCCCACAGCCGACGAGCAGGCGGTCTGCGAACCCTTCGTGCGCCGGGCCGTCGAGCTCGTCCGGCCTCGCGTCCTGCTGCTGGTGGGCGCCGCCTCCGCGCGGTTCCTGCTCAAGCGCAGCGAGGGCGTGCTGGCTCTGCGCGGCCGCTGGTTCGAGTGGCGCTCCCCGGACGGCGAGCTGGAGATCCCCGCCCTGCCGACCCTCCATCCCGCCTTCCTGCTGCGTCAGCCCGCGGCGAAGAAGAAGAGCTGGGAGGATCTCCTCCTCCTCGGCGAACGCCTCGACCGCCCACATCGTCCCGACTGACGAGGACGGGACCGTCTATAAAGTTCTTGTTTTGTTCGCGTCGCGGCGCCACGATGAGCCATGTCCCCTCGCCCACACGAACGGCGTGGCAGAGGCGCGGTCTCCAACGCGTCGGGCCGCTTTGAGAGCCTGGTCCGGGAAGCCTTCGACGACGGCTGGGACGATACCGACGAGGCCCCGCCCGCCCTGAAGACGACCGTGACCGCCGAGGCGGCGCGCACGATCATCACCCGAAACGACAGCCCCGACGTGGGCTTCGACCGCTCGATCAATCCGTACCGGGGCTGCGAGCATGGATGCATCTACTGCTACGCGAGGCCTGCACATGCCTATATGGGCCTCTCGCCAGGCCTCGATTTCGAGAGCCGTCTGTTCTTCAAGCCAAACGCCGAGCGCCTGCTCGAACGGGAGCTGTCGAACCCGAAATATACGCCGGGCGTGATCCACATCGGCGGCAACACCGATCCCTACCAGCCGCAGGAGCGGCGCCTTCGGGTGACGCGCCGGGTGATCGAGGTCCTCGACCGCTTCCGTCACCCCTTCTCGATCATCACCAAGTCCGCCCTCATCGTGCGCGACGCGGACCTGCTGGGGCCGATGGGCCAGGCGAATCTCGTTCGGGCCGCCGTGTCGGTCACCAGCCTGGACCGGAAGCTGGCCAGGGTGATGGAGCCCAGGGCCGCGACCCCGGAACGGCGCCTGGACGCGGTCCGGGCGCTCACCGACGCGGGAACCCCGACGGTGGTGATGTTCGCGCCCGTCATCCCCGGTCTCAACGACCACGAGCTCGAAGCGGTGCTGGAGCGAGCCGCGGAGGCCGGCGCTGTCGGCGCGGGCTACGTCGTCCTGCGCCTGCCCCGCGAGATCAAGGACCTGTTCCGCGAGTGGCTGGAGACAAACCTCCCAGACCGCGCCTCGCGGGTGATGTCGCTCGTCCGGCAGATGCGGCACGGCCAGGACTATGACCCGGAATGGGGCAAGCGGATGAAGGGCGAAGGTCCGATCGCCGACCTCCTCGCCCGCCGTTTCGAGGTGGCGAAGAAGCGCCTCGGTTTCGGCGCCCCCTTCCCGCCCCTCGACACCACCCAGTTCCGCGTCCCGCCCAAGGCGGGCGACCAGATGGACCTGTTCGCCTGAAGTCTGCGCCGAAGGCGCGAAAAGCCCTTCTCGCGGCGTGCGTCAGGGAAAGGCCGGATTGTCGCGTTTCCGCACACACCTCAGAACCGCCTCGCTGCGCATCAGGGAGGTCTGTCATGCCACTCACCGAGTACAAGCCCGGCCAGACGTTTCCTGGCGTGATCGGTCGGACCTTCGACGTCTCCAAGCCCGCCTGGCCCGAACCCAACCGCGCGCGGTCGGGGGCGCCCAACGTGCTCATGATCGTGCTCGACGACACCGGCTTTGGGCAACTCGGCTGTTACGGCAGCCCGATCAGGACGCCGAACATCGATGCGCTCGCCGCTGACGGGCTGCGCTACAACAACATGCATACGACGGCGCTCTGCTCGCCGTCGCGCTCATGCTTCATCACCGGGCGCAATCACCACTCGAACGCGATGGCCTGCATCACCGAGGGTGCAACCGGCTATCCGGGCGGCAACGGCTACATGCCGTTCGAGAACGGCATGCTCTCGGAGATCCTGCAGCAGGAGGGCTACAACACCTACGCGATCGGCAAGTGGCATCTTACGCCGAGCGAGGCGCAGTCGGGCGCCGGTCCCTACGACCGCTGGCCGCTCGGCCGCGGCTTCGAGCGCTTCTATGGCTTCCTCGGCGGCGAGACCAACCAGTGGTACCCAGACCTGATCTGCGACAACCACCAGGTCGAACCGCCCGCCACCCCGGAAGAAGGTTATCACCTCACGACCGACCTGGTGGAGCAGGCGAAGTCGATGATCGCCGACGCCAAGCAGGTCGCACCGGACAAGCCGTTCTTCCTCTACTTCTGTCCCGGCGCCGCGCATGCGCCGCACCACGTGCCAAAGGAATGGGCGGACAAGTACAAGGGCGCATTCGACGAGGGCTGGGACGCCTACCGCGAGAAGGTGTTCGCGCGGCAGAAGGAACTGGGCGTCATCCCGGCGAACACGAAGCTCTCGCGACACGACCCGGACGTGCCCGACTGGGGTAAGCTCTCGGCTGACGAACGGCGCCTCTATGCGCGGTTCATGGAGGTGTTCGCGGGCTTCCTCGAGCATGCCGACCACAACATCGGCGAGCTGATCGGCTTCCTGAAAGAGAGCGGCCAATACGAGAACACCCTGATCATGGTGGTCTCGGACAACGGGGCCAGCGCCGAAGGCGGACCCACCGGCTCGGTGAACGAGACCAAGTTCTTCAACAATGTCCCCGACGACCTCGCGCAGAACCTGGCGGCGATCGACGATCTCGGCGGCCCCAAGGTCTACAACCACTACCCTTGGGGCTGGACCCACGCCGGGAACACGCCGTTTCGGCGCTGGAAGCGCGAGACTTACCGCGGCGGGACCTCCGATCCGTTCATCATCTGCTGGCCGAAGGGCATCAAAACGAAGGGCGAGATCCGCAGCCAGTACTGCCACGCCATCGACCTGGTCCCAACGGTTCTAGACGCGCTTGGGATCGAGCCGCCGACCCATATCCGTGGCGTGACCCAGTCGCCGATCCAGGGCTTCAGCCTCAAGTCGTCGTTCGACGACCCCAAGGCGTCGGCGCTGCACATCACCCAGTATTTCGAGATGTTCGGCCACCGCTCGCTCTATCACGACGGCTGGCGCGCGGTGTGCCCGTGGCCCGGAACCTCGTTCGTCGAGTCCGGCCTCGCGTTCGGAGCGCCCATTACCTACGACAAGCTCATCGAACTCGACGCCAAGGGCTGGGAGCTCTACGACCTTGGCAAGGATTTCGCGGAGACCCAGAACCTTGCCGGCGAGCAACGCGATCGGCTGATCGCCATGATCGGCATGTGGTACGTCGAGGCCGGCAGGTACAACGTGCTGCCAATCGACAGCCGCGGGACCCAACGCATGGCGGACGAGCGGCCGCAGCTCGCTGTGGCGCGGAAGCGATACGTGTACTACGCGAACACCCAAACGGTGCCGCCGTTCGCCGCACCGCGCCTGCTCAACGTGCCGCATTCGGTCTCAGTGCATGCGAACGTTCCAAAAGGCGGCGCCGAGGGCGTGCTCTTCTCGGCAGGCGGCGTCGACGCCGGCTTCTCGTTCTACGTCCAGAACGGCAAGCTGACCTACGGCTACAACTACGTAGACGCCCAGCGCTTCAAGGTGGTGTCCGACCGCCAGGTGGCGGAGGGCGATCATGTGTTCAGTTTCGAGTTCACTCCGACCGGGCCGCCGGACATCGCCAAGGGCAGGGGCACGCCCGCGACCATCAAGTTGTTCATCGACGGCGATCCGGCCGGAACCGGTGACGTGCCCCTTACGGTTCCGCTGATCATGGGGCTTGGCGGCGGACTGAGCTTGGGCCGCAACGCCGGCTCGCCAGTCTTGCCCGACTACAAGTCGCCGTTCGCCTTCACCGGAACGGTAAAGCGGGCCCTGGTCGACGTGACGGGTGAGCCGCTCGAGAAGGAAGAGGATCGCATCAAGGCCTACCTTGCGGCGGCGATGGCCCGCCAGTAGCGCGGCTCAGACCTTCTCCGGCGTTCTGACGGCAAGGGCTTGTAGGAACCCGCTTCTCGGACGGTAGACCTTGCGAAACCGCTGGGCGTTCCAGCCGCATTCGCCGCAGGCGCAGAGACCGCCCAGATAGCAGGTCGGTGTCAGTTCCTTGAGCCGCACACTGTGGCCGTCCTCTACCGGCCGGACGCTGGCGATCGCGTAGAGCGCCCCGAGGTCGGGCATGATTTGGCTTTCGGGACGAGCGGGCCGATCGTCGACGCACTCGACGATGTCGCCAGGGGCGAGGTCACACATTCCTTAGATGCTTTTTCGCGAATTCCGTTCCGGGCGCTGGCGCGCGAGAGGGTGGCGGTCGCACGGGTGGCCGTCGCCAAAACTTATCCCGATGCGGACCCTTTCCGCTGTGGCGAAGTGAAGCTGCCGTTGGCGATTCCTCGCCCAAAAAGGGTCCGGCCACCTGCAAGAGCGTCAGCGGGATCCGACCGACACGTGTGCTGACATCGGCGAGGCCTCGTTCGAGCAGCAAACCCCTGCAGGACTCAGGGCTTTTCGAGCAGCAACGCCTTGGTGAAAAAGGCGCGGTCGTGGCCCGCAACGCGCATGCCGACGCCTGCGAAGAGCCCCGGCAGGTCCGTGCGGCTGTAGCTGCCGAAGAAGGGTTCGTGGAAATAGGCCGGAAAGGCTTCGAGCATCCGCTCCAGGCGCGGCTCATCGCAGGGCTGGATTGAATCGGCGAAGGCGAGATAGCCGCCGGGCTTGAGCACCCGGGCGATCTCGGCCGCTACGAGGGGCCGCACGCGGGGCGGCAGCTCGTGGAACAGGTAGACGCAGGTCACCGCGTCGAGGCTGGCGTCGGCGAACGGGAGGCGCTCGACATTGGCGAGGGCCAATGCCCCGACGCCCGAGCGGCGGCGCGCTTCGGCCAGATAGGGCTGCGAAAGGTCAACGCCGGCCAGGCGGGCGCGGGGAAAGGTCCGGGCGAGATTTTCAAGGAACGCGCCCGATCCGCAGGCGAGGTCGACAATCGCCAGGCCCCGGTGGTCGCGTTCGCGCCAGGCGCGAGCCAGAAGCGAGAGGGCCCGGCGGCGCATCGCCCCGGCTGCGCCGACGAATAGCGCCTCGACCTGGGCTTCGTAGCGCCGCGCGCTCTCGGGCGTGAACCAGCCGCCGCTCTGGTAGTGGAAGTTCTGCCGGTAATAGGTCGGATAGGCGCGCGGAGCTTCCTTGCGCACCTCGGCCCCTCCCCTGCGCTGGCGGCGCGCTTCGACGTCGAGGGCGTCGGAGAGCAGGTCGACCGCCGCGCGCGGGCCAAACCGGGGCTCCGCCGGCCGGTCGGCCATAGGCGGATAGAGACCGGCGGCGACATCGGCCGCGTCCTTCTCGAACGCCTCGAGCCAGGCCTGCCTGAGGAATCCCTTAGGAGCCGGAGGCGCCTTCGGCTGGAACCTTGTCGGACTTGACCCCGAAGGTCGCGCCAAGGCCCGCAGGGCCATCGCGGCGGCGGTCCACCGCGCCTTCTTGAGCGCCGAATGGGCGGCATGGACCTGGCGGTCGGCGACGAAGGCGCGACGGTCGTCGGCGGTCAAGCGGCCTCCCGGGTGAACAAGGCGACAAGCTCGATATGGGGCGACCAGAGGAACTGGTCCACCACATGCACATGGTCGAGCCTGTAGCCCCCGTCTGCAAGGGTGCGCGCGTCCCGGGCGAAGGTGGCGGGATTGCAGGAGACGGCGCCGACGCGAGGGACGCGGGACCGGGCAAGCTCGGCGGCCTGGACGGCTGCGCCCGCACGGGGCGGGTCGAACACCGCGAAGTCGACCCGGTCGAGTTCGCCCGCGAGCATCGGACGCCGCTCGAGGTCCCGCGTCTGGGCCTCGATCGCCTTGAGGCCAGGCGCGGTGGCGATCGCGGCGTTGAGGGCCGAAACGGCGGCAGCGGAGGCGTCGGCGGCGCTTACGCGCGCACCCGCGGCGAGACGGAAGGTGAAGGCTCCCGCCCCGCAGAACAGGTCCGCCACGGTCCTCGCGCCCGCCGCCGCCTCGACGAGGATTCCCGCCATGGCCGACTCGGCGCCCGCGGTGGCCTGTAGGAAGCCGCCAGCGGGGAGGTTCACGCGCGCCGGGCCCAGCTCCACCACCGGTCGACGGACCTGGCACACAGGATCTCCGGCCAGGGTCACGCGGGCGAAGCCGGCCTCGCTGGCGACCTGCGCCGCCTGCGCCAGCGCATCGGCGGAAGGGCCTGGCCGCTCGACACCGGTGATGTCGATGTCGAGGCCCATGAGGGTCTCCGTCACGTGCAAGGTTGGCGCCGATCTGGGGCTCGCCAGGAACGGCTCCGCCAGGCGCTCCAAAGCCGGCAGAGCTGCGACGAGGGCGGGTCTGGCGACCACGCACGTCTCGATAGGGGCCAGATCCCACGACCGCCGTCCCTTGAAACCGACGCGAACCGTCCGCCCCAGACGGCGCGCGTGCAGGGCCACGCGTCGACGTGCGCCTGGCGGGGCGACGTATGCGAGGTCGATGGGCGCCTCGAGATGGACCCACCCAAGCGCCTGGCGCACGCGCTCCAGCTTCCAGGCGAGATAGGGCTCCTTCGCCCAGTGCTGAAGCGCGCAGCCGCCGCAGGGGCCGAAGTGCGGACACGGCGGCGTCACCCGCTCCGGGCTGGGCTCCAGAACCTCTGTAAGCTCCCCGCGGTCGCCTGCGACACGCGCGATAAGCCTCTCACCCGGCAGGGCGAGCGGGACCATGATCTCCCGGTCTGGTCCAATCGACTCGGCCTCGCCGAAGCCGTCGCCCTGCGCCCCCATCGTGCGGATGCGCAGTTCGACGGCCTCGGCGACCGGTGAGGGCCGCGGAACAGGCCGCGGGCGACGGGTCACGCCGGCGTCGGCTCCTCGACGAACAGCTTGCGCAGGTCCTGCTTCATGATCTTGCCGTTGGCGTTGCGCGGCAGGGTCTCGGGCCAGAAGATGATCCTCACCGGCACCTTGAACGCGGCCAGGCGCGCCGCGACGAAGGCCCGCAGCTCCTCTTCCGTGGCCGTGGCGCCCGGCTTGAGGGTCACCACGGCGCCGGGCTCTTCGCCGAGGGTCTTGTGGGGGATGCCCACGAGGGCCGCGTCCATCACCGCGGGGTGATCGTAGAGGACGTTTTCCACCTCGATGCAGTAGATGTTCTCGCCGCCGCGGATGAGCATGTCCTTGGCCCGGTCGATGATGAAGCAGAAGCCTTCGTCGTCCAGGCGCGCCAGGTCGCCGGTCTTCACCCAGCCGTCGACAAAGGTCTGGGCTGTCGCCTCCGGCTTGCGCCAGTACTCGCGAACGACCTGCGGGCCCCTGCACCACAGCTCTCCAACCTGTCCGATCGGCAGCTCCTCCTTGCCATCGACGGTCACGATCTTGAGGTCGGTGACCGGGACGGCCGGGCCGCAGGAATCGGGCCGGTGCTCGTAGTCCTCAGCCCCATTGCTGGTGGCGGTAGCCGAGGTCTCGGTCATCCCCCAGCCGTTCCCCGGCTGCGACTTGGGGAAGGTCTCCTTGATCAAGCGCACCAGTTCCGGCGCCGAAGGCGCCCCGCCATAGGCCACGCTCTCGATCGAGGAGAGATCGTAGTTCTTGCGCAGGGGATGCTCGATCAGCTGCCAGGCGATGGTCGGCACGCCGCCGACCGAATTGATCCGTTCACGCTCGATCAGCTCGAACGCGCGGATCGGATCCCAGCGGCGCATCATCACCAGCTTGGCGCCTCCGAACAGGGTCGGGTTCAGGACCGCGAAACAGCCGGTGGCGTGGAAGAAGGGCACCGACAACAGGCTGGAGCGCTGCGGCGCGTGCGGGTCGGGCATGGGCGGAGCCTCACCCCGACGCAGGAAGGCGCGGGCGCCGACGCAGCCGGCCGCCATGATGTTGGAGTTGATGTTCCGGTTGGTGCCGACCGCGCCCTTGGGCTTCCCGGTCGTACCCGAGGTGTAGAAGATGGTCGCGTCGTCGTCGGGCGCGATCGTGACTTCCGGCAGGCCCACGTCCGGCAGAGCGGCCCAGGAGCCCGGAGCGCCGATCACCGACTCGAGACGCTCGACGACCGGATTTCCGCTCGCCTCCTCCGATCGGCTCACGAAAACTCGCCTGAGTTCCCCGCACGCGTGGATGTGTTCGTGGATCCGCTCGAGGCGCTCGGCGTCGACGATCGCGATCGTGCTGCCCGAGTCGCTCAGGCCGTACTCGAGCTCGGGTCCCGTCCACCAGGCGTTCAGGGGCGTGACGATCGCTCCGATCGATGCGGCCGCGTAGAAGGCGACCGGCCATTCGGGGACGTTACGCATGATGATGGCGACGCGATCGCCCTTCTTCACGCCCTCCTCGACCAGCCTGCGCGCAAGCACGGCGACGGCGCGGAAAAAGCCTTCGAAGCTGACGCGCTCGTCCTCGTGGACGAGGAAGATCTTCTCGCCATGGCCGCGGCCGAATTCTACCACGGAGCGGAGGGTCGGCGGGGCGTTCTTCCACACCCGCGTCTCGATGCCCCGGATCACAATGTTCTCCATCTCGAACGGCGTACCCGGCGCTGTGAGGAGGGCGTAGGCCTGGGCGATGGACATGGCAGGCCAGGCGGGCGTCTTGGCCTCGGCGACTTCAGTCATTGAGCGTTTCCTAGGGTCATGCGCGGACTTGTGGGGCGAACAACCACGCCCCGGCCGGGCCTGTAAACCTCCACGCAGCCTTCAGGCCAGAGCCTCCAGCCGCTCGAGCATGGCGGAGAGTCGCTCCCGGGCGGCCTCGGCCTCGGCCAGGCGCTCACGGTTCTCCTCGACCACCTCCTCCGGGGCGCGGGAGACGAAGTCGGGATTGGAGAGCTTGCGGGCGGTCTTCTCTGCGTCGGCGGACCGCGCAGCGATCTCCTTGGCGAGGCGCGCCCGCTCGGCCGTAAGGTCGATGTGCGCGCCGACGGCCAGGGCGAAGGTCGCGCCGGCGGCGACATAGGGGACCGCGCCGTGCGGCATGGCCGAGGCGAAGCTGATACCGCCCGAGCGCAGGGTGTGGCCGATCACAGAGGCATTCGCCTCCACAGCCCGACGCTGCTCGACGCTGGGCTCAATCACCACGAGTTCGGGCCTTGCGCCTGGCGGAACATTGAGCTCCGCCCGAAGCGAGCGACCCTCTGTGACCGCGGCGATAACGAGGCCGATCTCGGCGTCGGCGTCCGCGTCGAGCCAGGCGTCGGGCAATTCCGGCCAAGGCTCGGAGATGAGCAGCCCCCCGCGTCCCTGCGCAGGCGCCGTCTGGGCCCACAGCTCCTCGGTAATGAAGGGGGAAATCGGGTGGAGGAGGCGCAGGATCACGTCCAGCGCCCAGGCCGTCATCGCCCGGGTCTCCGCCTTCGCCGCCTCGTCCTGGCCTTGCAGGATCGGTTTGGCGAACTCGACGTACCAGTCGCAGTAGAGGTTCCAGATGAAGCGGTAGAGGATCGCCGCAGCCTCGTCGAAGGCGCAGGCCTCCAGGGCCTGGGTGACCTCGCGGACGGTCTTGACCGTCTCGCTGCGGATCCAGCGATTAATAACGCCCTTGGCCGAACCCGGATCGAAGTCGGGGGCGGGCGCGCAGCCGTTCATCTGGCCAAAGCGCGCGGCGTTCCACAGCTTGGTGCCGAGGTTGCGATAGCCTTCGATGCGCTGGCGCGAGAGGCGGATGTCCCGCCCCTGCCCGCTCATCGCCGCCAGGGTGAAGCGCAGGGCGTCGGCCCCGTAGTCGTCCACCAGCTCCAGGGGGTCCATCACGTTCCCCTTGGACTTGGACATCTTCGCCCCTTCCGCGTCGCGGACGAGGGCGTTGATGAACACCCTGCGGAACGGCGCGCGGCCGGTGAAGTGAAGGCTCATCATCATCATCCGGGCGACCCAGAAGAAGATGATGTCGAAGCCCGTCACCAGGGTGTCGGTGGGATAGAAGCGCCGCAGGTCCTCGGTGTGCTCAGGCCAGCCCAGGGTCGAGAACGGCCACAGGGCCGAGGAGAACCAGGTGTCCAGCACGTCCTCGTCCTGGCGCAGGTACTCGTCGCGCCCGTAGTGCTCGCGCGCCTTGGCGCGTGCCGCGTCCTCGGTCTCGGCGACGAAGATCCGGCCATCGGGGCCGTACCACGCCGGAATGCGGTGTCCCCACCAGAGCTGGCGCGAGACGCACCAGGGCTCGATGTTCCGCATCCACTCGAAGTAGGTCTTCTCCCAGTGGCGGGGCTCGAACACGGTCTCGCCGCGCTCGACAGCGGCGATGGCTGGCCCGGCCAATGTCTTGGCGTCGACGTACCACTGGTCGGTGAGGAAGGGCTCGATCACCGCGCCGGAGCGGTCGCCGTGCGGGACGGCGTGGCGCGTCGGATCGACACCGCGCAGCAGGCCAAGGTCCTCGATCTCGGCGACCACCTTCTTGCGGGCCTCGAACCGGTCGAGGCCGCGGTAGGCGGCGGGCGCGTTCTCGTTCATCCGCGCGGCGGCGTCGAGGACGCTGATGATCGGCAGGTTGTGCCTCTGGCCGACTTTGAAGTCGTTGAAATCATGGGCGGGCGTGATCTTCACCGCGCCCGAGCCTTTCTCCGGATCGGCGTAGTCGTCGGCGATGATCGGGATCGGCCGACCGACGATCGGCAGGCGCACGCACTTGCCGATCAGATGGGCATAGCGCTCGTCACTCGGATGCACGGCGACGGCGACGTCGCCCAGCATGGTCTCGGGACGCGTGGTGGCGACGACGATCTCGCCCGAGCCGTCCTCCAGCGGATAGGCCAGGCGCCAGAAGAAACCGTCGACCTCCCTCTGCTCGACCTCGATGTCGGAGATGGCCGACTGGAAGTGCGGGTCCCAGTTCACCAGGCGCTTGTCACGATAGACGAGCCCGGCCTTGTGCAGGGCGACGAAGACCTTGCGAACCGCGTTCGACAGGCCCTCGTCCAAGGTGAACCGCTCGCGGGTCCAGTCACACGAGGCGCCCAGGCGCCGCAGCTGGTTGACGATGGCCCCGCCGGACTTGGCCTTCCATTCCCAGACGCGCTCGACGAAGGCCTCACGGCCCATGTCGCGGCGGCTCATGTTGCCTTCGGCGGCGAGCTGGCGCTCGACCACCATCTGGGTGGCGATGCCGGCATGATCGGTCCCCGGCAGCCAGAGGGCCGCCTTCCCGCGCATCCGCGCAAAGCGGGTGAGGACGTCCTGCAACGTCCCATTGAGGGCGTGGCCAATGTGGAGCTGGCCGGTGATGTTGGGCGGTGGAATGACGATGCTGAAGGGCGGCGCCGCCGGATCGTCAGAGGGAGAAAAGGCGCCCGACTTTTCCCATGCGCCGTAGAGGCGCGGTTCAGCGGCGGCGGGATCGAAGGTCTTCTCGAGCATCACGGGGCCCAAATGCGGCGGCCGGACGCGAGGGGGCGGACCCGGCCAGAAAGAACGCTACGCCCCATCCGCCGCCAGGACATGGCGACGGATGGGGCGCGGTGGACGCCGGCGCGAGGGCCGGCGGCGATCCTTCTAGCGTACTCGATGTTTGACGATGCGCTCGATCTCTTCCTCGACGCGGCGCTCGACGATCTCTGCGAGGTTCTCGTCCAGCCACTCCTTGATGAGCGGGCGCATCAGGTCGCGGACGACGTCTTCGAGAGTCCGGCCCGCCTCAGGCATCAGGATCTGGGGCCGGGGCGCCTCGCGGAGGGCGGCCGCCTGCGACAACCTTTCGAATGCGGCGGAGGTCGAAGCGGCCGTCGTCGGCGCGACGATAACGTCTTGCGCCGCCGGTGCGGCAGGCGCCGCCTCTTCCGCGGCCGGGGCCTGCGAGGGTTCCATGGCGATGTCACCGTTCGAACGCGGCTTCGGCCGCTCGGATTTATTGGGGCTCATCTGCAACTCGATCGGGGGAGCTCGGCGGGTGAGGACAAGAACATCGTCGGCCTCCTGCGGGTCCAGAGGTCTCATGGCGGGGAAGGAGGAGACTGCCCCCGGACCCTCCTCCGAGATGATGCGGCGGATCGACGCCAGGATCTCTTCGAGCGTCGGTTCGGCGGCTTGTTGTTCATTCATGGCCTGGCGCCGTTCTGTCATAGCGTTAGCGGGCGAAGTAACCTCACGTTAGTCACGATCTGCCCACGCCGCAAACGCGCGGAAAGGCCGATTCGTCGCAGGAGCGCGATTCTCCCCAGCTTTTTTCGAAAATCTCAGAATACGAAGCTGGCTGGCCGTTCGAAGCCCGCAAGCAGGGGCGGCGTGCTGTCGAAAACGGGGCGCGCGCCAACCGCCGCGGGCCCGCGCAGATAGACCATGGCCCGGCCGAGCACGCTGTCGCGTTCCACCACGCCCAGCCGCCCGCCTGGCGCCAGGGCGTCGACCCAGGCCTGGGGCGCCTTGCTCACCGAGCCTTCGCAGATGATGACCCGCCATCCGCCATCTCGCGCCGGCAGAGGTCCAGCCGCATCGCAGGAGGCGACATCGAGGCCGATCCGCTGGAGCACCGCCCCCGCGTAGGGAGCTGAGATCGCCAGGGCCGTCTCGCCCGCGCGCGGCGCCAGGGCATGGATCAGCTTGGCGACATCGCGCGGCCTCAGCAGCCACCGTCCCGGAGCGTATTCCAGTTCGGCGTCCGCATAGGCCAGGGCGCGCTTCGCTGGCCCCGTGAAGTCTTCACGACGGATCGCCCGCATGGCGTCCTGAATTGAGATGTCGGGCACATCCAGGGGCCGGACCTGGCTGTCGACCATGTTGGTCCGCGCTGCGGCGAAGTTGTCGTTCATGGTGGATCTTCGGAGAAACGGGGGCGCAGGCCCATGTGCGCGCCCCTATAGGCCGCTCGCGTGCGCGGCGCCAATCGTCCAATCGTCGATGCGATTGCCCCGCCCGCAACCATCTGTTAGCCCTCCGCCTCCGCCGAAGGGCGGCTCGCCCCTGACGGCCTGGTGGCGGAGTGGTTACGCAGCGGACTGCAAATCCGTGCACGCCGGTTCGATTCCGGCCCAGGCCTCCAACTTTTTCCATATAAAATTCAACGCCTTGCGGGGAGGCTAGGCCGCCAATACGAGCCGGCATGTTGCGTTCATGTTGCAAGGAAATCCCAAGCAATTTCAACGAATCCCAAATCCCCCGAAATTCTTGACGCAACAAATTCCCAACATGGCGCGCTGCTTTTGTGCCCGCTTTTTTGGGCGGCTTGGGGTGGCATGGGGCGCAATCCTGCCCGCGATCAGCCCCGCGCGGCTATCTAGTTGGACGTTGGCGGCCCGCACTGCCCTTGACCGAATGCGGCCTCGGTCTGCCGCGAGTTTGAAACTTCGCGCCGGCGCGAAGTTCTTACCTTCAGCCTCTGGCAGCGGGCGCGAATCCATGCCGGGCCCACCCGTTAAGTATGGCTGCTGGACGGGGGGCGCGATCCACACGAGCACCCTGGAGGGCTTCTGGAGTATCCTGAAGCGCGGCGTCCTCGGGACCTTCCACAAGGTCTCCGCCAAATACCTCCCGCAGTATGTCG
>DASXGQ010000093.1:0-6667 GCA_036488995.1 Caulobacteraceae bacterium
TGATCGCCGGGCCCCTGAACGGCGAAAAGGCCGCCCTGCGCTTCTTCGACCTGAAGACGCGCAAGGACGCCGTCGTCGCCGAGAACGTCGACGCCTATTCCCTTTCGCTCGACGGCCAGCGCGTGCTGATCCGGCGCAAGGTCGACTACACCGTCCTCGACACCAAGAAGGACGCCGAAAAGGACGCCGAGACCGCCGACAAGCTGGACCTGAGCCGCCTGCGCCTGATCGTCGATCCGAAGGCGGAATGGGTGGAAATGTTCAACAACGCCTGGCGTCTCCAGCGCGACCTGTTCGTCTCTCCAGCGATGAACGGCGTGGACTGGCAGGCGGTCCACGACAGCTACGCCAGGCTGCTACCGCAACTCGGCTCGCGGGAAGACCTCAACTACCTGATCGGCCAGATGCTGGGAGAGCTGGGCAACTCCCACACCTATGTCGGAGGCGGAGACGACGGGGACACGACGCCCAAGGCCCAGGGCGGCCTCCTGGGAGCCGACCTCGAACTGGACACCGCTTCAGGTCGCTATCGCATCGCCCACATCTATCCCGGCGACAACACCCGCGATGCGTACCGCAGCCCGCTCTCCCAGCCCGGACTGGAGGTAAAGTCCGGGGACTATCTGCTCGCGATCAATGGCGTTGAGCTGAAGGCGCCGACGGACCCCGACGCCCTTCTGCAGCTCGCCGACGCCAGGACGACGGTGGAGCTGACCGTCGCCCCAGGTCCGAACGGCCCCGGGCGGCACGTCGTGGTCCAGCCGATCGCCAACGAGCTGGCCGTGCGCGAGGCGGCCCAGATCGAACACAACCGCCAGGTGGTCGACCGCCTCTCGGGAGGCCGCATCGGCTATGTCTACATGACCGACATGGGACAGCTGGGCCTGCAGCAGTTTGTGCGGCAGTTCTACGCCCAGCTGAACCGGCAGGCCTTGATCATGGACGACCGCTGGAACGGCGGGGGATTCATCGCCCCGTACGCCCTCGAGCGCCTGCGCCGCGAACTGGTGGCCCTGGACGTCGACCGCGAAGGCGGCGTCACCACCGAACCACAGGACATGCTCAACGGTCCCAAGGTCGCCCTGCTCAACCACTGGTCGAGCTCGGACGGGGATATCTTCCCCTACTTCTTCAAGCTCTATCACCTGGGACCGCTCGTGGGCACGCGGAGCTGGGGCGGCGTGCGCGGGATCCGTGGCAACTGGCGGATGATGGACGGCGGCTACATCACAATTCCAGAACACGCGCTCTACGACACCAACAGCCAGTGGGCGGTGGAGAACCACGGCGTCGATCCCGACGTGGAGGTGGAGAACTACCCGGCCGACCTGCTTGCCGGGCGTGACGCCCAGCTGGAGACGGCCGTGGCGATCCTGATGAAGCAGATCGCGGGAAAGCCTGCGGGCTTGCCGCCGCCGCCAGCGCTGCTTCCGCCGTACCCGCCTGCGGGGATGGTGAGGCCGGACCCGGGGACGACCCCCTAGAGCAAACTCCGACCAGTTCCCACTTGGGCGGACGGCGCTCTGTTCTCGCTAACTGCAAAGGCCCGCCTCGTTTCGCCCCTCTCCGGGCGTAATCAGGACCCCTTTGTTCCAATTTGAGACAAATTCTGCTTCTCCTGCTGCGAGGTTTTCGGTACATATCCGCACAGGGACCTTTGGGCTCCAAGCGTAACAGTTCAGCGCAGGCCGGAGCGGCGATTTGGGGCTGGTTCGTCGCCTGCAGTGCGCCTCCCACGACGGAGGCAAACCTGTGAGGAGATCAAATGCGTAGGATCCTGCTTGCCGCCTTGGCCTCCACCGCCATGGCCACCATGGCTCACGCCGGCGTCGTCTCTCTCAATTTCGAGGGGATCAACGCGACCTATCCGTCGGGGTACGCCTTCGTCAACGGCTTCTATGATGGAGGGGTCAGCAGCGACGGGACTTCGGGTACGAACTACGGCGTGACCTTCAGCGCGAACGCCCAGGCGATCTGCCTCAATTCGCTGAGTGTGGTGTGCTCGAACACGTCGCGCGGGGGGCTGGCCCCCGGCTCCGACAAGGGCGCCCTGTTCTTCCTGAGCGGCACCTCGACGACGATCGACGTCGCCGCCGGTTTCACGACGGGCTTCTCGTTCAACTATACGAACCCGACCGGCTTCGCGAGTTCGGTCCAGGTCTGGTCCGGCGTCGACGGGACAGGCACGGAACTGGCCAACTTCGCTCTCGCGTCGACGCCCAATGGCGACACCGCTTGCCCAGGCTACAGCGCGGCGTTCTGCCCCTTCGTGCCGATCGGAGTAACGTTCTCGGGCACCGCCCACTCGATCGTCTTCGGCGGTGTCGCCAACGAGGTGGTGATGGACGACGTGACGTTCGGCTCGTCATCGCCGGGCGTTCCCGAGCCCGCGACGTGGGCGACGATGCTGGCGGGCCTCGCCGGAGCCGGCGCAATGCTCCGCCGCCGTCGCGCCCTCGCGGTCGCCTGATAAGTTTAGGGTGGCGTAACGGAAGCGCTCCCCGCCTCGCGGCGGGGAGCGTTTCTGTGTGATCAGGTTGAAGCGTAGCCCCAGCGGACGGCCCAGGGATCGAGGATCCCACGCACCTCTTCCAGATAGGGCGCATAGCGGCGCCACTGACCGACCCCGGCGTCGTTGAGTCCCGCCGCCAGTTGCAGATCGCTGGGCGTCCTGGGTCGCGCGGCGGCGCGGGCCGCAAAGTCGCGCACAGAGTCATCCCAGGGCAGGTCGACCGCGTCCAGAACGCGGCCGAGCTGGGCGTCGAAATCCGCCACGACCGCCTCGTGGCGCACCTCGAGCGCCTCGAGCGACAGCAGTGTGCGATAGACCCCCGCGAGGGTCATGACCGCATCGTAGTAGCGCGCGGCTGCCGGCACAGTGAGGAACTCGGCCATGGCTGCGTTCTGTCGGAAGCGCCGTCGAAAGCAGCTCAGAACCACATCCCTTGGATCGCGCACGGCGAACAGGATCGTCGCGTCGGGGAACAGCTTGGCGATCACGGGGAGCGCCAGGGAGTGGAGGGGCAGCTTGTCCAGGAAGGTCTTCCCGGCGAGATCCTGGCCCAGGGTCTGGCGAACGCCTCGCCAATAGAGCGCGCGGCGCTCATCAGCCTGCTCCTGGTCGATCGTCGCGAGATCTGAGAGTTGCGCGGGGCCGGCCAGGAAGTCCCGTCCCGCCTCTCCCAGGCGGTCGACCTCCTCCAGGGTTACAACCTGCGGATGGCTGGCCAGCGCCTTCTCGAGCAGGGTCGTGCCAGATCTGGGAAAGCCGATCAGGAAGGCGTGGCGGCGCACCGTCCCGGCCCCCTCAAGATCATCGCCGGCGCGCCGGCGCCACGTACGCGCGTCCGCCTCGCCGAACCAGGTCATAAGGCGACGCGCTTCGTCCAGCCGACGCTCCTGCCCGGGTCCCGGACGGTTTGCGCGCGCGATGCGCGCGTTTCTGGCCTGATAGTCGGCGAAGGCGCGGTCGGTCTCGCCCAAGGCGTCGCGGGCTTCCGCCCTCAGGTCGAGGGCGGCGACTTCCAGCGCCTCCGAGATCGCGCCGGCGAGGAGTTCGGTGAGGCGCCGGTCGGCGGCGGAAGGGTCAGCCTCAAGGAGGTCGGCGCGCGCGAGGGTGAGGACAGCGCCCACTCGATCCGGCGCAGCCGCGAGGGCGCGTCCGGCCAGGGCGCGCGCCTCCTTCGCCTGGCCGCGACGCGCGGCGATGGCGCCAAGGGCCTCAATGGCTTCGACGCTGCCGGAGGCGGCGGCGGCCTCGTAGTGCGTGGCGGCGGGCGTGAGGTCGCCCACGGCGAAGGCCGCGGCGCCGGCGGCGACCAGGCAGGGGCCGGCGCCGGGCGCGAGCGAGAGGGCGTGGTCGGCGGCCGTGCGCGCCGGCTCGAGAAGTCCGAGCCGATCCAGGACGACGGCGAGCCGCCGCCACGCTTCGGCCTGGTCAGGCGCCAGATCGATCGTGCGCCTCAGCAGGCCCGCCGCCCGCTCGTCGTCCCCCCGCGCCTCTGCCGCCTCGGCGGCGAGCGTCAGGATGAGAGGGTGCTCGAGATCCGCGGCCTCGCAGCGCTCCGCCAGGATAAGGGCGCGCTCGCGCTCGCCCCGCTGGACCGCCTCGAGGAGGTCCGAGAAGAGCGTCTCGGCCTCGGCGTCGCTGACGACGGCGGCGTCGCTCATGTCGCGCCTCCTGCGACCCCTCGACGTCAGGTAACGACGGGGATTGGCCTGCATTAGTTCGTACAGATGCTAACCGAGGGACCCGGAAGGGTCGAGGATCAGGTCAAGCCATCGACGGCTCGGCGGCGCATAATTCGCCAGTTGAAATCCGCCAGTAAAGTGGCACTATTCGAGAATGGCGGAAGAGGGCGATCCGACGCGGTACACGGCCCGGGAGCTTGCCGCCCTGTGCGGCGTCTCCGAGCGCACGGTTCGCTACTATGTCGAGGAAGGGCTGCTGCCACCGCCGGCGAGCCGTGGTCGCGGGGCGAACTTCGAGGCGGACCACCTGACGCGCCTGCGCCTGATCCGCGCCATGCAACAGGCGGGCAACGACCTCGAGAGCATCCGCGACTATCTCCGGGAAATGGAGCGCGAGCTGGGGCGGTCGGGCGCGACCTTCGAGGCGGCCCTGGCGGTCTGGTCAGCCCGCACCGAAGAGGCTGCCTGGCGGGAAAAGCTCACCAGGCACTGGGCCACACCCGATGTCGCGCACCGATATCGCATCGCCGAGGGGATCGAGCTTCTGATCGATCTGCGAGCCGCGCCGCACCCTGGGCGAATGCGCGAGATCATCCGGCTGATCCGCGAAGCGTTCGCCCTCGAGGACGGCGACTGATGGCGGGCATGCCGCCGGCGATATGGATGGCGGCGGCCTACTCGGACAGCGCGCGGACTAGAGTCTTTCTTCCCGAGGCGGAACAGGTTCAGCGTCCCACAGCGTCCAGCCGCGCCATCACCGCGTCCGGGATTTCGATCGCGCCGGCGGCCAGGTTCTCGCGCAGGTGGGCGCGGGAGGAGGTGCCGGGGATGAGGAGGAGGTTGGGCGCGCGGCGCAGCAACCAGGCCTGGGCAAGTTGCAGGGGCGTGACGCCCAATTCGGCCGCGGCGTCGGAGAGGGTCTGCGACTGCAGCGGGCTGAAGCCGCCCAGGGGGAAGAACGGCACGTAGGCGATCCCCGCTGTGGCGAGCTGGTCGATCAGGGCGTCGTCGTCGCGGTGGGCGAGGTTGTAGTAGTTCTGGACGCAGACGACCGGAGCGATGGCGCGCGCCTTTTCGACCTGGGCCGCCGTCGCATTGCTGAGGCCAAGGTGGCGGATCAGCCCCTGGCGCTGCAGGTCAGCGAGTGTCGAGTACATCTCCTCCACCGGGCCTTCCGCCGGAAGATGAAGGGCGCCGGGCAACCGCATGTTGACGACATCGAGGGCGTCGACGCCGAGGTGACTCAGGTTGTCGTGCACGGCGCGGGTCAGGTCAGCCGGCGAGTGGGCCGGATTCCATGAGGCGTCTTTTCCACGGAAAGCCCCCACCTTGGTGACGATCGTCAGGCCCTCCGGATAGGGGTGCAGAGCCTCCCGGATCAGCTCGTTGACGACGTAGGGTCCATAGAAGTCGCTGGTGTCGATGTGGTTGACGCCGGCCTCGACCGCGGCGCGCAGGACGGCGAGAGCCTCGTTGCGGTCGCGGGGCGGGCCGAAGACGCCGGGGCCAGCGAGCTGCATCGCGCCATAGCCAATGCGGTTCACGGTGCGGTCGCCAAGGCGGAAGACGCCTGCGGCCGTGGCGGGACGGGCAAGTTGCGTGGTGATGGTCATGGCGGGTCTCCTCGAAGCGGGCGACCGCAGTATGAACCCCGGTTCGGTGCGTGATAATCCCGTGTAATCGGCACGAGCCGTACGGGATAGCGAACAATGGCGAGCGAGCTGGACGACCTGGCGGCCTTCGTCGCGATCGTGAAAGCAGGCGGGTTCCGTGATGGGGCGCGGGAGAGCGGCGTCTCCGCCTCCAGCCTCAGCGAGGCCCTGCGCCGGCTGGAGGCGAGGCTCGGCGTGCGGCTGATCAACCGCACGACCCGGAGCATGGCCCTGACAGAGGCGGGCGCACGGCTTTACGAGCGGCTGTCGCCCGCCCTGGGCGAGGTGCAGGCGGCGCTGGACGTGGTCAACGCCTTCCGCGACCGCCCTGCTGGCACGCTTCGGCTCAATGTTCCTGGCGTGGCCTCGCGGCTGGTGCTGCCGGCGATCGTGACGCCCTTCCTCAAGGCCTATCCGGACATCCGGCTCGAGGTGATCGTGGAGGAAGGATTCGTCGACCTCCTGGCGGAGGAGTGCGACGCGGGGATCCGCTACGACGAGCGGCTGGAGCAGGACATGATCGCCATCCCGATCGGTCCGCGCGTCCAGCGCTTCGCCACCGCCGCCTCCCCCGCCTATCTCGATGCGCGGGGCCGGCCGGAGCACCCGCGCGACCTGCTCTCGCACGACTGCCTGCGCGGCCGGTTCGCCAGCGGCGCCTCTCCGCCATGGGAATTCGAGCGAGATGGCGAGATCGTGCGGGTCGAGCCCTCGGGCCCTCTGATGGTGCGTTTGGGCGGCGCCGCGGACCTGGCCACCAGCGCGGCGATCGACGGCCTGGGGATCGTCCAGAGTTTCGAGGACTTCCTGAAGCCGGCGCTGGA
>DASXGQ010000105.1:0-10575 GCA_036488995.1 Caulobacteraceae bacterium
ATCATCGGCAGTCATCCCTACTTCGCCGGCGAGCATGTCAGCCTGGCCGACTTCGCCGTGGCGCCGCAGATGGACTTCCTTGCCGAGTGCCCGGAGTGGGCGACCCTTTGCGCGGATGCTCCGCAGCTTTGCGCCTGGCTCGAGCGCATGAAGGCGCGGCCGAGCCTCAAAGCGACCACCTGGCCGGCGCTGAACGCCATGGCGGCGGCCGCCTGACGAATCCCCCGCGACAGGGCGGACCGGACACGCCAATCTGGCGTGTCCGGCAGGGGAGCCGCCGCCATATGAAATCGTCCGTCGCGGTCGCCTGGGCCGCCGTCGTGGCCCTCGCGGCTGTAGCGCCTGCTGTGGCGCAAACTCCCCCACGCCTCTCCACCTGCCAGACAGGTGATCTGGCGCCGGCGTGCCAGGCTGTGCGGGGCGACCGCTCCGAAGGCTGGGCTGCGCAGAGCCGGGCGGAGGTGTTCGGCCAGCACGGCATGGTGACCACCAGCCAGCCACTGGCCGCGGAGGCCGGGCTGGAGGTCCTTCGCCGCGGGGGCAACGCCATCGATGCGGCCGTGGCGACCGCCGCGGTGCTCAACGTCACCGAACCGATGATGGAGGGGATGGGCGGGGACCTCTTCGCGATCGTCTATGTGGCCAAGGAGAAGAAGCTCTACGCCCTCAACGCCAGCGGCCGTGCGCCAAGCGGCGCCACGCCCGAACACTTCCGCGAGCTCGGCTATGTCGCCGATCCCGCCAACTGGGGTCCCGGCTCGGGCATGCCGGTCTACGGAATTCTTCCCGTGACCGTGCCCGGCGCGGCCTGGGGCTGGAACGCCATCCTCCAGCGGTTCGGGACCATGACCCTCAAGGAGGCGCTCGCCCCCGCCGAGGGTTATGCCGAGCACGGCTTTCCGGTGAGCGAGCGGATCGCCCACGATTGGATCCTGCCCAAGGCCCTGCCGCTCCGCGGTTGCTGCCAGACGCTCGATCCGGACTCTGTCAGGGCCTGGTACGTCGACGGTCGCCCGCCCCGTGTGGGCGAGGTGTTCCGCAATCCCGACCTCGCCCGCAGCTTCCGCCTTCTGCAGGAGCAGGGCGTCGACGCCTTCTACAAGGGTGAGATCGCCCGCGCGATCGTCGCCAAGTCCACGGCGCTAGGCGGCACGATGACGATGGATGACCTCGCCGCGTACCACGGCGAGTGGGTCGAGCCGGTGCGCACGACCTTTCACGGTCACGACGTCTACGAACTGCCCCCGCCGTCCCAGGCCTGGGCGACCCTGGAGATGATCAACATCCTCGAGGCGTGCACGCCCGGGTGGACGGGCGGACGGACGCTCGCCCAGCTGGGCCCGCGCAGCCCGCTCTATTGGCACCTGATGGTGGAGGCCAAGAAGCTCGCCTACGGCGACCTGATCGCGATCAACGCCGACCCTGATGTCGTGCGTGTGCCGGTCGAGCGCATGATTTCGAAGGAGCATGCCCGCGCCCTCTGTCGCCGTGTCGATCCCGCACATGCCTCTGTGACCGGACCGGTGGGCGCGGAGGGCGCGGCCGGGGACACCATCGTGCTCTCGACCGCCGATGCGCAGGGCAACATGGTCGCCTGGGTGAACAGCAACTTCGAGGAGTTCGGCTCGGGGATCACCGTGCCGGGCTATGGCTTCATCCTGCACGACCGGGGCGCGCTGTTCTCGCTCGATCCGAAGTCGCCCAACGTGATCGCGCCCGGAAAGCGACCCTTCAACACCCTCGCCGCAGGCTTCGTCATGGACGGCGAGCGTCCCCTCATGACTCTGCTCTTGATGGGCGGCGACATGCAGGCCCAGGGCCATGCCCAGGTACTCGTGAACATCTTCGATCTGGGGGCGAACCTGCAGATGGCCACCGACATGGCGCGCTTCCGGCACAGCCAGATCAGCAACACCCTGACCCTGGAAAAGCCGCTCTACGACCTCGTCGGCGCCGACCTCGCCGCCATGGGCCACAAGCTCAACCCGTCCGACAGCGGCGCCATGGGCGGCTACCAGGCGATCATGGTCCAGCCGGTACAGAACCCTGCCCCCGGCGAAGCCCCCTTCGTCTACCGGGCCGGCTCCGATCACCGAAAGGACGGCCAAGCCGTCGCCTGGTGAGGGCGTGTCGCGAAGAATGAACCACGGACTTCACGGACCTCACGGACGAGGATTCGGACAAGTGTCAGATGATCAAACGTTCTATCTGCGCCTTCGGCGCGCTTCCGAAGTTCACGAGCATACCTACTCTTAAACCTGTCGCCCGAAGATAGTTTAGAACTTGTTCTCGATGTTCGAGCGCAAGTTATCGAACTGATTTGAGCTCGACGATGACATTGTCAAAACAGACGAAGTCGGGCTGATAACGCTGGCGCAATGAGAAGTCCTTGTAGGTGAGCGCCAGAGATGGCATCGCGACAAACGGGATCTCGCGAGTCTTGAACTCAATCGCCAGGCACTCCTGGTAGACGGCTTCCAGGAAGCCAGAGCCCATGTGACGATTGACCTCGAACACGGCGCCCTGAATGGCGAACGTCTCCTCTGCATGGAGGAGCGCCCGTCCGTGAGGTCCGTGAGGTCCGTGGTCCATTTCCACGCAGGATCACCCCCGCAGGGTCATCGCGGCCGGCATGGCCTCGAGGGCGGCGCGGACTTCGGGAAGGGGGTCGTTCTCCACGTGGCTGGCCGTGTTGAACACCATCACCGGACGCTCCTGGGTGTTCCAGGCGGGCCAGTGCGGGATGGCTGGATGATCCGGCCGGCCGGTGCGGGCGAAGGCGGCCCAGGCGCCGCCGATCTGCGCGGCCATGTGCGCCGGCCCCGGGCCCTCGCCGACGAAGGTGCGGACCTTGTCGTAGCTGTAGAGCATGAACGGGATTTCCATGGTGTGGGGGCACTTGAAGATCCCGTCCGCTGCCGGCGTGTCCCAGGTCATCATGTAGACGAAGGCCGGAGCGCCGCCCTGCGCGGCCTTTCGAGCCGCCAGCAGCTCGCTTCCAGCCATCATCCGTGAACTGATCATCTGGATCCACAGGTAGGTCGGCGAGTAGGTCGGATAGGCCTTGCGGAAGGCCGCCAACAACCGCCGCCCCGGCTCGCCCAGAGGCGCGACGCGGGTCTCGAGGTCGGCCTCGGTCATGCGGCCGAACCACGGCTCGTTGGCGTCGAAGATCGTCCACTCGTCCTTGCACCAACCTATGAGGATCGGGACATCGGCGGAGACGGGTGGCCCGTCCGGCGTGAAGGGATCGCGGGTGATCGCCACCCCATCGAGGATCGGGCCGAAGCCCATGCCACCGGCCTTCGCGGCCGCCTGCAGGATCGCCGGCGCCGGGATCGCCTGCAGGGCCTTGATGTCTCCGCTCGCCACGCCAAGCGCGGCGAGCACCTTGTCCGTGGAGGCTTGCGCCATCGCCTTGCGCCCGACAGCGAGCCCCGGCCCGCTCTGGATCGCAGCCTTGTGGAAAAGGCCCTTGGCGCTGTCCATCGCGAGCAAGATGGAGACCTTCGCCCCTCCGCCGGACTGGCCCATGATCATGACGTTGTCGGGGTCGCCGCCGAATTCGGCGATGTTGTCGCGCACCCACTTCAGGGCCAGGACGAGGTCCTGCATGCCCACGGTCCCGGAGCTGGCGTAGTCGGCGCCCATGGCCTTGGATAGGTCGAGATAGCCGAACACGTTGAGCCGGTGGTTGAGGCTCACCGCGACAACGTCCTGCGCCCGCGCCAACCCGTCGCCCTGGTAGATCGGCTGGGCGCCCGAGCCGTAGGCGAAGCCGCCGCCGTGGATCCACACCATCACCGGCCGGCGCTTGCCGTCAGGCGAAGGGGTCCAGACGTTCAGATAGAGGCAGTCCTCGTTCATCACCTTCATCTCCGAAGGCGTGGTGAAGACCTGGTGCATCTGGAAGCCGAAGTCGTTGGACGCCTCGATCGAGGACCCGCCGGCCATCTGCATCGCCGGGGCCCCGAAGTCCGAGGCGTCATAGGTCGCAGTCCAGGGCTGCGGCGGCTGGGGAGGGGCCCAGCGCAGGGAGCCGATCGGCGGCGCGCCATAGGGGATGCCCTTGAAGGCGCACACGCCCCGATCGAGCAAGCCCTGCACAGGCCCGCTTCGCGTGCGGACGACGGGCGTGGGCGTCGGGATCCCCGGCCCGCGCGCCGCCTGGGGAGTTCGGGGGCTCTGCGAGTCCTCGGCGTGCGCGGGCTGCGATCCCAATACGCCCGCCGTCGCGGCGGCCGCGGCCAGGCCGAAGAGGGACCGCCGGTCCACGCTCGCAGAGTCGTCGATCTTGCTCATGTTCTTCCTCCCCCTCGCTCCCGATCCGAGAGTCCCTGTCAGATCAATAGCCTATCGCCGCCTGGCAGCGGTGTCCAAGCCGTTCAGCTCTTGGTAAGCCAGGGGAAGAGCAAGCTTACCCGCTCCTGATAGCGGCGGTACGCATTGCCGCGAGAGCGGACCATTGCCTCTTCGAGAGGCCCGACACCCGCGGCGTGGCGCACGACCAGGTACATCATAAGAGGAGCGAGGATCGAAACGAACGAACGGGGGCCGTTCGGATCGATGGCGATGATCGGATAGGCCACCCAGATGGCGACCTCGAAGACGTAGTTCGGGTGGCGCGACCAGGCCCAGAGACCGCGGTCCAGCACCTCGCCCCTATTCGCCGGATTCCTGCGGAAGGCGCTCATCTGAAGGTCGGCGAGGGTCTCGCCCGCCAGGCAGACGATGAACAGCGCGAGCCCGATTGCGTCCTGAACGCGAAAGGCCGGATGATTTTCGCGCGCGGCAATCAGCACGGTGAGGGCGAGCACCGCGCTGACCGGGGCCTGGACGACCACCACGCCGTACATCCGCCTCTGGAACCTGGCGCCCCACTCGCGCCGGAGGGCTGCGTAGCGGGGATCCTCAGACTTGGCGCCAGCGGCCCGCAGGGCGAGATAGGTTCCAAGGCGCAGGCCCCACGCCGCGACCATCGCCGCCACCATGATCCGCCGCCAGGTCGCGTGCGGCTCGGTCTGGAGCGGAATCAAGGCAGCCACGGCGCAGCTCACGCCCGCGCCATAGGCCCAGAACACGTCAGTCCACGCGCCATTGCCGAGCGCGCGCTGAGTCAGCCAGCCAGCGGTCATGACCAGAGTCATCGCCGCCAGCACGCAGGCCGTCAGTTCCGGAACGATCACCCATTACTCCTGTCGAATCGCGCGCCGGCCGCGTCCTTACGCCCTGATTTGGCTTCCGGCCCATCTGTAGCCTCTTCGACAAGAAGATCGGGACAGCGGCCACGGTAGGGCGCGTCCTGTTGCGGCCGAGGCGGAGGCGGAGCTAAACCGTACCGTACGATCACGGCGGCGGGTGGCGAGCTATGTCGGACATAGACCTCACGGCGGACCTGGCGGATTTCCGCTCAGAGCGTTTCACTTTCAACGACGTGACCCGCACCGTTCTGCGAACGGGAGATGCGGGGCCTGCCGTCATCGTGATCCACGAGGTCTATGGCTTCACGCCGACCCTGGCGCGCTTTTGCCGTCGCGTCCGCGACGCGGGCCTGCAGGTCTATGCCCCGATCCTGTTCGGCTCGCCCGACGCCACGAACCCGGAGAGGCAATCCCTTGGGCGGATGCTCGCCCTGTGCGTCTCCCGTGAATTTACCCTCTTCGCCCGCGACCGGAGCAGCCCCGTGGTGGAGTGGCTCAAGCCCCTCGCACGGCGCGCGCACGCCGACTGCGGCGGCCCGGGCGTCGGCGTCATCGGCATGTGCCTGACCGGCGGCTTCGCCCTGGCCATGGCGGTGGACCCCATCGTCATGGCGCCAGTGCTGGCTCAACCCGGACTGCCGGGCAATCCGCCAGGGGCGATCGACATTTCGAGATCGGACCTCGCGGTCGTCGCGGGGAGCGCGCGCGAGTCGGGGCTCGAGGTGCGCGGTTATCGCTTCGCGGGCGACACCCTCTGTCGGGCGGAGAGGTTCCAGGCCCTCTCCGATGCGCTCGGCGACGCTTTCGTCGGCGTGACTCTTCCAGACTCTGCCGGAAATCCGACCAGTCCGCAGGCGCGCGCCGGCCGCCCCCCACACTCTATCTTCACCGGCGACCTGATCGACGAACCTGGGCAGCCTACGCGCGAAGCGCTGGACGAGGTGATCGCCTTCTTCGCCCAGCGGCTCGGGGCTCGCTGAGGCGCCTATCCGTGCGGCGGCGAAGCGGCGCCGGGTTTGAAGGACAGGAGGACATCTTCCTCGCGGCCTGTGCGGACGTTGTCGGCGTCATACTGTTCTTGAAAATATTTCACATAATACTTGATCGAAGGAACATAATAGAATTCGCCATAGACGGTGTTCTTGATGGCTTGGCGTAGCGTGTGCTTAGCCTGGCCGCGAGCGGCCGGACGCCGATGTCTTGCTGCGGTGGTTGAACTTACTTGCTGGGCGATTGTCTTCTCCGCTTCCGTGGATCCAGTTTCCTTGATCTCGAGCGCATGAAAGGTCCCAGCCGGCGTCGTGACGTCAGTCCATCCGACGACCTGGTAAAGGACGTTCCAGTGCGTGTTCGTCTGGCCGTTATGGGACTCGGCCTGTTGGAATTCGACGGTCCACGAATCGCCTGGCGCCATTGGGAACTTGAAGGGCCGCCCCGTGACCGCGAGCTGACCGTCGAGCACGCGGCTCTGGGTCCAGTCCAGGCCGACCCGATAGTCGTGGTCGATCGCCGATGTTCCCCGGGGGTTCGCGCGCACGAGCATGGCGTTCTCGTCGATCCTGTTTATTCGAAGATCGACGCGTCGATGCGCGACGTGATCGGGTCCGCGGTCGATAGTCCGCTCGAAGACCCAGTTGTCGCCGACCTCAAGGACTGGTGCAACGACGGCGGTGGCCTGCGTATAGCCCAGCATTGGCGTCAGCAATGCGCATGCGGCCGTTGTGGCGAAAGCTGTCTTGTGTTCGGTCATCCTCGGCCCCCGAGCCCTATCGGATCAGCCGGTATGCCAAACAGTCAAGCTTGTTTAGGCGACGGGAGGTGGTTTTCACCGGTCGGCAGTGGCGGATCTCCACGTCCGCTGTGCTCGGCCAGGGCCCGCGCGCCCGTCACCGGTCGATCTTCGTCGACAGCACGATCGTCGAGGTCGTCCGCTCCACACCTTCTATGGCGCCCAGGGCGTCGATCTGGTCGTCCATCTCCTTGACCGAGGGCGCCACGAGTTCGGCGATCATGTCGAAGGGCCCACTGACCGAGTGCAGCCGACGTACGGCCGCCAGTTTGCGGGCGGCGCTGATCACGGCGGCCGAGCGCTTGTGGCTGACGGTGATCAGCACGTAGGCCTGGATCTGTCCGCGTGCGTGCGTCTCAGACAGCCGCACGGTGTAGCCGGCGACCACGCCCTCGCGCTCAAGCCGCTCCAACCGGCTCTGCACCGTCGTGCGCGAGAGACCGAGCTCGCGGGCGAGGGCGGCCGTCGGCGCGCGGGCGTTCGCGCGCAGCAGATCCAGGAGGCGACGGTCCAGATCGTCCATTCGCAGGCTCAGCTCGGCGATTTGCCGAAGGGTGCGCTTCGATACGTCGTTCTGTGTCTGTGAATCAACAAGGCTGGAGCTCACCTTCTCCTTGCCAGCCGCGGACGGGAGAAAGCCGGTTCATGAAACATGTCGTTGTCGTCGGAGCCGGGAACATCGGTTCGACTATTTCCGCCCTGCTGGCCCGGACCGGCGACTATTCGGTGACGCTTGCTGATCGCGACGCCGAGCGCCTGGCCCAGCTCGATCGCCGGGTCGGCGTCGAGACGGTCGCACTCAATGTCGCCGACGCGGCCGCCCTGCGCGGTGTCCTGCACGGCGCCTTCGCGGTGGTCAGCGCCGCGCCATTCCACCTGACCGGCGCGATCGCCGAGGCGGCGCGGTCGCTGGGAATCCACTATCTCGACCTCACCGAGGACGTCGCTTCGACACGCAAGGTCAAGGCGCTGGCCGTTGATGCGCCGGCGGCCCTGATCCCTCAATGCGGTCTGGCGCCCGGCTTCATCTCCATCGTCGCGGCGGATCTCGCCCGTGGCTTCGACGAACTGCACGACGTGCGCCTGCGCGTCGGCGCGCTGCCAAAGTATCCGTCCAACGCCCTCAACTATAACCTGACCTGGTCCACCGAGGGCGTGATCAACGAATACTGCGAGCCGTGCGAGGCGATCGTCGAGGGCCAGCTCCGCCACACCCGTGCTTTGGAGGAGTGTGAGAGCTTCGCGCTCGATGGCGTGACCTACGAGGCGTTCAACACCTCGGGGGGCCTTGGCACGCTCTGCGAGACCCTCGAGGGCAAGGCGCGGAACGTGAACTACCGCACGATCCGCTACCCGGGCCACGCGGCGATCATGAAGACGCTGCTCAACGATCTTCGCCTTCGCGACCGCCGCGACGTGCTCAAGGACATCATGGAAAGCGCGCTTCCAGTCACCTTGCAGGACGTGGTCATCGTCTTCGTCACCGTCAGCGGGATCAAGTGCGGGCGCCTGATGCAGGAGACCTACGCCAAGCGGATCTACGCTACGGACATCGACGGCGAGCCGACCAGCGCGATCCAGATCACCACCGCCTCGGCCGCCTGCGCCGTGCTCGACCTGCTCGCCGAGGGCGTCCTGCCGCAGTCGGGTCTTGTCCGTCAGGAGGAGATCGCCTTGCGCGACTTCCTCGCCAACCGGTTCGGCGGAGTCTATGCCGGCCTGGGCGTGGACGGGCCCTTCATTGCGGTTGAAGACTCGGACGGCGCCATGTTGGAGACCATTGCGTGAACGCTCCCTGGCAGGGTCCGTCGGCCGAGACCGAAGCGCTTCTCTCGAAGCTGGGCGTCGATCAGCGTCTTTGGACGGGTGGCGCCGGGGCCGTCCGCAGTCCGATCACCGGAGAGGTGATCGCCCGCGTCTCCGATGCGACGCCCGAAGAGTGTCGGGGGGTGATCTCCGCCGCGCACGAAGCCTTCCTGGCCTGGCGTAGCGTGCCCGCGCCCCGGCGCGGCGAACTGGTGCGCCTGCTGGGCGAGGAGCTGCGCGCCGCCAAGGCCGAGCTCGGCCGGCTGGTCACCCTGGAGGCCGGTAAGACCGTCTCCGAGGGCCTGGGCGAGGTCCAGGAGATGATCGACATCTGCGATTACGCCGTGGGCCTGTCGCGCCAGCTGTTCGGTCTGGCCATCGCCACCGAGCGTCCCGAGCATCGGATGGCCGAGACCTGGCATCCGCTGGGGGTGGTCGGCGTGATCAGCGCCTTCAACTTCCCCGTGGCCGTGTGGTCGTGGAACGCCGCCCTGGCGCTCGTCTGCGGCGATCCGGTTGTCTGGAAGCCGTCGGAGAAGACGCCGCTCACCGCCCTGGCCGTCCAGGCCCTGTTCGACCGCGCCGCTGCGCGCTTCGGCGAGGCGCCCGTGGGACTGTCGTCGGTCCTGATCGGGGGCCGTGAGGTGGGCGAGGCTCTCGTCGCCGACGAGCGGGTGCGCCTGGTCTCGGCTACCGGCTCGACCGCCATGGGCCGCGCTGTCGGCCCCGTCGCGGCGGCCAGGTTCGCGCGTCTCCTGCTCGAGTTGGGCGGCAACAACGCGGCCATCGTCCGGCCCACGGCGGATCTTGACCTGACCGTGCGCGCCATCGCCTTTGCCGCCATGGGCACCGCCGGGCAGCGCTGCACCACCCTGCGTCGCCTCATCGTCCATGACGAACTCGTCGCGCCGCTGATGTCGCGCCTCGAGCGGGCGTACGCCTCGGTCCCCATCGGCGATCCACGCGACGGCGAGACCCTGGTCGGGCCCCTGATCGACGAGGCCGCCTGGCAGGCTATGAGCCGCGCCCTGGACGACGCCCGCGCGCAGGGCGGCGAGGTCATCGGCGGCGAGCGCGTGAGCGGGCCGGGGGAGGGGATCTATGTCCGCCCGGCGCTCGTGCGCATGCCGGCCCAGAGCGAGGTCGTGCGGCGCGAGACCTTCGCGCCGATCCTCTACGTCCTGGCCTGCTCGGACCTGGACCAGGCGATCGCGCTCAACAACGACGTCGCCCAGGGCCTCTCGTCCTCGATCTTCACCAACGACGTGCGCGAGGCCGAGCAATTCTGCTCGGCGATCGGCTCGGACTGCGGCATCGCCAACGTCAACATCGGCCCCTCGGGCGCCGAGATCGGCGGCGCCTTCGGCGGCGAGAAGGAGACCGGCGGCGGGCGGGAAGCCGGCTCGGACTCGTGGAAGGCCTACATGCGCCGCGCCACCAACACCGTGAACTATGGCCGCACACTTCCGCTGGCCCAGGGCGTGCGCTTCGAGATTTAGGACGGGACTCCGTAAGGCATGAATTAAACCACGGACCTCACGGACCACACGGACTTTAAGTTGAGTCCAAGACGGAAGGATTAGATAGCGCCGAAGGCGCATTTATTATTCTTCCCTTGTCCGTGGAGTCCGTGAGGTCCGTGCTTTTATTTGACCTCGCCGCCTCAGCCTTCTTTGGTTCGGTAGTCTCCGAACGTGGTGTCGCGGGCGTTCAGGGCGGCTTTCACGCCCTCGCGCATCTGCGCCATGTAGGCGCGTGAGGCGGGCGTATGCCATCCCA
>DASXGQ010000113.1:0-29523 GCA_036488995.1 Caulobacteraceae bacterium
AGTTTGGACCGAGCGTGTCCCTGCAGCAGGCGGAGGTGCAGGCGCAGGCGGCCATCGCCGCCGCGGGGGGCACCCTGCCCACGACCCTGCCCGCCCCGCCAACCTTTCGGGCCGTGAATCCCGCCGACACCCCGGTGCTGATCCTTGGTCTCACCTCCGACACCCTGCCCCTCACCACGGTCGACGACTACGCCGAGAGTGTGATGTTCGAGCAGCTGTCACAGCAGCCTGGCGTCGGCCTCGTCACCATCGGCGGTCAGCAGCAGCCGGCCATGCGCGTGGAGCTCGATCCAGCGAAGCTGGCCAATGTCGGCCTCACGCTGGAGGAGGTCCGCACGGCGATCAGCTCAGCGACGCTCGAGGCGGCCAAGGGGACGATCCGCGGGCCGCGCCAGACCTGGGGCATTTCCGCCGACGACCAGCTCTCGGCGGCCTCCCAGTACGACAACACCATCATCGCCTGGAAGAATGGCGCGCCCATCCGCGTGAAGGACGTGGGCTACGCCAAGGTCGGGCCCGCGATCAGCGAGCTCGCGGGCTGGTACAACCACAAGCGGGCGATCATCCTCAACGTCCTGCCTGCGCCCGGCGCGAACGTTATCAACACCGTCGACCACATCAAGAAGATCCTCCCCAGGCTGAAGGCCAGCCTGCCGCCGGCGGTGAAGGTGGCAGTTGTTTCGGACCGTACACTGACGATCCGGGAGTCGGTTCAGGACGTCGAGATGACGCTGATCCTCACCGTCTTCCTCGTCGTGGCGGTGATCTTCCTTTTCCTGCGCGAGGGTCGCGCCACGCTCATCCCCGCACTCGCCGTGCCTCTGTCGATCATCGGCACCTTCGCGGTGATGAAGGCGTCCGGCTTCAGCCTCGACAACCTCTCCCTGATGGCGCTCAGCATCGGCGTCGGCTTCGTCGTCGACGACGCGATCGTGATGATCGAGAACATCGTCCGCCATCTGGAGGAGGGCCTGCCGCCGATGCAGGCCGCTCTCAAGGGCGCTGGCGAGATCGGCTTCACCATCCTCTCCATCACCATCTCTCTGGTCGCCGTCTTCATTCCCCTGCTGCTGATGGGCGGCCTCGTGGGGCGGATGTTCCAGGAGTTCGCGATCACCCTGGCCGTGGCGATCGCCATGTCCGCCTTCATTTCCATCACCCTGACGCCGACCCTGTGCTCGAAGCTGCTGAAGCATCAGGAGGGCGTGAAGAGCCGGCTCTATGAGGCGCTGGAGCGGATGTTCGTGGCCATGACGAATGTCTACGACCGCGGCCTGCGCATCGTGCTGAGGCATCAGGGTGTGACGCTGTTCGTCATGCTGGGCACGATCGTGCTCACCGGCGTGCTGTACGTGACGATCCCCAAGGGCTTCTTCCCGCAGGAGGACACCGGCCTGCTTTCCGGCGTCACCCAGGCCGGGCAGGACATCTCCACCGACGGCATGGCCCAGCGCCAGGAGGAGATCAACAACCTCATCCTCAAGGATCCCGCGGTGGAGTCGGTCGCCAGCTATATCGGCCCCGGACCCAGCAGCCCTGCGCCCAACCAGGGACGCCTGTTCGTCGCCCTCAAGCCGCTGGGACACCGCGGACCGCATGGCTCCGCCCCGGAAGTGATCTCGCGGATCCAGCGCCGCGCGGCCGGAATCACCGGCATCAAGCTCTACCTCCAGGCCGCTCAGGACATCACGATCGGGGCGCGGGCCTCCAAGAGCGCCTACCAATACACCCTGGTGGACGTGGACCCGGCCGAGCTGAGCGTCTGGGCGTCCAAGGTCCAGGCGGCTCTGAAGAAGGCGCCCGGCGTCACCGACGTCGCCAGCGATGCGGTCGCCGCCGCACCGGAACTCAGCCTGAAGATCAACCGCGACCAGGCCTCGCGCCTGGGGATCACCGCCAGTCAGATCGACGACGCGCTGTACGACGCCTTCGGCGAGCGGCCCGCCACCAAGGTCTACACGCCCTACAACGTGTATTTCGTGATCCTGGAAGTGGCCGCGCCGTTCCGCATGACGCCGGACGCCCTGAACCAGGTGTTCCTGCGGTCCGCCAACGGCTCGTCCGTGCCGCTGAGCACGGTGGCCACGCTCACCAACGACACCGCGCCCCTGCTGGTGAACCACGACGGCGGATTCCCGTCGGTCACTCTGTCATTCAACCTCAAACCCGGCGCGTCCATCGGCCAGGCGGTGTCGGCGGTCCAGAACATCCAGCGCGACCTGCACCTGCCGAAGACCGTGCAGACCAAGTTCTCGGGCGCGGCCCAGGCCTTCCAGTCGGCCCTGTCGGGCATGGACATCCTGATCCTCGCCGCCCTGATTGCGGTCTACCTGGTGCTGGGCATGCTCTACGAGAGCTGGGTCCATCCACTGACCATCCTCTCGACCCTGCCATCGGCGGGCCTTGGCGCCCTGCTGACCCTGATGGCCGTCGGCATGCCCCTCGATGTGATCGGCATCATCGGCATCGTCCTTCTGATCGGCATCGTGAAGAAGAACGGGATCATGATGGTGGATTTCGCGCTCCAGGCGGAGCGCTCGGGCAAGTCCCCCGAAGAGGCCGTCCATGAGGCCTGCCTCGCCCGCTTCCGCCCGATCCTGATGACCACGGTCTGCGCGATGCTGGGCGGCGTGCCGCTGATGCTCGCCCAGGGCGCTGGGGCGGAGCTGCGCCAGCCTCTCGGCTTCGCCATCGTCGGCGGCCTGGCGGTCTCCCAGGTGCTGACCCTGTTCACCACCCCCGTCGTCTACCTCTTCATGGACCGCCTGGGCGCACGCCTCGGCCGCTTCTTCCCCCGCCGGCGCGAGCATCGCGTCGAAGCCACCGCCTGATCACCACCGGAGCCTCCCTCATGCGCAACTCCATGGCCGCCCTCGCCCTCGTCGTATCCGCCGCGCCCGCCATGGCCCAGCCGGCCGGTTTCACCCGCCCGACCCTGGCCCTCACCCAGGCGGGCGCCCAGGCCGCACTGCGAGACGCAGAGCGCCTGGCGTCCCAGTCCGGGGACCCGGCCGCCATCGCCGTGGTCAATACTGACGGCCGCCTGCTGGCGTTTGTGAGCATGGATGGCGTGCGCCCGGGCAGCGCCGACCTCGCCATCGGCAAGGCGCGCGCCGCAGCCATGATGCAGCGCCCGACCGAAGAGCTCGAAGCCAATGTCGCCGCCGGCCGCGTCGCGCTGGCGACCGAGGGCCTGACCGCCCTTCGCGGCGGCGCTCCGCTCAAGGTGAACGGCGTGTTCGTGGGCGCGATCGGCGTGGCCGGGACGCGGAAGGAAGACGACGCCAAGACGGCGGCCACTGTCTCGGCGAGCTTCGGGACGACGCCATGACCACTCGCCGCGCCATCGCCCTGCGTCTCGCGCCCCTCGCCATCCTCGTCGCGGGCTGCCAGTTGAAGCCGGAGCCTATCGACCAGCCACCGCCGGCGCCGACGGCCTGGCGCGAGAGCGCCAGCACCGGAGCCTGGCCTTCCAGCGAATGGTGGCGCAACTTCGGCTCGACCGAACTCGACAGCCTCATCGCCGAGGCCGAAAAGGACAACGACGACCTCGCCGCCGCGGAGGCACGGGTGCACGAGGCGGACGGCCAGGCACGGATCGCCGGCGCCGCCCTGCTCCCGTCCGTGGGCATCGGAACCGAACCCTACGCGACGCAGCACCTCAGCCCGGCCGGCAAGGAGCGGCGCTACCAGAACTTCCCACTGGCGATCCAGGCGTCCTATGAGATCGACTTCTGGGGCAAGAACAGGGCCGCCCGCGACGCGGCCAGGTCGAACCAGAAAGCGGCGGTCTATGACCGCCAGGTCGTCGACCTGACGATCGTGTCGGGCGTCGCCAGCACCTACTTCCAGCTCCTCAGCCTACGGGAGCAACTCGCCACCGCCGAGGCGAACGTGGCGCAGGCCCGCAAGCTTCTGGCCGACGTCCAGGACATGGAGCGCGGTGGTCTGGCCACCGAGACCCAGGTCGTGCAACAACAATCCGTCGTCGACACCGTGGCCGAGCAGATCGCCCCGCTGCGGGAACAGGAGGCGCACGCTCTGGACGCCCTGGCGATCCTCGTCGGCCGCTCGCCGGAATCCATGCAGGTGCAAGCCCAGAGCCTCGCCGGCATCAAGATCCCGACTCCGGTGGCGGGTCTCCCCTCCGAACTCCTGACGCACCGCCCCGATGTCCAGGCGGCCGAGCAGCAACTGGCGGCGGCGCGGGCGAATATCACTGTCGCGCGCGCCCAGTTCCTCCCGAACTTCAACCTCAGCGCATCGGCTGGCGTGGAAGCGATGGCCATGGGCGGGGGCATGGTCGGTCCCGAGCTGCTCTACAATCTGGCCTTCAGCGCCGTGCAGCCGATCTTCGAGGGCGGCAGGCTCAAGGGACAGCTGCAGTATTCCCGCGGACAGCGGGCCGAGATGCTGGCCGACTACATCAAGGCCACCCGCCAGGCGTACGCCGACGTCGAGGACGCCCTGGCGAGCGTCAAGGCTACGAACGACGAAGAGCAGACCGACCAGCGCGCCCTCGACGAGGCTGAAGCCAGTGTTGGACTCACCAAGACCTCCCTCGGTGTGGGCGTGACCGGGACCATGCCGGTTCAGTCGGCCCAGTCGGCGACCTTCCCTGGCAAAATGGCGGTGCTCCAGGCGCACGTCGCCCGCCTTCAGAGCATGGTGACTCTCTATCGCGCCCTTGGCGGCGGCTGGGCGGCGCAGTCATGACGCGGTTGTCGCCCGGCGAGTTCTCCGACCTCGGCAGGTTCGACCTCAACCTTCTGGTGGTCTTCGACGCGGTGCTGCGCGAACGCAGTGTCACGCGCGCGGCGGAGCGGCTGTGCCTCAGCCAGCCGGCCGTCAGCCACGCCCTCAACCGACTTCGCCAGCTGCTCGACGACCGCCTGTTCGTGCGCGGCCCCGCCGGCATGGAGCCGACACCGCGCGCCGTGCAACTGGCCGTGGTGCTGCAGCGGACGCTCGAAGACTTGCGCAACGCGGTCCAGCCCGTCGGCTTCGACCCCGCCACATCCCAGCGGACCTTCCGAATCGCCGTGAACAACTACGCGGCGGCCGTCGTCGCCCCGGGACTGGTTCGCGCCTGCCGCAACGCGGCTCCGGGCGTACGTCTTTCGATCCGCCCTAGCGGCTCCATGGACCTCGAGGGCGCCCTCGAACGAGGCGAGCTCGACCTCGCCGTTTCCGCACGCTCGTTGGGCTCGAGCCGCATCACCTCTCACACGATCTTCATGGACGACTATGTGGCCCTCACCCGGCGTGACCACCCCGGCGTGGCCGGGCCGCTGACGCTCGACGCGTTCGCGAGGTTGCCGCGCGTGACGGTCTCCTCCAGCGGCGACGACACCAGCTTTGTCGACAAGGCCCTGGCCGCGGCCGGCCTGCGCCAGGACGTGGTCGCCGACGCGCCCTACCTGTCCCTGGTGGTCCTGTTGGCGACGTCCGACATGGTCGCTCTCCTGGCCCGACGCTTCGCCGAGGCGGTCGCCGTGAAGCCGGCCATGATGGTCAGCGACCTGCTGTTCCCAACGCCAGCGGTCCCCTGTGTCATCTCCTGGCGCCGCCACCTCGAGGACGACCCCGCCCACGTCTGGCTCCGCCGCATGATCGCCGAGGTCGCGCCCGGCGAGCGGGAGATCTGACCCGTCGGAGCTGGCAGGCGCCAATCGAAAGGCGACAGTGATCCGGCAGGCCTCGCTGCGCGTTTGAGTGGGACAAGGACGCCGCGCCACCGCGCAGGCCGCCCGTCACACACGTCAGGGTGTGCCAATGATCGTTCAGACCCTTCTCGGCGCCGGCGCCGAGCCCGCTCCCCTCACCACGCTCGAGGTCTGTGTCCGCGTCTTCATCGTCGTTGGTTGCGCGCTGGTCCTGGTCCGCGTCGCTGCGCGGCGGTTTCCCTCGGAGGCTGCGCCGTTCGACGTGATCCTGGGAGTGATGCTCGGCGCGATCTTGTCCCGGACCCTAAACGGCCCCTCGTCGATGATCCCCACCATCGTCTGCGCGGTTCTGCTGGTCCTGATCCACTGGCTCGTCGGGCGAATCTCGTTCCGTGGCATTCGCCTCGGCGAATTCCTCCAGGGCCGCCCCGACGCGCCGATCGACGACGCCCGCTGGGACGCCGACGCGATGCGGAGGGACCGCAGGCCGGAACCCGACCTCGACCAGGCCCTGCGCTTCTGGGGCGGCGCCGCCGACCTGAGCGACGCGCGCCTGGTCGCCCTCAAGCGCGGTGGACACATCAGCTTCGCCCGCCGGCGCTGACGCTCCCTACCCTTCTGGGGAGAGACGGATTGCCCGGCGTCGCTCCTGGATCAGCTCGATGAAGGCGCGCAGACCCCCCGGGACATGGCGACGTGAACGCGTAGCCCGGACAGGTCAGGATCCGGCGTTCGGGTCCGCGCCCACGTTCGCGTTGATGCGCGCCTGCAGGTCGGCATGGAGAGCCAGGTCGCGCCACTGCGTGGCGAGGTCGAGCAGGTCCTTGCGGTACGCCTCCGGCGCCGCGGCGGCCTTGCGCTCAACCTCGGCGGCGCGATGGCGGTAATATTCGATCCGCTGCATGAGCGCCCAGAGCGGGCTGGAGACGGCCCTCCCATTTTCGTTCGCGCACTGGGCAGGCTTCACGAGTTCGCTGGCGACGTCGTTCCAGAGGCGCACGCCGCGTTCGTCGCACGCCTGCCTGGACTCCTCGACCCTGGCGCTGACGAACGAGAAGGCCCCCTGGCCCAGTTCATTGCGGAGCTGAGCGGCGATGTCGTCGGCCTTCCGAGAGGGGTTCAACACTCCGCGTCTCCTGGAGCAGCTTGTAATCCCAGGGGGTGCATGAGACCGGCTGAACGGCGCCTGAACGAACTTTGACCCGAACGTCGAGCCTGGGCGGCAAGTCCCATTTCGTCCCGGATCGGACATTGTTCCGACGGTGATCGCCGACGCTCAGGCGTCGATCCGCTCCGACTCACGCAAGCTCGCCTCGACGGGGGAATCCGCGGTCAGCAGATGGGCTGCCGCCCCGATCCGCACCTCGAGGGCGGCGCCTTCGAGGAGCGTGGCCCTGACCACGCCATCCTCGACATGGACCGCGACGAGGCGGCCACGATAGCGCACCTGGTACGACAGGCTGCGCCAGCGGGGCGGCGGCTTGGGATGAAGCGCAAGCGTGTCTCCGGATAGGTCCGCGCCGCCGAAGCCCAGGACGATCGCCTGCCAGATGGCTCCAAGGCCCGCGATGCGGACGCCGCCGGCGGCGTTGGGGTCGGGATCGAGCCGGGCGATCCGGTCGAGGTAGCGCAAGGCGAGATCCGCGTCGCCGAGCTGGGCTGCGACGAGGGCGTGCATCGCCGCGCTCAGAGAGCTGCCGTGCCCGCAGCGCGGCTCGTAATGCCGGAAGTTGATCTCGCCGGCCGTCCCGGGGAAGGCCTCTGGCAGAAGCGCGAGCAAGGCCACGACATCGGCCTGCTTGACCACCTGCGAGGCCTGCGTCCGCTCGCGCCCGATGACCACGTCGATCGGGAAGGTGCGGTCGGCATAATCGGCCAGGTCGATCGGCTCCAGCCTGTGATAGCCGGCGAACTGCTCGTAGAGGCCGCTCGCCGGATCGAACCCGGTGACCATTCGGTCGACCGCGTCGGCCCAGTCCGCCAGTTCGGGCCGCCCGAGACCGAGCGAGCGCCGGAGCTCCGCCGCGCGTTCCGGCCATGTGGTCGAGAGGATGTCGAGGGCCTCGATGGCCCGTGCGATGTTCCAGCGCGCCATCACGTTGGTGAAGGCGTTGTCGTCGACATCCTCATGGTACTCGTCAGGGCCGATGACGTGGCGGATGTGCCGGCGCCCATCGCTCTCGTGCGTCGCGCGCGAAGCCCAGAACCTTGCCGTCTCCAGCAGGATCTCCGCCCCGGCGTCGAGGAAGAAACTGTCGTCCCCCGTCGCCCGCCAGTAGCGCCAGACGGCGTAGGCGATGTCGGCGCTGATGTGCTGCTCGAGCTTGCCGCAGAGGATCTCGATCCGCTCGCCGTTCGGCCCGATGACGTGCTCGGGTGTCGTCTCTTCGCCAGTGTCCGCAGATTCCCAGGCATAGAGCGCACCTCTCCAGCCCATTCTCGCGGCCTTCGCCCGCGCGGCCGGCAGAGTGTGGAACCGGTACATCAGCATTGCCCGCGCCGCCTCCGGCCAGATCGCCGTGTAGAACGGCAGGAGGTAGATCTCGGTGTCCCAGAACACGTGGCCGAAATAGGCGTCGCCGGTCAGGGCCCGTGCGCCGACAGAGACCCGCTCGTCCTCAGGGTTGGCCGCGCTGACGAGGTGGTAGGCGGCGAAGCGCACCGCTCGCTGCAGGGGCTCGTCACCCTCGATGACGACGTCGCCCACCGCCCAGCGCCGGTTCCAGGCGCCCTCGTGTCGGTCGAGGGCCCCACGCCAGCCCACGGAGCGGACCTGCCGCAGCGCCTCGGCGGCGACCGGCGTCGGATCCTCGCCGGGCTCGGCGCGCGCAGCCGCCATGGAGCGATCGAACTCGGCGACCTGTCCGGCCTTTGAGCGCCAATTCCAGACCCACCGCATGAAGTTCGGGCCCTCGGGCGCGATCTCCTCCCCTCCGAGACGCAGATGCGCTGCGCCGGCCATCGCCACGCTCTTGCGTGTCACTTCCGCGCGCCACGCGGCGATATCAGCCTCGATGTGCAGAGGCTCCATGCCAAGGCCACTCATGCTGAAGCTAGCCTCGAACGTGACGTCGACATCATCACGGTCGAGCCAGAACCGCACGAGCTGCAAGCCCGTCGCCCGATCCGCCTGCGACAGCAGCCTCACCTCATCGACGCTCGCGGTAACCCCGTCGGGCGAGCGGTGCGTGAAGCTGCTGCGGAACAAGCCGCGTCGCATGTCCAGCTCGCGGGCGCCGGTTGACACGACATGCTCGCTGACGACCAACGGCCGGTCGTTCAGCAGGATGCGCACCCGCGACCAGTCCGCTACCGGCACCAGAGCCGGGATGGGGGGTTCGATGTTGGGGATGTCGAAGAAGCCGGCCACGTAGCAGCGCGGCCACGACGCCCAGCGCAGGTAACCCAGCCAGCTCGCCCAGGTCGGTCCGCGGCTGATCGAGCGCGCCCCGCGCATGCCCATGAAGCCGTTGCTGATCGCGAAGCGGGACTCGATCGCGCTTTCGGTCATCACGCTGTAGCCGTCGTGGCGCAGCACCCAGTTGTGGGCGGCCGTGGGCGTCATCGCCGCCTCCATCGGTCGAACGGGCGCAGCGATGCGTGCGCGCAGCGCGCCCTCGCCGAGGGCGGCGAGGTCGACCTGATCGAGGTTGGTCACCACCAGGTCGGCGCCCGCGTCCGCCAGGAGCGCCTCGTCGCCCAGCCTGGCGATCCCCACCGCCTGCATGCCGCCAGCGTGCGCCGCCAGGACTCCGGCCGGCGCGTCTTCCACCACCAGGCATTCGTCGGGCGACACGCCGAGCGCCTCAGCCGCAAGGCGGAACAGCGCCGGGTCGGGCTTGCCGCGCGGCACATCGCGACCGCTGAGGTCCGCGTCGAAGGCGGAGAGCAACGGAGCGCCGTCGGGCAAGGCCAGCTGGCGAAGCATGGCTTCGGCGTTCTTCGAGGACGAGGCCAGGGCCAGCTTCACGCCTGCCTTGTGCAAGGAGTCTGCCAGCCGCACCGCGTCGGGGAAGGCCTCGAAGTCGCCCTGGTCGATAAGCTCGTCGATCAGCGCCTGCTTGGTCTCCGCATAGGCGGGCGCGAGCCGGTCCGCCTCGGCGACGCCGAGGTGCTCCAGCGCCGAACGGGCGCCGTCGAGCCTTGGCCTGCCCGCGACATGGGCCTGGTAGAAGGCCGTGGTGAAGCCCTCGGGGTCCGCATAGCCGGCCAGCGCCTCGCGCCATGCCCGCTCGTGCGGCGAGGCCACAAGGACTCCGTCGACGTCGAAGATCGCAGCCGACACGGTCATGACAGGCCTCCGTCGCGCGTGATGCGGCTGCGGGACAGCACCGCAGTCGCCAGGGGCGAGGCTCGAGGAACATCGGGCGATCCCACCGAGCCAGCACGCGCGGCCACATTCGCCGCCCGCCAGCCCAGCATAGCGAGCCGGTCCGCTGGCGCTCTTCGTGAGAGACCTGAGACGCCGCCTCGCTCAGACCCGATTTCAACTCGCGCGTTAGACGGTTAGCCTGGGGCTCACATGCGAAGCCCGGCGAAGAACGCGACGGAGGCCAGCCCCATGACCCACGATCTGCCCGACATCGCAGCGGCGCTTGTTGCGCGCGGCAAGGGAATCCTCGCCGCCGACGAGACGCCGGCCACCCTGACACGCCGGTTCGACGCGCATGGCATTCCGTCTACGGAAGAAAACCGCCGGGCCTATCGCGAGATGCTGTTCTCCGCGCAGGGAGCCGCCGAATTCATCGGCGGCGTGATCCTGCAGGACGAAACCATCCACCAGAAGAGCTCGACCGGCCGCCCGCTCATCCAGCTCGTGACCGACCAGGGCGTGCTGGCCGGGATAAAGGTCGATGCGGGCGCGAAGCCCCTCGCCGGATCGAACGGGGAGACGGTGACCGAAGGCCTGGACGGCCTGCGCGAGCGTCTCGCCGACTACCACGCCATGGGCGCGCGCTTCGCCAAGTGGCGCGCGGTCATCCGCATCGGAGAGGCCATCCCCAGCCCGATGTGCATTGCGGCCAACGCCCATGCGCTCGCCCGCTACGCCGCCCTCAGCCAGGAGCAGGGGCTGGCGCCGATCGTCGAGCCTGAGGTGCTGATGGACGGCGACCACACCATCGAGCGGTGCGAAGAGGTCACCGGCCAGGTCCTCCTTGCCGTGTTCGACGCCCTGGAAGAGCAGGCCGTGGCGCTGGAGGGGATGCTGCTCAAGCCCAACATGGTGGTCTCGGGCGATGACTGTCCCAGGCAGGCGGACGTTGACGAGGTCGCGTTCGCGACCCTGCGCTGCCTTCGCAGGCACGTGCCTGCCGCCGTGCCCGGGATCGTCTTCCTCTCCGGCGGCCAGACCTCGCGTCTCGCCACGTCGCACCTCAACGCCATCAACCGCCTCCCGGGACCCAAGCCCTGGGCTCTCAGCTTCTCGTTCGGGCGCGCCTTGCAGGACGACGCGCTCGGCGCCTGGCAGGGGCGTGCGGAGAACGACGCCGCCGGCCGCCAGGCTTTCGTCCAGCGGGCGCGTTTCAACTGCGCCGCCGCGCTTGGGAAGTATACGGATGAATCCGAAGACACGCTGTTCACGGCGCGCGCCGGCGCGCCGCGCCGCGAGCTGCACGACGATTGAAGCCGGGCGGCGCCTGTGCCGTCGATGACCTGACTCCTACCCGGGAGGAGAACATGTCGGACGTGTTGCCAAGCACCCAGACCAAGGCGCTGTCGGACAAGGAGCGGGCGTTGCTGGACGCCTACTGGCGGGCCGCCAACTACCTCTCGGTCGGCCAGATCTATCTGTATGACAATCCGCTGCTGAAGGAGCCGCTCACAAAGGCGCACGTCAAGCCGCGCCTTCTCGGCCATTGGGGCACGACGCCGGGCCTCAACTTCATCTACGCGCATCTGAACCGGATCATCAAAAGCGATGATCTCGACATGATCTTCATCACCGGTCCCGGCCATGGCGGCCCGGCCCTGGTGGCCAACGCCTGGCTCGAGGGGACCTACAGCGAGGTCTATCCCGGCATCACCGCCGACGCGGCGGGCATGCAAAAGCTCTTCAAGCAGTTCTCGTTCCCCGGCGGGATCCCGAGCCACGTCGCGCCCGAGACGCCAGGGTCGATCCATGAGGGCGGCGAGCTCGGTTACGCCCTCTCGCACGCCTATGGGGCGGCGTTCGACAATCCGGATCTGATCGTCGCCTGCATCGTCGGGGACGGCGAGGCGGAGACGGGCCCGCTGGCGACCAGCTGGCACTCCAACAAGTTCCTCAATCCGGCCACCGACGGGGCGGTGCTGCCGATCCTGCACCTTAACGGATACAAGATCGCCAATCCGACCATCCTCGCGCGCATCAGTCACGAAGAGCTCGACCAGCTGTTCCGCGGCTACGGCTACACGCCCTACTTCGTCGAGGGACACGATCCGGCGACGATGCACGAACTGATGGCCGAGGCGCTCGATGGCGTCATCCACGAGATCCGCGCCATCCAGGACGCTGCCCGCAAGGGCGTTTCCGAGCGCCCCCGCTGGCCGATGATCATCCTGCGCTCTCCCAAGGGCTGGACGTGCCCCAAGGAGATCGATGGCAAGCGCACCGAGGACTACTGGCGCTCGCACCAGGTGCCGATGGGCGAGATGCACGAGAACCCCGAACACGTCCGCATCCTCGAGACCTGGATGAAGAGCTACCGGCCGCAGGAGCTCTTCGACGAGGATGGCCGCCTGGTTGCAGAGCTCGCCGACCTTCCGCCCAGGGGCCCGAGGCGGATGAGCGCCAATCCCCACACCAACGGCGGCCAGCTGCTGCGCGAGCTGAGCCTTCCCGACTTCCGCGACTACGCGGTCGCCGTGCCAACGCCTGGGGCGACGACGGCGGAATCGACCCGCGTCATGGGACGTTTCCTGCGCGACGTGATGAAGCTGAACATGGACCACAAGAACTTCCGCTTGTTCAGCCCCGATGAGAACAACTCCAACCGCTGGCAGGACGTCCTGGAGGTGACCAACCGCGCCTGGCAGGCAGACACCTATCCCTGGGACGATCACCTGGCGCGCGACGGGCGGGTCATGGAAGTACTCAGCGAGCACCAATGCCAGGGCTGGCTCGAGGGCTACCTGCTCACCGGCCGGCACGGCTTCTTCTCGTGCTACGAGGCCTTCATCCACATCGTCGATTCGATGTTCAACCAGCACGCCAAGTGGCTGAAGGTGTGCAACGAGATCCATTGGCGAAGGCCGGTCGCCTCGCTCAACTACCTGCTCTCCAGCCACGTCTGGCGCCAGGACCACAACGGCTTCAGCCACCAGGATCCCGGTTTCATCGATCATGTGGCGAACAAGAAGTCCGAGGTCGTGCGCATCTACCTGCCGCCCGACGCCAACTGCCTGCTCTCAGTCACCGACCACTGCCTGCGCAGTCGCAACTACGTGAACGTCGTCGTCGCCGGCAAGCAGCCCGCGCCGCAGTGGCTGACGATGGACGAGGCGGTCCGGCACTGCGAGGGCGGCCTGGGCATCTGGGAGTGGGCCAGCAACGACCGCGGCGGCGAGCCCGACGTGGTGATGGCCTGTTGCGGCGACGTTCCGACCCTCGAGACACTGGCCGCCGTCCAGATCCTGCGTGAGCACGCGCCCCAGCTGAAGGTGCGCGTGATCAATGTCGTCGACCTGATGAAGCTGCAGCCGGAAGCGGAGCATCCGCACGGCCTGTCGGACCAGGACTTCGACGCCCTCTTCACCACCGACCGGCCGATCGTCTTCGCCTTCCACGGCTATCCGTGGCTGATCCACCGCCTGACCTATAAGCGCCACTGCCACGAGAACCTGCACGTGCGCGGCTATCGCGAAGAGGGCACGACGAGCACGCCCTTCGACATGTGCGTGATGAACGGGATGGACCGCTTCCACCTCGTGGGCGAGGTCATCGACCGGGTGGGGTCGCTCGGCTCGCGCGCCGCCTACGCCAAGCAGGCGATCCGCGACAAGCTGATCGAGCACCGCGAGTACATCTGCCGCTACGGCGACGACATGCCCGAGATCGCCGGCTGGAAATGGGGCGGCGGCGAGCGGCGGGGCGTCAGCTCGACCGAAGCCGACAACGTCTGAAGGGCGACCTTGCCGTGAGCGTGTTCGCGATCCGCCACGGCGAGACCGAGTGGAGCCTCAGCGGCCGCCACACCGGCGTGACCGACCTGCCGCTTACCGACAACGGGCGGCAGCTGGCCGCCGGGCTGAAGGCTGCGCTCGGGGGCCGTCGCTTCGCCCTGGTGATGGTGAGCCCGATGCTGCGCGCCCGCACGACGGCCGAGCTCGCGGGCCTGGGCGATGAAGCGCTCGTCGAGCCCGACCTCATGGAGTGGAACTACGGCGACTACGAGGGACTCACCCCCGCGCAGATCCACGCCGAACGGCCCGGCTGGATGGTCTTCCGCGACGGCTGTCCGGGCGGGGAGTCCCCAGCGCAGGTGGGCGAACGGGCGGACCGGGTGATCGCCGCGACGCGCGCGGCCGAGGGCGACGTCGCCCTCTTCGCCCACGGCCACATCCTGCGCGTCCTCGCCGCCCGCTGGATCGACCTGCCCCCCGAGGCCGGCCAGCGCTTCCTTCTCTCCACCGGCACGCTCTGCGTGCTGTCCGACTACCGGGGCCAGCCCGCGATCGAGGTCTGGAACGGTCCGCTCGTGGGTTGAGGAAGCAAACGCGCTCTCCCCGATCACCCCTACGCCCCCGGGCCGCCCCTTCCCCTCCGGCTCGTCCCGCTCCGCGGCACGAGCCTCCCCCACTTCGCGCTCCACGCTCGGGTGGAGGAGAGCGCCAAATCGGCAGACTCCGCGCTTTCCTCCCCCTTCATGGGGGAGGTGGACGGCCGAAGGCCGGACGGAGGGAAAGGCCGCACCAACCCAATTCGTTCACCAGCACCCCCGGCAATGGCGAACCCCTCGGCCCGGTGATAGGTCGCGGCGATGGGGAACACGACGCTGGGCGTGACAGAGGCGGAGTATCGCCTGCGCTTCCGGGATGCGGCGTTCGGGGCGGATCTCGCCGAGATCGTCGCTGCGCGGCATGGGCTGGCGCGGCCGCTGGCGCGCAAGGTCGAGGGCTCCAATCTCGTCTTTCGTACGGGCGATGGCGACTGGCTGAAGATCAGCCCGCCTTTCTTCGCTGACGCGTTCGAGGCGGAGATCGCCGCCACGGCCCTGGTTGAAGGCCGCCTGCCGCTGCCGGTCCCGGAGATCAGACACACCGGCGCGTTGGAGGACTGGCGCTACCTCGTCTCCGCCCACGTGCCGGGGATCGCCATGGGCGAAGTTCTTGGCGAGCTGGACGAGGCGGATCTCGAGCGCATCGCCGAGGAGCTGGGCGCGTTCACCTGCGCCTTCCATGCTGTCCCGCCGGCTGGCTTCGAACGCAGCTTCGGCCCATGGCCGCGCTACCTGCAGGCCTGCCTGGACGACGCGCAGGCGCTGCACCGCGGGCGCGGCAATAGCGCCGAACAGGTCGCAGACATCGTCAGCTTCCTCGCCCCCCGCCGCAGCTGGCTCGAAGCGCTGGGGCCACCCGTTCTGATCCACGCCGACCTCACTGACGAGCACGTGCTGGTCGCCGAAACAGGCGGCCGCTGGCGCGTCTCAGGCGTCCTCGACCTCGCCGACGCCATGGTCGCCCCTGCCCCGCTGGACCTGACCTCGCCTTTCCTGAGCCTGTTCCGCGGCAAGGCGGCCCCTCAGCGCCGCTTGCTCTCCGTCGCGGGCGTCGATCTGCCCACGGATGACCGGCCCGGCGCCCTGATGGCGCTCGCCCTGCAGCACCGTTTCATGCACTTCCACGACTGGTTCAGGGCCGAAATCGCGTCCGGACTTACGAGCGTGGCCGAGATCGCCGCGACCGTGTTCCCGGACTGATCACGGCCTAGCCATGTCCCCCGGACGGCGGCGTGTCGTACTCGTCCCTCCGGCGTGGCCAGTCGGGATAGGCGCCGTCGTCGCGGCCCTCCGGCGTGATGTCCAGGTAGTGGTTGGCGCCCAGCAGCGCGTCGAGGCCGCGGGCGTAGGTGGAATAGGTGTGGAACACCTCGCCCTCCGCGTTCTTGTAGAACACGCTGACGCCCGGAAGCTCCTGGGTGAGATAGCGCGGATCGGTCTGGATGGTCCCGAAGTTGTAGTCGACCCGCCCCGCGGCGATCTCCTCATCGGTGAACGAGACGTGGAAGTCGTAGTTGAACTCGCCGCCCTGCGAGGACACCCACTCGAAATCCCAGCCCATGCGCGCCTTGTAGGCCAGCAGCTTCTCCAGCGGCGCGCGCGAGACGGCGAGGATCTTCACATTGTGCCGCTCGAGGTGGGGCCTGGGCCCATCGATATGCTCCGCCTGGAAGGTGCAGCCGGGACAGGCGGCGCTCCACGCCGGATCGTACATCAGGTGGTGGACGATCAGCTGGTCATGATCGCCGAACAACTCCGGCAGGGTCTTCTTCCCCTCCGACGTGTCGAAGACATAGGTCTTCTCCACTTTCACCCAAGGCAGGGCGCGCCGCTGCGCCGCCAGGGCGTCGCCCTCCCGCATGTGCGCCTTTTCCCTCGCCAGCAGCGCGACCCGCGCCGCCAACCACTCCTCCGGGGACACGACCTTGGACGACGGCATGGCCTCTCCTCCATCTGCGTTGGGGGAACGTTGCGACCATCGTGGGGTGGGATCAACCCGCCGGCGCTTAGGCGCACGCTCGCCTTCCCCACCCCGTGGACGATTGCAAAACTCGCGGGTTTTTTTCCCGTCAGTTGTGAGTTTCGCAACTCCCCGGCGCGGTTCACCGCCGCAAGGCCTGGTCAAACACGGCGCGGTTCTCTCGCGTCCAACGCAGCGATGCCTGGATGTCGGTGACGGCGCCGCGGTCGCGCAGGGTGATCATGGCCGCGTCCCCCTCCCGCGACCTCGCCTCGATCCAGCGCCAGCTCCTGTCCTGCCACCAGAAGATCGTCTCGACGAGTTCGCTTCGCTCAGCGCCCAGGCCATAGGCATCGGCGATGACGCGCGCATGCCGGGCCGCGGCGGCCGGGTCGGGATTGGCGGGGCCAAGCACGATGAATTGCCAGCAGACGTGGGCGACGTCGTGAATCCGACGCCCGGGCGCGGCGTTGTCCCAATCGATGAACGCAAAGGGCTCGCGCGGCTCCCGCACCGAGCGATAGACGCAGTTCCGCGCCGCAAGATCGTTGTGGCACACGACCTCCTCCCCGCCGGCGAGGTCCGATCCGGCGGTGAGGTCGTGGAAGGCGCGCGTCAGCCGCGCGACCTGGGCGAGGCCCTCCTCGGCAAGCGGCGTGGCCTTGGCGTGGTCCCAGTCGACGTGCCCGGCAACGAAGCTCAGCGCTTCGCGCCCCTTCTCGTCGAAGCCCTGGAACCGCGGCGCGCCATCCCAGCCGGCCTGCGCGAAACGCTCCAGCAGGCGATGTACGAAGCGGTGGTTTTCGCACGGCCTGCGCCGCACGGTGTCGCCGACCCTGACGACGACATTCATCACGCCGCCCGCGAGCGGCTCCTCGGCCCCTTCCCGATCTCGACCTGAGCAGGTTCCCACAACCAAGCTTGGCGCAAGTTCGGGGTTGAAGGCCAGAGCCTCCTGGCGCCACGATCGGCGACGATGAGCCGTACTGAACAGACAATTGATCTGTTCGCCCGCCGGTTCGAACCGGACGGTTCGCATTACATGTTCCGGCCAACGATCCGGGCGCCCGGCGTCCCGGTTTCCGCATCCGAGCGCGACCGCTTCGTGGGCGACTTTTGCAAGGGCCTCCGGCGAACCTACTGGATCATGGTCGGCGCCGTGGTGATCGGCATCGGCCTGGCGTGCTGGCTGACCCTGGCCTCCGCTGTTCCGACGGCCTGGGTCCTGACCTCGATGTGGATGGGCCTCGCTCTCATTGCCGCCTGGTTTTTCCTGGCCTACCACCGCCTCTGGAACGCCCCGATCCGGGCGCTGCGCGGACGCGAGCCGACGGCGCCGGCGCGCTCAGGGAGCGAGGCGCGGAGGTTGGCGCTCGACAGACTGACCTGGCCTCAGCTCGGCCTCGCCGTCGTGATCGTCGCCGTGACCCTGTGGCGCATCGGAGCAACTGAGAACCTGCTCGCCGGCTGGAACCGCCTCTGGCTCGTCGGCGCCGGCGCAGGGCTGGTGTTCATCGCAGTTCAGGCGCTCAAGAAGTGGCGGTCGTCTCGCGGAAACCCCGTTCAGACGAAACGGTCTGAACATGGGTAATTTGCCCTCGGCGGGGCGCGGTCAGGCCATGAGCATTGCCCCGGACCACCTCAGGTCCCCGCCGCAACCCACGCCCGGAACCGCGCGACACCCGCCTCCAGCGGCGAGAGCGGGCCGAGCACCGCATCGGGCGCCCTAAGACCCGCCTGAACCCGCTCGCAGGCCGCCACGTCCTCCATGTGGATCGCCAGCACCTGCGCCTTGGCCGCCGCCATCTGCGTGCGATCGGCAGCGGCCTCGGGTGGGAACAGGCCGACAATTTCCAGGGCGATCCGCTCGGGGGCCACGGGCGTGAGCCGATACCACACCGCCGAGCCGTCGGCGGGCGTCAGCGCCAGCAGGAACAGCGGAAAGACCACATAGACCTGCAGCGTCCCGGCCTGCGGATGATCGGGATGGCGCAGGTCGATCCAGCCGGCGCCGCTCGGGCTCGCGTCGGTCCTTCCGCCGGGCCAGAGGGTCTGCAGCGTCTGCGCGTGGGTTCCGATGTGGTGGTAGGACTCGCCGAAGTTCTCGACCATCACCTTCCAGTTCCAGTCGTGCTCGAAGGCGAGGCGGTATCCGATCTTCAGTTCCGCAAGGCGCGCGGCGTCCAGGGCGCCGCTCAGGGGCGCCAGCGCCTCGTCCAGCGGCGCCGGCTCCGCCGCCAGGCTCACGAACACCCAGCCACCCCACTCGCCGGCGGCGTAGCGCGGCAGGTCGCATCCGGCGAGGTCGGCCTCGCCCATGAAGGGCGCTGCCGCCAGTCGCCCGTCCAGGCCATAGGCCCACAGGTGATAGGGACAGCGGATCACCTCGCCCCGCGCGTCCCCTTCAACCAGGATCATGCCCCGGTGTCGGCAGACGTTGGAGAGCGCCCTCACGGCTCCGTCCGTTCCGCGCGCGACCAGCACCGGCTGGCCGGCCACGACCACAGCCTTCTGCGCCCCTGCGCCCGCCAGCTCCTCCGCCCGGCACACCGGCGTCCAGCCGGGCGCCAGCCTCTCCCGCCGCTCCCGCTCGAAGCTCGCCGCCGCGTGATAGTCCGTGGGCGTCAGCCCGTTGGCGCAACCCCCGCTCATCTTACCCTCCCTGCCCCGCAGCTGTGGCCTTCGTCGAACTTGTGAACGACCGCGCCAGCTGAGCGCCATGGGCGCCCCGGGTGCGAGGACCTACCGCCACGGCGGCGCCAGCTCCCAGCAGTGCCGATACAAGGATGATTGCGAGGACAAATGCGGCGATCAGAGCGAAATCGAGATCACGGCTGAGCAGGAACCAGACACCCATCATGGCGACGCGCAGGGCTGGGAGCGCGATCAGCAGGACGATTCCGGCCGAAACGAACTGCGCACCCGCCCCTCGCGATCCTGCGCCTGATACCGACAAGATCATCCCTGTGACGATGAGCCCGCACGACGCCCAGGTCCCTACGCCCAGCAGCCATGCCAGGCGGCCATTCAAGCGATCGACGATAGCGGGCGCTGAAATCGTCATCCTCCAATACCCGCATGAACGCCGAGCGCCGCAAAGGACATCTGAACCGCCAGGGCGAGCAGGACGGCCACGAAGAAGAGGCGAAGTTTGTCAGCCGAGACGACCATCAGGAGACGTGCGCCCAGCAACGCGCCGGCTACCGAACCCAAGGCGATCGGCCCCGCGATCTCGGGCCGGATCGCGCCCCGCATGAAATAGGCGCCGGCGCTTGCCGCCGCGGTCACGCCGATCATGAAGTTCGATGTCGCCGACGAGACCTTGATCGGCAGGCGCAGCGCCGTGTCCATGGCCGGGATCTTCAGAACGCCGCTGCCGATGCCAAGAAGGGCCGAGAGGAGGCCGGCGCCGTACATGAGGCCGAGGCCCGCCGGCAGGCGGTCCACCCGATAGGCGACATCGTGGCCGAGGGTGCGGTCTGGGTATACGGCGTCGAGCCGGCGCGCCCAGCCTCGGGTCGGACTTCCATCGACGGTGACGACGGCGCGCGGCAGGCGCATCTGCCATGCGGAGACCAGAAGCACGATGGCGAATATCGCGTAGAGAACCGGAACCGGGACCACTCCGGACAGCAGCACGCCGCAGGCCGCCCCCAGCGTGGTCGCCGTCTCGAGCACGATGGCGAGCCGCGCGTTCGTCAGGCGCTCCCTGAGGAACGGCGCCGCGCTTCCGCAGGAACAGCCGATGACCGAGATGATGCTGGCGCCGATGGCGACATGCATATCCACGCCCAGAAACATCGTCAGGATCGGCACGATGAAGATGCCGCTCGCCATGCCGAGCGCCCCGCCCAGAGCGCTGGCGCCGGCAGAGATGCAAAATAACCCGAGGGATGACGCCAACAATTCGTGAGCCGCCTTCAGGCGCCACGATGAACACGGCGCCGCGCCAGACGTGTCTTGAAGCGTATTTTGTCACCTCGATAGTGCAACCTCTCGTAATCGACCGGGCGATGACCCAGCGTGTACGAGGTCCGATCAATCAGGAAGATCGGGCTGCCAGTCCGAATCTCCAGCGCCACTGCAACGTCAGGAGCAGCGGCCACGGCTTCCAGTTCGTATTCCGCTTCGACGAGCGGCGTATCATACCTCTCTTCCAACAGGGTGAAGATGGGCTCTGTCGTAAGGTCATCGGCCATGACCTTCCGACCAACATCCTCCGGCAGATATGTTTCGTCGAAGGACAGCGGCACGCCGTCCGAGAGGCGGACACGCCGAATCCGAACTACGGGTGTTCCCGGCGCAATCGCAAGCTTTCCAGAAACCGTGCCGTCGGCTGGGACAACCTCTCGGCCAACTACACGGGCAGTCGGGATACGACCCAACACCTGCATGTCCTCCACGAAGCCGGTCAGCTCGGTGAGTTCCTGCGTCATCCTGGGCGAGGCCACGAACGTTCCCCGCCCGCGTCTGATCTCGACGAGGCCCTGGCGTACGAGGTTCTGGATCGTCGTTCGGATCGTGGTTCGGCTGACATCGAACTCGCGGATCAACTCCTCTTCTGACGGGAGTTGCGCCCCAACAGGGAGCACGCCGCTGGAAATGCGGTCTGAAAGAACGTCCTCGACCTGTGCGTAAAGCGGGAGCCGCGTGGAAGGACTTTCAGGCATGATCACATTGTCGCTCTTCTACCGTATCAACAGCCCCGTCCATGGATGTCACATTCAGCGCGCGAGGGGCGCTACGCCAAGGCGCCGTATCAATGCAACCGAAGTGGAAACATATTTCTTCGGAATGGACGTCAGAAACAGGACGACGCAAACGCAAAGCAGGACGATGTCTTTATACAGGAACTCACCGTTAAGATTCCATGCTATCGGGTCGGGGGACAAACTCCATTTGACGACACCGGGCGTCGTGAAGAAAAACGACCATGTGATGGCAAACGTACCCATTCCCATCAGCGAGCCGAGCGCGGAAATGACGGGAATAAATGCGCCTAGAGCGAGAAGGCTCGCCGTGGTCAACTCGATAACACCGAGGAGATAGGCCTCACCCCTGATCCCGAAGATCTGCAGCCACGAAACAAATGGACTATGGGTTATATATAGCGCAATTCCATGAGCAGACTGAGGCGTGAACTTTTGAATTCCGAATGAGATGAAGATTATAACCATCACCCATCGGAGGATAGAGAGCATCCAGTATGAGCCGGCGCCCTTCTCTGAAATATTGAACTCAGCGAACACGATTTCCACTCCACGAATCAACGTAGCAGCGGTTGCCGGGATGAGACATCATGACGTCATGATGTCTCTTGGTCAACCCACGACGCGCCGGTGAGTGGCGCCCGCGTCGTGGGATACGCGCGACCTCATGTCCCGGTTACGCCGCGCGGCGCCGGGCTAAGAAAATTTACGCTCGATCGGGGGAGGGGCAGGTGTCGAAATCAAAGGTGATCCGTCTCACGGCGGTAATGGCCGCGTCGGCCGCCGCCTTGAGCGCCTGTGACAGGGGGGAGTCCGGGTCGTGGGACGCTCCGGCGCCGACGCGGGCCTGCGTCGACAGCGCGGGCGTCCGCGTCGAGGATGACCAGTGCAACGGCGGGGGCGGTTACCACCCCCGCTACTTCGGCTCCGGCATCCGGATTCCGGCGGTCGGCGAGAGCGTCAGCTATGGATCCGACGCCCCCCAACCCGGCGTCGCCTACACACCGGCCTCGGAAAGCTATTCTGTCGCCCGCGGCGGGTTCGGTGGGACCGCCGAGGGCCATGGCGGCGGGGGAGACGGCGGCGCGGGCGAATAGGGGTGCGGCGGCTCACCATCGCCCCGCGGCCGGACTGGGAGTCCAAGGTCGAGGCCCTCGGTCTCGTCTGGCATACGGCGGCCGGCGCGCCTTACTGGAATGAAGCGGCCTGCTATCGCTTTTCGCTCGCTCAGGTCGAAGAGATCGAGCGTGCGACCGCCGAGCTCTACAAGATGTTCGTCGAGGCCGGCGAGTACATCGTCAGCCGCAGGCTGTTCGATCGCTTCGACATTCCGCCCTGGTGCTGGCCGCTGATCGAGCGAGCATGGCGCGAAGAGCCACCCGCCCTCAACTATGGCCGGTTCGACCTGGGGTACGACGGCTCCGGTCCGCCCAAGCTGTTCGAGTTCAACTGCGACACCCCCACCAGCCTGCTCGAGGCGGCGGTCGTGCAATGGGCGTGGAAGACCGAATGCTTTCCCGACAACGACCAGTTCAACAGCCTGCATGAGAAACTGGTGGCGAAGTGGCGCGACATTGCCCCCTACCTTCGCGGCTCGTCGGGGCACTTCGCCCACGCACGCGAAACCACCGGCGAGGACGCCGTGACCACCGCCTATCTGATCGACACAGCGTCGGAGGCGGGCATTCGGGCCGAGCCGATACTGATCTCCGACGTCGGCTGGGACGGCCGTCGGTTCGTTGGTCTGCGGAATGAGCCGATCGTAACCCTCTACAAGCTGTATCCATGGGAGTGGCTCGTCCATGAGCCCTTCGGCTGTCACATCGCCGAGGACGCAGGGTCGACCGTCTGGATCGAGCCGATCTGGAAAATGATCTGGAGCAACAAGGTCATACTGACCGTGCTCTGGGACATGTTCCCGCGCCATCCCAACCTGCTCTGGGCGAGTTGCGATGGCCCCGCGTCCGACAGCTACGTCGCCAAGCCCTCGCTCGGCCGCGAAGGCGCCAACGTCGAGGTCGTGCGCCGGGGCCAGCGGCTTGCGGAGAAGCATGGGCCCTACGACGCGCGGACCGTCTACCAGGGACTGTTCGATCTGCCGGATTTCGACGGCGCCCGGCCGGTGATCGGCAGTTGGATCGTCGACGGCAACCCGGCTGGCATGGGAATCCGCGAGGACGGCCTGATCACCGGCAATCTCTCCCGCTTCGTTCCCCACATCATCGACTGAGGCGCCGCGCCTTACGCTCTCAGCCCCAGCCGCCCGATCAACACGCCCTCATCAATCTCCCCCGTCCCCGCCCCAAACGTCAGGCTCGACTCCCGAACCCGCCGAGTCACGAACCCCCCGACCACCGCCGGCTCGGCGTGCCGCGACAGGGTCGCCGCCGCGAGCGCGAGGCCCAGCCGCTCGATTGCGTGACGCGCCGACGGTTCGGGGATCTGCGTGGTGAGCAACTGCTCGGTCTCCTCGGCGACACCCCTCAGCGCGCTCGCGCCGGCCGCCGCCTCGCGCACCTCCGTCAGCAGCGCCTCCCGCGCGTCCGGCTCGCGGCCGAGGGCGCGGAGCAGGTCCAGGGCGATGACGTTGCCGCTGCCTTCCCAGATCGCGTTGAGCGGCGACTGGCGGAAGAGTCGCGCCATCGGCGCCTCTTCGATGAACCCCGCGCCGCCCAGGCACTCCAGGGCTTCGGCGATCACGGCCGGGGCGCGCTTGGTCACCAGGTACTTGGCGATCGGCAGGCCGATACGGGCGAGGGCCGCCTCGCGCGGGTCGGCGGACGACCGGTCGATCGCCTGGGCCAGCCGGAACGCCAGGGCCACCGCGGCCTCGACGTCCAGCGCCAGGTCCGCCAGCACTGCGCGCATCAGCGGCTGGTCGATCAGCTTGCGCTGGAAGGCGAGGCGACGCTCGACGTGCCAGGCGGCGAGCGCGCCGGCCTGACGCATCTGGGAGGCCGAGCCGATGATGCAGTCGAGCCGGGTGAGCTGCACCATCTCGATGATCGTGCGCACGCCGCGGCCCTCCTCCCCCACGCGCACGGCGCTCGCGCCGCGGTATTCGATCTCGGCCGAGGCGTTCGAGCGATCGCCAAGCTTGTCCTTCAGCCGCTGGATCTCGATCTCGTTGCGCTCGCCATCGTCGCGCCAGCGCGGGACGAGCAGGCAGGTGAGCCCGCCCGGCGCATAGGCCAGCGTCAGGAAGGCGTCGGACATCGGCGCTGAGCAGAACCACTTGTGGCCGGTGAGCACATACGAGCTGTCGCCTTGAGGTTCGGCGCGTGTGGTGTTGGCGCGGACGTCCGAGCCGCCCTGCTTCTCGGTCATCGCCATGCCCATGGTGGCGGCGCGCTTCTGCGCGGCAGGCGCGAAGCGCGGATCGTAGGCTTCCGTCGTCACGCGGGGCGCCCACGCCGCGGCGACGGCGGGCTCGACTCGAAGGGCCGGCACGACGGCGTAGGTCATCGACATGGGGCACGTGACGCCGAAGTCCGCCTGGCCCATCAGGAAGAGCAGGGCCGCGTGCAGGGCGTGGCCGTGGCTTGGAACATTCCAGGCGGCGCCCGAAACGCCGGCCTCGAGCCCCAGCTGCATCAGCCGGTGATAGGACGGGTGGAACTCCACCTCGTCGATCCGCCGCCCGAAGCGATCGTAGGGCAGGAAGGTCGGTGTGACCCGGTTGGCCTCCGCCGCCCAGCGCTGGGTCTCCGACGCGCCGACGCTGGCGCCGAACTCGGAGAGGCGCTCGGCGTACGTCCCGGCGCCGGACCACTCGCACACCGGCCTCAGTATGGCGTCGGCGCTAAAGAGGTTCACGTCCTCCAGGGGGTCGGCCTGGTTGGTGACCTCATGGGTCGAAAGGTGGGTGCGAGGGTGAAGGTAGGACATGTGGCGGCCTCGCGTGTCGAAACCCTTGCTCACGCCATTCGGCTGGCGCGGGCTCCTCTCACGTGCATCTTTCCCGAGGCGCCCGCCAGTTTTTCTGGGTGTTCCGTAGCGTCGCCGTCTGGCACGCAGCCAACCAACAGTCCGAAAACAGAACCTTGAGGAGACGTTCCGAAATGAAAGCGGCGGTCTATTACGAAAACGGCGGCCCCGAGGTGTTGCGCTACGAGGAGGTCGAGGATCCGACCTGCCATCCCAAGGGCATACTGGTGCGCGTCGAGGCCGTCAGCATCGAGGGCGGCGACGTTCTGAACCGGTTCGGCGGCCGGCTCGTCACCAATCCGCACATCGTCGGCTACCAGGCGGCCGGCGAGGTGATCGAGGTCGGCGAGCAGGTCACGGAGTTCAAGGTTGGCGACAAGGTCGCCACCTGCGGTGCGTTCGGCTCCCACGCCGAGCTCCGCTCCGTGCCGGCGCGCGGCGCCTGGCGGATCCCTGCCGGCTTCGATGTGGGCAAGGCGTCCGTGATGCCGGTCGCCTTCGGAACGGCGGACGAGTGCCTTTTCGAGTTCGGTCATCTCAAGGCGGGTCAGACCGTGCTGGTGCAGGCGGGCGCCAGCGGCGTCGGCGTTGCGGCGATCCAGCTGGCCAAGCGCGCCGGCGCGCGGGTCCTGGCGACGGCCTCCAGCGACGAGCGCCTCAAGAAGCTCGAGCGCTTCGGCCTCGACCACGGCATCAACTACGCCACCCACGACGTCGTCACCGAGGTCATGCGCCTGACCGAGAACAAGGGGGTGAACCTCGTGGTCGACCCGGTCGGCGGCTCGACCCTGCAATCCTCCATCCGCTCGCTGGGCTATCGCGGGCGTGTCTCGATGGTCGGCGGGGCCGGGCGCGAGCCCATGACGGTCGACGTCTCCTCGCTGATGGGCGGCAATCAGACGCTGCAGGGCGTCTTCCTCGGCGCCGAGATCAGCAGCGATAGGGCCTACAACAATATCCAGCGACTGATCGACGAGGCGGCCGTTGGGAAGATCGAGGTCCTGATCGACAAGACCTTTCCCCTCTCCGAGGCGGCCGCGGCGCACGCGTATATCGAGAGCCGCAAGGCGGTCGGGCGGGTGTTGCTGATTCCGTGAGGATGGCGACGTCCCAGACCAATCGAGCTGTTCAAGGCGCATAGGACTCCCTTCCCCCCTTGCGGGAGAAGGTGGCCGCCGAAGGCGGACGGATGAGGGGTCCCCCCCAACCCTCCGCAGAGCGGCGCCGCGTTCCACCCGACAGGTGCGTCGACCCCTCATCCGACCTCGCTCCGCGAGGCCACCTTCTCCCGCAAGGGGAGAAGGGAAGCGTGTGTGCTGCCTCGATGGGTTGGTGTCGTTTCTGACCGAATACCTGGGTGACAACTCCCCCCGCCCCGTAGTCCATTGTCCCTGGCGAGCCGCCGGGGCGGAAGACCCTTCAGGCGTCCAGGGAGAGACTCATGCCCGAACTCCAACATCTGCCCGCCGACGCCGCGCCCGAGACGGTCGGAGAGATCCTGGATACCGACGGCGCCCTGGTCCTGGATGCGGTGATCACGCCGGCCGAGGTCGCGGCGGTGATGGATGAGATCGGGCCCTATATCGAGGCGACTTCCGCGGGGCGCGACGCCTTCACCGGCTATTCGACCACGCGCACCGGCGCCCTGGCTGCGCGCTCGGCGCGTTGCCGCGATCTGATCATGCATCCGGCCATCCTGGCCGCCTGCGATAACTTCCTTCTGCGCGCCTGCGACCGCTATCAGCTGCACCTCACCCAGGTGATCCGCCTCAAGCCTGGCCAGGGCGCCCAGCCGCTGCACCGCGACCGCCTCGCCTGGGGCGGTTTCCTCAAAGGCGTCGAACCCCAGTTCAACACCATCTGGGCGATGACGGAGTTCACCGCGGAGAACGGCGCGACCCAGGTCGTTCCCGGCAGCCCGACCTGGGCCGAGGGCCGGCGCGCCGAACCTCACGAGGTGACTCAGGCGGTCATGCGGCCCGCCTCGGTGCTGATCTATTCCGGCTCGGTGATCCACGGGGGCGGCGAGAACCGCTCGGCGATGGATCGCATCGGAATCAACCTCACCTATTGCCTGGGCTGGCTGCGCCAGGAGGAAAACCAGTACCTCTCCTGCCCGCCTGCGATCGCCCGCACCCTCGAGCCGAAGCTGCAGGCCCTGCTGGGCTACCAGATGGGCAGCTACGCGCTGGGCTATTTCAGCCCGCCGCTCTCGCCGGGCGCAGGCCCGGAGGTCGTGCCTCCGGAGTTCGCGCTGGGGGCGAAGGCGGCGGGCTGGGGAGAAGATCTGTATGGGGCAGTGACGGAGCGTCAGCGGAAGGCGGTCTCGGGGGGCTGAGTTCGAGCCTTGGTCCTCGCGACCGTACCCACCCTCAGCCGCAGCACGCCGCGCCGCCGCCCTCCTGGATCGGGGGACAGGCGACGTCGCCGTATGAGCAGAACACGCAGCAGTCGCCCGGCTGCGGCTTGAGCACTGCGCCGCAGCCTTTGCAGTCGTAGAAGTATTGGCAGGCGTCCACAGGCATCGTCTCGGTCTCCCGGTGGCCGCATTGGGGGCAGGTCAGTGTGGAGCGGAGCTGGATCTGCGCCGTGCTCATGCGCGGGCGCTCCGGATGAGGCGCAGCGCCCACGGCTCGACGATCGGCTGCCAGATCAGGGCGAGCAGGACGAGAGCGCTGGCGGCTGCGAGAAGCATGATCCCAAGGCGCGATGGCGCTGCGCAGGCGCTGTCGAGACGGCACATCCGCGCCCGCCGCCAGGTGAGCGCCCAACCCGCGCCGATCGCCGCGAGCGCCGCCAGGGTGAGCCAGGCGCGTTGGCCCGCGATCCAGCTGAGGCCGCCCAGGCCCAGTCCCGCCAGCGCCAGCGACATCGGCAGGACACAACATGCGGCCCAGGCGATGACCGCCCCCGCCGCCGCAGCGATCGCAGCCCAGCTCAGCGCGGTCTCGGCCGGTTTGCCGCCCGGTCCATCTCGTCCCACTCGAAGCCCGCTGCCGGCCGTCATGCCGCCATCTCCAGATGCGTTGCGTGCGAACATGGCGCCTGTAGCGACTACAGACTCAAGCCCCTTTTGGAAGAGGTCCCCGTGACCGACCAGGCGATCACCATCGGCGAGCTCTCGCGCCGCACCGGCTGCAATATCGAGACGATCCGCTACTACGAGCGCATTGCATTGATGCCCGCGCCGCCGCGGCGAGGCCGCTACCGCAGCTACGGCGCCGACGATGTCGGACGGCTGGGCTTTGTGCGACGGGCGCGCGAACTGGGCTTCACCCTCGACGAGGTTCGCGCCCTGCTGGACCTGGCCGCCGGGGGGCAGGAAGCATGCGCCGAGGTCAGGACCCTGGCTGTGTCCCACCTGCAGGCCGTCCAGGCGCGGATCGCCGACCTCCAGCGGATGGAACAGGTCCTGGCGGCCTCGGTGAGGGCTTGCGACGCCGGGCGCGATCCAGGCTGCCCGCTGATCGAGGCGCTTTATGCGGAGGGCGGGCGTCCGATCCGGCCACAGGGTGACGGTTCACGGTAGCAGGAGCTCCTGTCCGGATAAGTGGAGTTCGGCTGAACTCACCGGTCCGGGGCTGCTATCAGCGCAGCGCTTCAGGTGACAGGTACTTCTGCCCCAAATTGGGTACCCGGGTTGTATCTCGTCTCGCTAACGAGAGAATGCGATGGGTGGCACGGGGGTGAAGCACGTGGCTGACGGTGACGAAGACGAGGTTGCGGCTCTTACTCCGAATCCGGTTTCGACCAAGGGCTGGACGCAGAAGCGCTGGGCGCTTCACTACCGAGAACATGTCAAAGCGCTCCAAGCTCGGATAGTTGAGCTCCAGACCGAGGCCGGTATCCGGACCGAAGTCGAGCGTCTTGAACAGGCCCCGCTGTTTTCGCGCATTGATCTTCGCCCATTCAATCCTAAAGCGCATGAGGCAGAGCGGGATCGCGCGCGAGAAGATTACCTATATGGCCTGAGGCGACTCTACTTCTCCGTAGAGGACGAGGCTTTACGCAAGCGTCTCATCCGACTCGACAGGGCCAAAGACGTAGCGGTGATGCACTTCCACGAAGCTGAGAACAGAGACGAGCACCACGCCTTTGAAACTCTGGCGGCTCGCCCTAGCCACTGGGTGACCACCGCGACGATAGAGGTGTTAGTCGCCACCCTGCTCGGCGCTCTTATCGGCCACGCCGCGCACGACGCTGGCGCAACCAGCGTCCTTGTTAACAGCGCCGCCGGACAGGTGGGCGCTATTGCAGGGGCGGCGGTCGGCTTGGTTTGGGCAATTCGGCTGCGCGACCTCGCGGAGCACGCCCGCAAGAAGGAGATCACCAACGCGGCCGCACTGCTTGCGGAATACGACCGCACTTACCAATCCATCCTCGATGAGGCTGAGACGTTCACTGGGTGGGAAGAATACAGTGGAAAGCTGAGCGAGTAGGACATCGTGTCATAAATCATCTCGTTGGCACTATGGCGGACGGAGGAGCATGCGCGAATCGTAGAAAACTACAATCGAGACCAAACTCGTGCTCCAGCTTAAGGTAACAAGTCCTCCTGCCGT